>CAZVJA010000073.1:0-22691 GCA_964626885.1 uncultured Planctomycetaceae bacterium | reverse complement strand
GACTCCTTTACTGCATGGCGGTTGCTGCGTCTCTTCTGCGCTGTTCAGGCGCCCCCGCAGCCGAGCGGCCGAACATCGTGGTTGTGATGCCCGACGATGTCGGTTACGGCGATTTCGCCTGTCTCGGCAATCCGGTCGTCCGCTCGCCGCACGTCGATGCGTTTTCCCGGCAGTGCGTCCGCTTCACCGATTTCCACGTCAGCCCGACCTGTGCGCCGACACGCTGCGCCCTGATGACCGGCCGGCACGAATTCAAGTCGGGGGTGACGCACACCATTCTCGAACGGGAGCGGATGAGCCTCAAAGCCGCCACGCTGCCGCAGATGCTCAAACGGGCCGGCTACACGACCGGCATCTTCGGCAAGTGGCACCTCGGGGACGAGCCGGCTTATCAGCCCGAACACCGCGGCTTCGACGAAGTCTTCATTCACGGAGCCGGCGGCATCGGCCAGACGTATCCCGGCAGTTGCGGCGACGCTCCGGGAAACAGCAACTTCAACCCCGCGATTCTGCACAACGGCACGTTCGAGAAGACAACCGGCTACTGCACCGATGTTTTCTTTAATCAGGCGATCCGGTGGATCGACAGCCGGCGCGCGGGGGGCAAGCCGTTCCTCGCCTACATCACGCCGAATGCCGCTCACTTTCCGCTCGATGTTCCCGAGGATTATCTCGCCCGTTACAAGGAAAAGCTGCCCGAGAACCCGGCGCGGTTTTACGGCATGATTGAGAACATTGACGACAACTTCGGCCGACTGCTGAAGAAGCTGGATGAATGGAAATTGGCCGAGAATACGCTGGTAATTTTTCTGACCGACAACGGTGGGACGGTGGGGACGAAAATTTTTAACGCGGGGATGCGCGGCTCGAAGAATACGCCGTACCAGGGGGGGACGCGCGTGCCGTCGTTCTGGAGGTGGCCGGCTGGTTTCGACGGCGGGCGCGATGTGCCGACGCTGAGCGCGCACATCGATATTTTTCCCACGCTGGCGGAGATCACCGGCACAATGTTCACCGAGCAGGAGCAACAGCAGATCGATGGGCGGAGTCTGTGGCCACTCTTGAAGAACACGGGGGCGGAATGGCCGGACCGGTATTTCCTTACCCACTGCGGCCGTTGGGAGCGGGGTGGGGCGGAAGCAGCAAAATACAAACTCTGCTCGATCCGCAACAGCCGGTTCACGCTGGTCAACAACGTGGAGCTGTACGACCTACAGGCTGACCCCGGCGAGAAAAGGAATGTCATCGCAGACCATCCGGACGTGATCGCTGAGTTGCGCGCAGCCTACGATAAGTGGTGGAACGACGTCTTGCCGCGGCTGGAGAATGAAGAGGCAATCGGCCCCGATATCAACCCCTTTAAGGCGCTCTACTGGAAGCAGTTCGGCGGCGGCCCGGACGCGGAGCTGCTGAAGAAGATGAAGCCGGAGGTGAGGCGCGGGAAGTAGTCTACTGTAAGTGCTGATGGCCCGGCTCCTCGGGGCCGCGGTATAATACGGTAGAGCAACTTCTGCGAAGCTCCACACACTGATTTACCCCTTGATGTCCGATGCCCGATTCCACTCCCACCGGCAACCCCAACCGCCGCGATTTTCTCTCCGGGCGGGCGCTGCGCCAGCAGGTCGAGCGCGCGGGGGATGTGCTGGCGGATGCGATCATTGAGAGCGCGGATCAGGTGGCAGCGCCGCAGGCGGGGGATACGGTCCGGCTCGGCACACGGGCAATGGCCTGCGACTGGTCTGTCGTGCTCAATCCAGGACCGGCCGAGCAGATTATGCTGGCTTCCGATGCGCTCGATCTGGTGCATCAACTCGAAGGGCAGATGACGGTCTACCGGGAGGACAGCGAACTATCGCGGCTCAATGCGCGCGCCGCCAGTGAGCCTGTCGCCGTCGAACGGCGACTGTACGAGCTTCTGTTGCTCGCGAAAAACCTCAGCCTCGCGACGGATCGGGCATTCGACCCGACCTCCGGACCGCTGATTGCGCTCTGGCGGCGCTGCCGGCTGGAGGGTCGCATTCCGTCCGAACAGGAGATCGACTCAGAATTGGCGAAGACCGGTATCGACCACGTGCAGTTTGACGACGCGCAGGTCCAAGTGTCGTTTCTGTGCGCGGGGTTGGAACTGAATCTCGGCGCCATCGGCAAAGGGCACGCGGTCGATCGGGCAGGGGAGCTGCTCACGGAACGTGGGCTCGCCGACTGGCTGATTCACGGCGGGCGAAGCAGCATTCTGGCACGGGGGGATCATTGCGGGCTGGGGGGCTGGCCGGTGGGAATTCGCAATCCGTTTGTTCCCGGGGAACGTCTGGCCACAATTGTGCTGGCTGACCGGGCGATGGCGACCAGCGGGTCGAATATTCAGTATTTTCGGCATGGAGGAAAGCGGTACGGGCATATTCTCGACCCCCGGACAGGTCTTCCGGCGGAACAGCTTTTGTCGGTGACAGTGGTGGCGCCGACGGCGGCCGAGGCGGATGCACTCTCGACGGCGTTTTTTGTCGGCGGGGTCGAAAAAGCCCGGGAGTATTGCGATAATCACCAGGAGGTGGGGGCGCTGCTGATTCCGCGTCCGGAGAGCGGTTTGCGGCTTGATCCGGTGCTGTGCGGCATCCCCGAAGAGACGCTGTTCTTCGCGTAAAAGCGCGAGTCCGGAGGAAGAAGCGTGCGCGATCCGAGGCGATTAGGGGGCTTGGCGGTCCTGTTTCTCGTGCTGCTGCGGATTTCGATCGGCTGGCAGTTTTTGTACGAGGGGTTGTGGAAGCTCGATACGTTCGACTCCCCGCGCCCCTGGACCTCGGCCGGTTACTTGCGGAATGCACAAGGTCCGTTCCGCGACAAGTTTCGTGAGTTGACGGGCGATCCTGACGAGTTGAATTGGCTTGATTCCGACGCCGTCGCCGCCCGCTGGGATGCGTGGTATCACAAATTCCTCGACCATTACTCCGACCTCGATGACCGCCAGAGGAGCACTCTCGACGTCATGCTCAACGGCCGGAAGGAGTATGTGGCGGCATTGGACCATTTGCCGAACGGTGTGAAGTTCGACTTCGGCGGCGAAATGAAAAAGGCGGTCCGGTATGACGAAGCAAAGAAGCGGTTGGTGGTCGATGGGCAGTTGCACCTGCTACCGTCAGAGAGAGAAAAACTGCTCGACTTGATGAACGGTGACGCTGAAGCCGCGGCGTATTTGTCGCCGAGCGCCCCGGCGATGCCGGAAGACGGCGCGAAGAAAGCGGAACTGGAGAAGCGGATCGCCGACCTCGCTGCCTACAAAAAGGCGGTCGAAGACATTTACAAGCGGGCCTCGCAATTGAGCTACAAAGAGCGGTTGGTAGCCACGTTGAAAGGGGATCCCGAGCGCGTGGGACTGTACTTCGAGAAGTACAAGGGAACGATCGACGAAAAGCGGAAAGGGAAAATCGAGCAATACCAGGATTTGCTCGCGCGCTACGAAGCGAATTTAAAAAAAGCCCAGCAGGATTTTCAGCACGATCATCTGAGCAAGCAGTGGGACGAAATTCAGGGAATTCGCGCTCAACTGGTGGGGCCAATCAAGGCGCTGGAATCAGACTTCAAGAGCGAGGCGAACAAGCTGTTGCGAGCCGAGCAATTGGCCAAAGGGCCGGTCGGCGATATTCCGACAAAAATCTCGCAACTCGATCAGACGACGATCTGGTCGCTGGTGATTCTCGGTTGCCTGCTGATCACAGGGCTATGTACCCGCCTGGCGGCGCTCGCTGGGGCGGGCATGCTGTTGATGTTCTACCTGGCGATGCCTCCCTGGCCGGGAGTGCCGGCACTTTCGGAAGTTCCCGGTCCGGAGCATTCCTTGATCGTCAATAAGAACTCGATCGAGATTGTGGCGCTTCTGGCGATTGCCTGCATGCCCACAGGTCGCTGGTTCGGCGTCGATGGACTGCTCGGCTGGCTGTTTCGCGGAAAAAATTCCGCGGCAAAGTAATAATCTTTATCGCCGTGACGACGGCGTGTTTGTAGCGGATCAAACGACATTTTCTCTTGGACTTGAGAGACAAGGCTGATGGCCATGCAACTGACACCCGAACAGGTTCAGATCGGTAAAGACAATTTCAACGCGGCAGCGAATTTCACGCGGCGCGATTTTTTGAAAGGGGCCGCCGCGGCGGGGACTGGGCTGGGAGCTCTTTACTTCGGCTACGAAAAGCTGAAGGGTGATCCGGTCCGCGTCGGGTTTATCGGCACCGGCGATGAGGGAAGCGTGCTCCTCACGCAACATCCCCCGGAATATATGAACATCGTCGCCGTGGCTGACATCCGTCCTTCGAACCGTTTGCGGGCACTGCACGGTGACGGCAACAATGACCGGATCGGCCTGATCCGCAAAGTCGGCGAAGAGAAGGCGATGAAGGTCAAGTTGTACAAAGATCATCGCGAGTTGCTGGCCGACAAGGATATCGAGGCGGTCGTCATTGCCGTGCCGCTCAACATGCATGCGGCGATCACGATGGAAGCGCTCGACGCCGGCAAGCACGTGCTCAGCGAAAAGCTGATGGCGCAAAACATCACGCAGTGCAAGCAGATGATCGCCAAGGCCCGCGAGAAGAAGCTGCTCTTGGCGGTAGGGCACCAACGGCACTACAGCGTACTGTACGACAACGCCAACCACCTCGTGCGGCAGGGATTGTTGGGGGACATTCGCTTTATTCGCGCCCAGTGGCATCGCAACAATAGCTTCCCCGAACGCGACAGCTGGCGCGACCGCGTTCCGCAGGAAGACCGCGAAGCGTTGGAGAAGAACATTAAGGACTACGGCTTCGAATCCGTCGAACAGCTTGTCAATTGGCGGTTGTATAACTCAACCGGCGGCGGGCTGATGGCGGAACTGGGAAGCCACCAGCTTGATGCGTGCAGCATCTTCCTCGGCAAGGTGCATCCGCTGGCCGTGCAGGGCTACGGAGGGAGGAACTTTTACGGCGTAAAGGGGGTCGGTTCTCCCGACAAGCAGAAAGACGACCGAGAGATTGACGACCACGTTTATGTGACGTTTGAGTTCCCCGGTCCGCATTACGATGCCAAGGACAATCCGAACGACATCTGCATCGTCACGTATTCATCGCTCAACACGAACCGGTTGGAACCGTACGGTGAAACAGTCTTCGGCAGCCGCGGGACGATGATCGTACAAACCGAAAAGGAAGTTCTGCTTTATAAAGAAGCCAGCCCCACGACCGGCGGTGGTGGTGTCGATCAGCGGTTGTGGGTCGTCGATTCGAGCAAGGGAGGCGGCCCGGTGCTCGATGCCTACGAGACCAACACCGGTGGCGTAGCCGATACCTCGGCGGTTGTCGGCAACGTCAGCCGCGGCTATACCGAAGAAATGGAACATTTCTGCCACTGCATCCGCACGAACAACTTCAAAGATCCGAAAGAAGGGGGCTTGCGCTGCCCCGGCACCGTGGCGATGGGAGATGCCATCATGGCTCTCACCGCCAACCTCGCCATGAAGTACAAAAAGCGGATCGTCTTCAAGCCGGAGTGGTTCGATCCCGATAAACCGGCTGTCCCCGAGACCGATCCGGACATCGTTGGCTCGCAACCTGTTGCCTGATTTCCATCCGCGACAAAATTAGGCGCGTCGCTTAACATCTTTCAACTTTTACTTTTTCGGGGAACCACGTCCATGACAAATCTCCTGCGAATCGCTCTGGTGCTGGTTGCGTCCTACGTCGGCATGGCAGGTCTGGCCTTGGCACAAGGGCGACTGACCTCCGTGGGCCAGGGGAAGGATGCGATTCCACTCGTTGTTGCTCGCGGAACTCCATACGAGATGGGGAAACAAATCGGCGAATTGACCAAGCAGGACTCGGTGCAGTTTATCCGGACTGCACTCAAGCTGATAAAGGCCGAAGATCCGAAACGCTTTACGGATGCTTCACTCGATGCCGCCTGGAAAGCGATCGCGCCGCACACCGATCCTCGCTTTCATGAGGAGCTACGGGGTTTGGCGGAAGGGAGCGGGTTGTCGCTGGAAGAATTGCAGCGGGCGCATGCTCTGCCGGTAATCGCCGATTATTCGTGCAGCAGCATCTCCGCCTGGGGAGCCGCCACAAAAGATGGGCATCTCTACCAGACCCGAAACCTCGACTGGGAAATGGGACTTACCGCACAGGATCACCCCTGCATCGTGGTCTATCTTCCCAAAGAGGGAATTCCACACGTGAATGTCACCTTCGCCGGAGTCATCGGCTCAAACACCGGTATGAATGCCCGCGGCATTGTCCTGTCGGAGATGGGCGATTCGCCCGGGAAGGACTTTCCATTTGATATCAACGGAGTCCATTTCACGACGTTGTTTCGCACCGCGCTGTACGACGCCGACAACCTGGATAAGGCAATCGGTATTTTTCAGTCAGCCGACCGGATCAAGAAGTACCACTACGTCGTCGGCGACGGTCAAAGCAAGCGGGCGGTGAAGATGCTGGCCCACGCTCCGGAACTGATTATCTGGAAAGACAACGACCCGAAAGACGAGCTGGCTCCGGATGTATTTGAGAACATCGTTTACCAGGACGAAGGGCGGGGGGCGTACCAGCCGTTGAAGAAGCTATACGGTAAAATTGGCGCGAAGGAAATGCGGGAAGTCGCCTGTAAGATTCCGATTAAAGGAGCGAATGTGCTGGACGTTGTCTACGACGCAACTGCTCTGGAACTCTGGGTCTCTTACGCCAAGAAGCAGGCCGAGGCTTACAAGCGTCCCTTCGTGCATGTCAAGCTGAAGGATTACCTAGGCGAGCAGTAGAGTTGCCCGGCGAACGTAGGGCTGTTGTTTAACGATCGTCGGATGTTAGTCGTCGCGCTTGCTATTTGAAGAACTCTTCGGCCTCGCTCAGAAAATCGGAGTCGAGCACGCGCATCGTACCGACGGCCTCGGCCAGGGGGACGCTGACGATTTTCGTCCCCCGCAGGGCGACCATGCGACCGAAGTTCTTCTCGATGACCAGCCGCGCCGCATGAATGCCCAGTCGCGTGCCGAGCACCCGATCGTACGCACTCGGCGGACCGCCGCGCTGCAGGTGGCCGAGCGTGACGACCCGGGTCTCAAAGCCGGTCCGTTTTTCGATGATGTCGGCGATCACTTCACCGATGCCCCCGAGTTTCACATGGCCGAAGTCGTCGACCTCCGCATCCTGCGTGACGAACTCGGAGTCGTTGGGAAGCTTGGCCCCCTCGCTGACCAACACAATACCGTACGGTTTGCCCCCTTCACGGCGTTTCTTCAGAATGTTGCACATGCGATTGATGTCGACTTCGACCTCGGGGACGAGGATGTAATCGGCCGCGGTGGCGACTCCCGCATAGCA
Source organism: uncultured Planctomycetaceae bacterium (assembly GCA_964626885.1). Lineage (GTDB taxonomy): Bacteria > Planctomycetota > Planctomycetia > Planctomycetales > Planctomycetaceae > CAZVJA01. The sequence goes on along the minus strand of CAZVJA010000073.1, from coordinate 15,348 downwards.
GCAGATCCAGCCGGCGTGCCGTCCCATCGTCTCGATGACCATCACGCGGCGGTGTGACTCCGCCGTCGTCCGCAGTCGGTCGACCGCTTCCATCACGATGTTGATCGATGTATCAAATCCGAATGTCACATCGGTGGAACTGAGGTCGTTGTCGATCGTCTTCGGAACGCCGACCGTTGACAAACCCCGGTCGTGATACAGTTTGCTGGCGACACCGAGCGTGTCATCTCCGCCGATTGCGATCAGTGCGGATAGACCGATGCGATTCCATGTCTCCGCAAGCTTGTCGATGTCGGCAGCTTTCTTGTAGGGATTCGTCCGTGAGGAGCCGAGAATTGTTCCGCCACGGTCGATAATACCATCGGTATTCTCGGGCTTCAGTTCGACAAAATTCCCCTCAATCGCGCCGCGCCAACCTTCGAGCAGGCCCAGTGCCTGGGCACCGGAGTTATGCAACGTTCGCACCGCCGCACGAATGACCGCATTCAATCCCGGGCAGTCCCCGCCCCCTGTCAGCAAACCAACTTTCATGTTTCGTCTCTCTTGCCTGTCAGCTTCGCGTATCCGCTAGTGGGGGAATAAAGCCGGTCACATGCACAATTCTTGGCGGCACGCGACGTCTGCTAAAATGTCCGTTCGATAAAGGTCGTATCCACCTGTCCATCGACAAACGCGGAGTGGTTGAAGATTTTTCGCGCCAGTGGGATCGTGGTTTTAATCCCCTCGATCACAAATTCGTCCAATGCACGCCGCATGCAGGCAATGGCCTCGGTGCGCGACGGGCGATGCACGATCAGCTTTCCTATTAGTGAATCATAATAGGGGCCGATTGTGTAGCCCTCGTGGACGTGGGAATCGAACCGGACTCCCGGCCCGCCCGGCACCCGCAATTTCGTAATTCGGCCGGGACACCCGCGAAAGCCGTTCTCGGGGTCTTCGGCATTAATCCGCAGTTCGATGGACGAACCGTTGCAGGGGACGTTCCGCTGCTTGATCTCCAAACGCTCGCCGTTGGCGATGCGAATCTGCATCTGAATCAGGTCTATCCCCGTGACCGATTCGGAAACTGGGTGCTCGACCTGGATGCGGGCATTCACTTCAATGAAGTAGAAATTGAAGTCCTTGTCGACGATGAACTCCACCGTTCCGGCGTTGGTATAGCCGGCTTCCTTCACCAGCCGCACGGCCGATTTGCAAATGTCTTCCCGGACCTTTTGCGGGAGGAGCGGGGCGGGGCTTTCTTCGACGAGCTTTTGATGACGGCGCTGGAGAGAGCAATCCCGTTCCCACAAATGGAGCACGTTTCCATGATTGTCGGCGAGGATTTGTACTTCCACGTGCCGAGGATTCTCAATGTATTTTTCCAGATAGACGCCGGGGTTCTTGAACGCCTTTTCCGCCTCGGCCGAGGCTGCCTTGAGCCCCGCCTTCAGCGAAATGTCGTTCATTGCGACGCGCATTCCTTTTCCGCCGCCGCCAGCCGTCGCCTTGATGAGTACCGGATAACCAATTCGCGAGGCGATCTGCAATGCTTCCTGCTCGCTGGTCACCAGTCCGTCGCTGCCGGGCACCAGGGGAACCTTGGCTTCCGCGGCGATAGTTCGGGCGCTGATCTTATCCCCCAGTTTGGCCATCGCTTCGTGCGGAGGGCCGATGAATTCAATGTTGCAGCTGCGGCACACCTCGGCGAAATGCGCATTCTCGGCCAGGAATCCGTAACCCGGATGAATCGCCTGCACATTGCCAATTTCCGCAGCGCTGATGATCCGGTTGATCATCAGGTAGCTGTCGACCGAAGGCGGGGGGCCGATGCAATACGCTTCGTCCGCGAGCGACAGATAATGCGCTCCTCGATCGGCTTCGCTGAAGACGGCGACTGTCTGAATGCCCATCTCACGGCAGGCGCGAATTACCCGCAACGCAATTTCGCCTCGGTTGGCGACTAGGATCCTCTGGAACATGATCCGTCACCCCGGGCGAACGCTAAACAGAGGTTGCCCGAACTCGACCGAGTCTCCGCTGTTCACCAGAACTTCGACGACTGTTCCGCTGAGCTCGGCGGGGATCTGGTTGAAGACTTTCATCGCTTCGACAATGCATACAATCGTATCGGCCTGAACGCGCGAACCTACGGAGACAAACGGGGGGTCGTCGGGACTCGGCGACGAATAGAAAGTTCCTACCGTCGGGCTCTTGATGACGAGCAGCCCAATGTCAGCGGGAGCAGCTGGTGTAGCTGCCGGCGCTTGCGCAGCTGTCGCAGCAGGTGCAACAGGATGGGGTGAAACGGTGAATGGCATGGCCGACATCGGCATTTCCGTCGGACCTCGTCGCAGCCGCCATTTCTCCTCGCCGCGCTGCAATGAGACTTCCGTCAGCCCATGTTGCTCCATCATCTCAACCAGTTCACGTAACCTGGTAAGATCGAATGGAGCGCCTCCGCCGCCTGTGGCTTCCTCTGACATACGTTTACTCGCACAACTTCCAAAGCGGCCGTGAGATGATCGAAATCGAAACGAGAATCCCTGCAATCGATCTCAGCACGATCCGACGATCATTTGTTCCAGTTCTTTTGGCGTCGACGTGAGAACTTCACAACCTTTTTTTGTGACCAACACGTCGTCTTCAATACGGACGCCACCCCAACCAGGGAAGTAGACCCCCGGCTCAACGGTCACGACCATACCCGGTCGTAGCATGACTTCCGATGTTTTTGCAAGGCGCGGCCCTTCGTGAATATCGAGGCCGATGCCGTGACCCAACGAGTGTCGGAAGTTGCGTTCCCATCCCGCTTTGGCAATGACCCGCCGTGAAGCCGCATCAACTTCACCAGCCTTCACCCCCGGACGGATTGCCTCGATCCCACGAAGCTGGGCCGTCAACACAACTCTATACACCTTCTGTAGTTTGGGCGAAATCTTACCGGTCACCAGCATCCTCGTCAAGTCACTCGCATACCCCTGAAAATTGCACGCTCCCCAGTCGACGAGCAGAAAATCCGCCTCTCGCAAGCACCGAGAGGTGGGGCGTGCATGGGGCAGCGCCGAGCGATCTCCCACAGCCACAATTGTCTCGAAGCTTGGCCGGCGGGCTCCGAACTGCCGCATCGCATACTCAAGTTCTTGAGCAGCATCCAGTTCCGTCATTTCAGGCGTCAGGGATGCCCGCAGAACCTCGAATCCCCGCTCTGCTTGCCGGGCTGCTTCCCGAATCTGGTCGACCTCTTCGGCATCCTTGACCATCCGCAATTCTTCCACCACGCCCGACAAGGGCACACTTTCGGCAGCTTTTAGCAGCTCGACGAGTTTTTCCCAGCTCGCATACGACATCGCATCGCTCTCAAAGCCGAGATGTCGGATGCCGGCCCGCCGGACGGTTTTCGCCGTCGCCTCCAAAAGAGTCTCGCGCAGACTGCGAATACGAACATCGAGGTTCGGGCACTCTTCAGCGATCTGCGTGGCGAAGCGACCGTCACTAAGGAGCACGGACAAGCCTGGACCGGCCAACAGGTAGCTGTCTTCGCCGGTGAAGCCGGTCAGATATCGGACGTTGGTCGACTTCGTGACAAGTAGCGCATCGGCCCCGTGGGCTCGAAGGGCTTTCGAGAGTTTGTCGCGTCGCTCCGCGAAACGGTCTTTTCCCACGGTCTCTTCCCTGGGTGCAGGTCATACGAGTCGTTCGACGGTCGCCGCGATCACTTCTCGGGCTTTGAATGATTGAGGATCGCTTCCTCGCTGAAGACCGCGTGGTTGACGACCGTCCGCCGTTGCGACGTGAACGTCACGTGGATCATGCCGTCGCGCGTCTGCACAGCCGTGGGATAAGCCGCCGAGTCCCCCTTCCAATTCACGATATCCCGTCGATGCGGATAGGTTTTATCGTTGTCGGTGGAGATGGCGACGGTCAGAGGCATTCGCTCGCCGGAATTGCTGTCGTTGTAAACGAGAAGGAGATGCCCACTTTGCAACTTGATGAAATCGACGGCGGCATTTGGGTTGGGAAATTTAGTATCGACGCCGTCACTCCAGGTTTTCCCACCGTCGCGCGATTCCGCGCGAATGACGAAACCGTCCGGCTGCAGCATGTAGCCTCCTCCCCGTCGGGAATAGGCGACGAGATAGTTGTCGTCAATCTGCGCGACGGACGGTTGCAGGCTGCCCAATCGGGCATGACTGTGGTTGGTCGCGACCCATTCGCTCGAATCCTTCTTCTTTCGCAGGAAGTAGGAGGTCGTATCGGGGCCGACGAACTCCTGATCATGTCCGGTCTCGTGGTATACTGGCAGCAGATAATCGCCGTTGTTGAGAACTATTGGCCGACCGCGGACCATGGATCCTAACTCAAACGCAAGCATATCGGAATCGGACCAGGTGTGGGCTCCGTCGCGTGAGACCTTGTACTTGATCCGTGATTCGGTCCAGGTCTCGCCGTATCGGCAGACGTAGAACAGCCACACCAGACCATCCGGCGCCTGCCACACGACGGCGTTCCCGTCGCCGCGAAACGGCGTGTCGGCGATCACCTCGGGGCGCGTCCAGGCATCGCTTCCCTTCACCCGTCGGGAACCGCGAACGTAAGTGTCCGAACCGTATTCCCCCGTGCCACCGTAGTACACCAGGTACAGATCGCCATTGTCGAGTTCGGTGAAACAGACCGGGTGTTTGTACGCATCGGGCAGTTCCTGCCCGAAGACGCGCTCGATCCTGATATCATCATCGGCCGATGCAGCCGGCGGGACGCTGCCGCCCAAGAAACACGAGCAGCAAACAATGCTCATCATAAGGAGTAAACGGTTCACGAGAGGCTCCACGAAAACGGAAGTATGGATCAACGACAAATCGCAAAAATCGAGAACGTCGCCCGAAAGGGCTGATTCCCGATACTACCGTCCCTGCACCCCAGGTTCCAGGATTGATCCACTTGGCGGCGAATCGCCGATGTTCTCGGAAAGGAGATACGCCACAGTCGGACCGGGCGATTTCCTAGATCACGCGGTTCCGGACTCCGCGGCTTCCCCTGCTGCAGCATCTGACCTCCGCAGAGACCAGGACAATAATGGCGGCGTGATGAGCGTGGTCACGATGACCATAACCACAATCGCGGAATAGACCGAAGCATTCACCACCTGCTTTCCTTCATCATGCAATCCCTGCCCAATGGCGGCGAAGATCAGGCCGACCTCGCCACGGGGAATCATTCCGATACCCACGCTCAAGCGATCAACCTGTCGTTCAAGCACACCGAACGCGCAAACCTGCTTGCCGATGATCGCAGCCGCTGTGATCCCGCCCGCCAGCAACAAAACCTGCGGATTCATGAAGCTCCTAAGATCGACATTGAATCCCATCATCACGAAGAAGATTGGTACCATCAGCGTGGTCACCGGCATCACCCAGTCTTCCAGCGAGCGCTCTTCTTTGTGCAGCAACGATGCATAGTGTTTCTCGTCGAGGATCAATCCCGCGGCGAAAGCGCCTACAATCGGCGCCAAACCCATCTGACTCGAACACCAAGCCAGTCCGAAGCAGAAGGCGAGCGCCGTCACCATCAACATGCCGTGCACGCGCAGCGACGCAGCCACGCGAAACAGCTTGGGGCTCAACCAGTCTCCCAGAATGACCGCACCCAGCAGAAAGCCAAGCGCCTTGCCGGATATGATCGCGATTTCCAATGGCTCGGCCGTCCCTTTCTGAATAATGGCCTGCACGACGGCTAACACGACCAGCCCCATCACATCGTCGATGACCGCTGCTCCGAGCACGATCTTCGCGATTTTCGAATCGCTCTTCTTGAGATCCTTCAGTACGCGTGCGGTGATGCCGACACTGGTGGCACACAACGTTGCTCCGAGAAACATGTGCACATGCCATGTCTCCTGGGGGAGCATCCATTTCCCGACCATCCACCCGAGCGCGAAGGGAGCGATGACGCCAAGGGTCGCCACCAACAGCGAGGACCACCCGACCTTGCACATTTCGTTGACGCTCGACTCCATCCCCACTTCAAAAAGCAGCAGGATGACACCAATGCGCGCCAGTGCGTCGAGCGTGATCGAGGCCAATGCGTTCGCGTTAATACCGTGACCCATCCCGCCGTGCGCGTGGTCTAATGGGCGTAGAAATTCCAGACCATCGAAGCCGAAGATCACCAGGTTTCCGAGCACCACGCCAACCAGCAATTCTCCAAGCACGGCCGGCTGGCGGACACGGACCATCAAGTCCCCACCCACCTTCGCGGCCAGCAGAACGACAGAGATCGCGAGTAACAGCGGTGTGACGGGATCATCGTGCCCCGCCGCTTCCCCCTCTTTTTCTTGCTGGGAGGCATCGCCTTCCAGGTTGTCGTTCGGGGATGGCTTTGATTCGGTCCCCTCCGTCGTTTTCGCAACGGAAGGTCCGCCAGCCGGAGGTTCGGCCGCGGGGGCTCCGCCCCGCAAGCTCCAGAAGAGAAGAATCACAGCGCCCACCAGCAGCAGACGACCACGCCTTTTACGGCACTTCATGTGTCGTGTTTTCCTTGTTCGTTGTCGCAAGCGGAGAGTGCGTTTCCGGACTTGCCAAAATGCAGAACAGCTCAAAAGAACATCCACAGGTTCCAACACGGTTCCGTGGCGAGCGCGTCCTTGAACCGTATCATGCAGGTAACGGCGTCACGGTGCAACCGCCCGGTTCAGATCGTGCGATTTCCGCCGAGCGCACTCTGGCTCCTTCCCGATTGACGAGCACCACTGAAATTGGCAAGAAGGATGCTCGGCCGCGAATCATCCGTGCCGTTCGCGCAGCCAGAGAGCAGCCCCGACTTCGTTCTTGAGCTTGGTGTAAACTTCATCGAGGCTCACTTCGGCTGCCGATCCGGGTGCGAAGCCGCAGTCAGGATTCAGAGTGATCCGCGAGGGATCGACATACCGCAAGGCCATCTCGACCCGGTCAACAATCTGCTCGACGGTATCGATTTCCCCCGGCTGACAGCTGACGCATCCCAAGCCGATCTCCACGTCTTCCGGCAAACGCTTGAAGACCGACATATCTCCCGCCCCCGGCGAGGTAAATTCCATCGTAATGTGGCCGACCTTCAATCGGCCGAGCTGGCTCAGAATCGGATCGTAACCCCCGCGATGTTGTGCCTCGCCGCGCGCCCGGGCACCGGCACGCCGGCAAAGATGCACTGCCAACTTCACCCCCTCGATCCCGTCAACGACCTGATTGTCCATGTCCACGGCGAAATCCGCGGCCCGGTCCGGGTCTTCGTATTTGGCGCGGACGTCGGGATCGACGAACAGGCACAAATGCGGGTCATCGATTTGAATAATCGACACCCCCGCGTCGCGTAGAATCTCGACTTCGCGCCGCAAGATTGGCACGCACGCACGGACAAAGTCATCGCGCGTTGGGTACGCTTTCGCGGACTTGACGGGATCCCACATTCGCTCACCCAACAGCGCCGGGGCCGGCAGCGTGGCTTTCATCCGACGGTTCGTCAGCTTGCTGAGAAAGGAGACCTCCCGGGCGATGAAACCGGGGTGCTTCGGCGAGAGCTTATCGACCACTACCGTCCAGGGGCGGCCGTCGGCCGGATTCCGGCTGAGCTCAAACCCGTGTGCCAGCTCGGCGATGACGCCGATGTAACTTTTTCGCCACCATTCACCGTCTGTGATGACGTCGAGTCCCGCCATCTCCTGCATCACCACCGCCGAGCGGATCGCCGCTTCCATTAATCGGCGATACTCATCCTCGCGAACAGGGAAATCGTCCGCAATCAGGTCTTTGACGTATTGTGGACGGGGAAGTGAACCGATGACCGATGTCGGAAAGAGGATGTCGTCACTCATTGCTATTTTCCCAAATGTCGGGCGGTCCAATGTAGTCGCGCGTACTCGAAGTCCTGCTGCGTATCGACCTCAATGTATCCCCCCGGAGTATCGACGTGCGTGAACCGCTCACCCGCCTCGATCATCTCCTGGAACAGCAGAATCTTGTAAGCCTTCTCGAACACTTTTGCTTCGCGCCACGGTCTCCCCGCGAATTCCTCTCGGCAGCGGTGATAACAATCTCTCAATCGCGCTGCCCCTTCGGCCGAGAACTTCGCCACGCCAATGTACTCCCCATAAGCGTCACTCTCGGAAATCTGACGATGCACGCGGGTCACAGTGCCGTCGGCCACGGTTACTTTCTCAGCGTCATCCGGAGGATGGTCGGTGCGGTCCGCATACCTCACAAGCCAGGCGGTATCGACCCCTAGGACCGTATCATCCTTCGACTCCGCCAGCTTGGCGATGATTTGCGGCGTGAAAAGTATATCGCTGTAACAGCAGAGGAACGGCTCATCCATCAAGTCCTCGGCGCAGAACAGCGACGCCAGAATGTTGTTGTTTTCCCAGTCCGCGTTGTGTCGGAACTCGAACTGCGGGTATTCCTCGCGCACTTTGTCGATCCGGTATCCGCCGATGAAGCAGATCCGATCCAGACCGTTGGCGCGAAACGCGTCGAGCGCCCAGTCGAGCAGTCGCTTCCCTTCGACCTCCGCGAAACATTTCGGAGCGTCGGCGGTCGTCGGCATCAACCTTCGCCCGCGCCCCGCCCCAATCACGATGACTCGCATACATCCGCCTTCTGTTCAACCAGGATCATCAAGGATGCGATGATCGCCAATCCGCAGCCGACCATTGCAGCCGTCTGATCCCACGTCACGGCCTGCTTCGATTCCACATATCGAGCAAAAACCATTAAGAGACTTCCTGCCGAGGTAACAAGCGCCGCTGCGGCGGCCCAGCGATGCGCAAATGTTCCGAGCATCGACGCCAGCCCGGCATATGTGACGATCCGCACTCCGAGCGGCTGATCCACCGCCGTTACCGCGGTGCTTGCCAGGATCATGGCAACGATGCCGACCGCTTTCGGAAACGCATGCGGCAAGACGCCGATCCGTCGCGCTGTGGTATTCCACAGAATGGCCGCAAGCACCGCCCCCGCGAACGCCCACCCGGCCCAGATGCCGATTGCGACCTCCCAGCCACCATGCTCTTCTAATGCGTAATATCCCGTGATGATATCCCCGACCGCGGCACCCATGTAACCCATGAAATTTACGAACCCGGCCGCTGCCGCTGATGTTCCGCGATGGGCCAGATCTGCCGGTGCGGTACCTACAAGCAAAACTTGGGGACCGAAAATACAAAATCCAATCATCACCAAGAGCAGCATCGTCATGGTCATGTCATACTGGACGGCCGAGCGATAGAAAATCGACAGAATGCCGAGGATAGCCATCAAAATACAAATCACCGGAGCGCGACGGCTGCCAAAAAAGCGATCCGTTGCCCATCCGGCGAGGTAGGAGCCCGCAGTGGCACCAATGGCGATGACAGAATATTGCAGTCCCGACTTGCTGATGCTGATTGAGGATTCAATCCCTTCCGCCTCCAGGAATGCCTTACGGGTTTCAATCAGATGTGTCAGTCCCCAATCGAGATATCCGTATCGGCAGGCATTCAGAAGCCCCAACGTGAGGCCCAAAAACCACAAGGTCGGATTGAAAAGGGTCCAATAGAGGCATTCTAGGAAGGACATCCGTGGAATGGATGTTCGCAGATGCTTTGGAAAGCCGTTTGGCTCGGCAATGTCGTCAGTAGGAACCTCACGCAAGCAAACGAGCATGAACAGTCCCGCAGCTGCTAACAGAGCGGCAGGCACATACAATGCCCCGCGCCAACCCATGATCTCCGCTGATTTGCTCGCAACTATGTATGTTAATCCTTGTGTAATTTGATAGCCGGTGCCGATGATGCCGATCGCATGGCCACGAAGTGCGATCGGAATCCAGTTGGCGATGACTCGGACGCATGGAGTCCACCCCAAAGATTGACAGAAGCCATTTGTTGCCCAGACAAACAGCAGGAAATAGAAGCTTGCGCCAATTCCGAACAGCACGTTCAGCGCCGCTGATCCGAACATCCCGATCGCCAGCATCACACGTGGAGACAGTCGTTCGGATAGTTGGCCATTGAGCAATTGCCCCAAACCGTAGGCAATCTTCAGCGACGCGAGAATCCAGCCAACTTCGAATTTCGACAGCGCCAATCCGCCATCCTGAATAGGCTCCTGCAACCCTAACGCTGCCACGGACAGGTTTTGGCGGCAAAAATAGAACGCGCCGTACGTCAGCCACAACGTCCAGATGACCCTCTGCCGGCCGGGCAACAGCAGCGAGGGTGGTCGGTCAACTTGTTCAGCCTCGTCGAGATGATCGACAGGCGTCCGGACATCCCCCATCGCGCGCGTGCTCCTTTGGTGTGGTCACGGGGTAGTCTAACAAGTGACGCCGCACTTTTCAGCAATCGATTTGTTGAGCTTCTTCGATGAGGCTGACGGGATGACAATGCAAAACGGAGTTGTGATTGGTCCCATCGCTATTTTACGGAGCGAGGATTCAAATCCGATTTCGGTTTTTCTTCCGGGAGGCCTTGCGATGCCTCGCGATGTTTCTTTTCGAGTTCCGTTCGCCAATAAGCATTCGGCCCGAATCGCAGCCGTGCCTTGGTTGTCAGCGGACCATCCTGCATCGCCATCGCGCCGTACGTGCAGGCGATCACGAGCACCGGAACGGTTCCCCACAAAAGCCAATGCCTGACTCCCGGTTTCCAGCAGACATCCGAAGGCTCCGGGCCATTCAAATCTGGCGCCGTGCTCACCACGCAGTCAGTCTTGCCCACCGGGACGCGCGTCAGCAACGCTAGCGTGGTGAACGCCGCCAGCAGCCAGTAACCCACCTCGACCAGCACGTTGCTCCCCGATTTGATGTCCGCGAAGCGGTGCAGTGCGACGGCGGTCTGTCCAGTCCAAAGCACCAGCAAAAAGAGCATCGCTCCCTTGCCGAACGCCGTCGGTGGCAGGAGTGCGTCGAACGTCCCGCGCCTCAACCGCCAGAAGACGTAGAGGCCGAGGATCGTCAGCACGGCCCCCGTGACAAAGAACCATTGCCACGCGAACAACCCCGCGACGGCATGATGGGGGAGCAGGTCGTACCGTTGCGGCCCCCATTGGTTGACGTTGCCACGCAGATTCATCCACATCATCACAATCAGCAGAACGAATGCCGCCGTTTGGTCCGACGTCGCTCGCGGGGCATCCTCTGCGGGAGGATGCAAATTACCACGAATTAATCCGAGCGTCGTCAGGGCCACACCGAGCCCCATGAAGAACCCAAAACTCTCCTCGGTCATTTTCCAGGTGTTGGTAATCGTCGTGTGCTCAAACGGTCCCCAGCGAACCACGAGCGGATGAGTGAAGAACAGCGCGAGAACGAACGCCATCCCCCCGGTCAATGCGCCGCCAAGCGCTAGCCGCAGCCCGGCGAAGTTCCGCTGCCGCAGAAGATCGATCAGCAGCAAGACCAACACGCCGACGAAGCCTCCCCAGCTCTCGCTTCGATTCGGCGGGGCGAGCAGAATACCGCCGAACTTCACCAGCACGAGGTAACCGACCCACCAAGCCGCCGCCCCCAAGAGGAACAGCCGCGCTTGCTGCCGCTCGGTCGGCCGCACCAGCCAGTAGATCGCCGATGAGACGAGGATGATCGTCGCCGGCAGGACTTTCGAGTCGTGGAAATGTGTTTCGACAATGGTGAAGTACTTCTGGCGCAACTCGGGTATCGCGAACAGCACCACAAAACCGATGAGCAGCGCGATCCCGTTCGCGAACAGCGGGCCGAGGAATCCGTTCAGGACGGAACGCGGCAATGTCAGCGCATACGACAAAATGGCCGACCCCATCCCCGACCAGAGCATTCCCACGAGAAAGATCCCGCCGAAAGCCCACAACACGTCGGGGAGCGAATCACTGACGACATAGAAAGTCTGCTCCATGTTGCTGAGCGCACCCCCCCACGCCCAGCCGACCGCGCCGCAAAGCCCGGCCAAAGCGGTGCGGCGATGCCAGTCGACCCGTCCCGATCCCAGACAGATCGCCATGCCGAGCAGAGCACCGGGGAGCATTGCGCCGGCTTCGTGTCCATAGCTTCCCCGCCAACCCCAGCCGTATGCCATGGCGAGCCCGCAAAGCAAGCAGAATACCAAGGGACTGAATCGTGGAAGCAACGGTGCCTGAGTTTCGATCGCGCGGGATTCCGCCATGAGTGCATTACCTTGGGATGTGTGCAACGCTGTTCAGCGCGACGAATCGATACAGTCGAAATTTCAAAGCGATGTGAATTTCAGTCCTCTGCAGGCACGTATTCATTTTTCCGTCCATTCCACAGGCAGTGGGCGCAATTCCGGTGTCGGCTTGTTTCCTTGAACACCTGATCCTGTGAATCGGCTGATGGCCATCACGGTCATGTCGTGATCGCACAAGATCTGGCAACTCAGTCGCACGCTGGCGAGGTGTTGCAGTTCGAGCCGCTTTTTCTCGGCGACTGTCATGCGAGTCGGCTCTCCGGCAACAAATTTCACCCGGCAGGTGGTACAGTTCGCCATGCCGCCGCAACTGTGCAGCGGTTCGAGCCCAGTATCTTCCTCCAGCGCAAGCACTAACCGCTTTCCCTGCGGAACCTCAAACGTGCCGTGACCTTCCACCGTCAACCTGGGCATGGCGCCGGACTCCATCGAATTACAACGGACAAAACAGGATCATACCACGAGTCTCTTCGGTAATCGCGACAGCCGGGTGCGGAATCGATGCCTGATCCATGTCTCCATCCCCAACAAAGTTTTTGTCGAGATCTTCACGTGTGATGATATCATGAAGCTCGCGGGGAGAATGGCTCCGCGTCAATCGTCAACGGCCCTTCGACTCTCCACGAGAAGACAGCAGGATACATGTCGCACCAATCGAGCGATCCGCCAATTGCGACCGGAACACCGGGTGATGTGCCACTGCTGCGGGCAGGTCGCTGGGAAGCTGGTGAGTCCGATGAGTCGGGCGAGGTCTACAACCCCTCGACCGGCCGGTCGATCGCGCGGGTGCCGTTCTGTTCAGCCGCTCAAACATCCGCGGTTGTCGAAGCGGCCGCGAGAGCGTTTCCATCGTGGAGCAACACGCCGGTCATCGACCGGGCACGGGTGATGTTCCGCTACCGGGAATTGCTCGAGTACCATTTTGAGGAGTTGGCGGCGCTCATCACCCGCGAGCATGGCAAAACGCTGGCTGAGTCGCGCGCGGAAGTTCGCCGGGGTGTTGAAATGGTCGAGTTCGCCTGCGGCATTCCGCACCTGCTGAAGGGAGAGTCGCTCGCGAACATCGCCGCCGGAGTCGATGCCGATCTCGCGCGGCATCCGCTGGGAGTCTGCGTCGGCATCACGCCGTACAATTTTCCGGTGATGGTCCCTCTGTGGATGTTTCCGGTGGCGATCGTCTGCGGGAACACATTCGTCTTGAAGCCATCGGATAAGGTTCCGCTCTCGGCGGTGCGGCTGGGAGAGTTGTTGCAGCAAGCAGGCCTGCCGGATGGAGTGTTCAACATTGTGCATGGCGGCGGTGAATGCGCCGACGTGCTGCTGACGCATCCGCTCGTGCAGGGGGTCTCATTCGTCGGTTCGACATCGATTGCTCGCTCGGTCTACGAAACAGCCTGCCGCACCGGCAAACGGGTGCAGGCGGCCGGCGGGGAAAAGAATCATCTGGTTGTGATGCCGGACGCCGACCTCGATCTCACTGTCGAAGCGATCGCCGCATCCGCGTTCGGATGTGCGGGGCAGCGCTGCATGGCGGGGAGCGTGGTCGTCGTCCTCGATGCGGTCGCTGATCGCCTTGTGGAGAAACTGGCCAGCTTCGCCGGTGCATTGCGCGTCGGCCCGACCGACGGCCGGGATGACATGGATATGGGGCCGCTCATCCGGCGCGAACATCTCGAACGCGTGTGCGGCTACCTCGACGTGGCCGTTGACGAAGGGGGACGGATCGCGCTCGACGGTCGGCAGCGCTGCAATGGGAAAGGGTTCGTGATGGGACCGTCCGTGGTAGACGAAGTGCTGCCGGGCGCGCGGCTGGCCACCGAGGAGATCTTCGGGCCGGTTCTCTCAGTCGTCCGCGCGGCGGATTTTGATGCGGCGCTGGCCGTCGGCCGAGACTGCGCCTACGGTAACGGCGCGTCCATCTTCACTCGTGACGGCCAAGCGGCCCGGCTGTTCCGACAGCAGTTCAACGCCGGGATGATCGGCATCAATGTCGGCGTCCCCGCGCCGATGGCCTGGTTCCCTTTCAGCGGCTGGAACCAGTCGTTCTTCGGCGACCTGCACATGCAAGGGGTCGAAGGGGTGCAATTCTACACACGATCAAAGGTCACGCTCACCCGCTGGCCCGATGTTGCCGCGGCGGACAAGCACGATCCCCTCTGGCGGCCGGGGACGTAATTACATCCCGATTGTGAGTTCAGAAGGAGAGACATGCGACGAGTATCGAGCTGCATCCCGTACCGTGGAGAAACAACCCGGATGAGCAACCGAAAAGAAAAGAGAAATCATGAGACCAGGAATCCAGGAAAGAGTACGCGGAAGCTTGAATTGTCGGCAATCAGACCGGAACAGGTTGGTGTAGCATTCGATTCGCGACTTCTAGTTTCGCGGACATGCCTGCCCAGAATCAGATCCTGTCATTCATCCCCTTCAAAACTTCCTGGCTTCCTGGTTTCCTTATTGAAATTGCTTTCTTCTTCATGCACTCCGTGTCTCCGTGGTGAGAAAAGCGGGCTCAGCAGACGACCCCTTATCTTAGCTCTTCTCGGCTGCTTGTTCGGGGCCGTTCACCTCCACGCCGCCGAGCCCTCGCTGCCGCAGGTCCGCGTCGAGTCGGTCAAGCGAATTTTCCACAACGGCGAGCACAACGCCTTCACCGATCTCTGCCGGTTCCAGGGGAGAATCTATCTCACCTTCCGCACTTGTCCCGACGGGCACATGGTCCATCCCACGTCGTCGATTCTGATTCTCGCCAGCGACGACGGCGAGAAATGGGACGAGGTGCATCGCTTCCACGTCGATTTCCGCGACGTCCGCGATCCTCACTTTCTGGTCTTTCAGGACAAGCTGTTGGTTTACACCGGCACGTGGTATTGCGGAACGTCGTCGCCGAAAAAATGGGAGATGAACAAGCACCTCGGCTTCGCGGCCTGGACGGCTGATGGACGCGATTGGCAGAGCCCCATCATGCTGGAAGGAACCTTCGGCCATTACATCTGGCGGGCCGCAGCGTTCGGCGGCAAGGCGTATCTCTGCGGGCGGCGCGTGCGTCTCTTCGCCGACACGAAAACCCCCGACCGTGCCGAACCGCAACAGGAGGTCGAATCTGCCCTGCTCGAAAGTGACGACGGGCTCGTCTGGAAAACGGTAGGGCTGTTTCAGGAACGCTACGGCGACGAGAC
>CAZVJA010000072.1:0-22958 GCA_964626885.1 uncultured Planctomycetaceae bacterium | reverse complement strand
ACCTATTGCGGCCAACGATTCGTTCAAATCGCTCACAACAGTTTAAGCAGAGAGCCGCGTTTTTGCCAAAATAAATCGTCGATTTCGTTCATTTCTTCAGGTCCGGATTTCCTAAGTGATTGGCCTGAATCATCTTGAAATCCCCAAATATATTTAGAATTTCCGATTTTGTGGACGTCCTGCCGAAGACGATCTATAATCGTTCAATTCGTTTTTCTTTGGGAGTCCTGGATTTGAAACATTTGATCACCCCGCGACAGGTCGCTCAGGCGATTGGCGTGAGCGAATCGTCCCTGAAACGTTGGTGCGATCGCGGCCTGCTCAATACCGTTCGCACGCCGGGGGGGCATCGGCGGCTCGAAGTCCCCGACGTCCTCCGCTTCCTGCGGGAGTCAGGTCACCAGGTCGTCAGGCCGGCACTTCTCGGCCTACCGTCGAACGCAAGCACAAGCCCGACGATTCCCGACCGGGCTGCCGATCAAATGAAGACGGCGCTCCTGGAGGGTGACGCCGAGCGTAGCCGTCGGATCGCGTTCGACCTCTACCTGAGCGGTAAGAGTGTGAGTCATATCTGCGACGATGTCATCGCCGAGGCAATGCATGCCATCGGTGCCTCCTGGGAATGCGGGGAAGCGGAGGTTTACCAGGAGAGACTCGCGTGCAACCTCTGCATGCGCGTGCTTGCCGAGTTGAGATCGGCTCTCCCCCCTGCGCCGGAAGGCGCACCGGTGGCAATCGGCGGTACTCCGGAGTGCGACCCATATACACTACCAACGACAATGTCAGAACTCGTGCTCCGCCAGAACGGTTGGCGTGCACAATCGCTTGGAGCAAGACTTCCCTTCGACACACTTCTGGCAGCCATTCGTCACGTCAAGCCGCAACTCTTCTGGCTCAGTGTGTCGCATCTCGAAGACGCACAGGAATTTCTCGAGGGATATCGTGCGTTCTACGAACAGGCGGCGCCCGATATGGCCATCGTGGTCGGAGGCCGAGAACTTTCTGAGAAAATTCGCCGGCGGATGGAATACACCGCGTTCTGCGACAACATGCAACATCTGGAATCGTTCGCGCGTACGCTGGGACGCTCAATCATACACAGCAGCGATGATGACTCTGCGCTGGCGCAGGCATAGAGATTTCTTCCGGGTTGATCGCTGGCCCCCTCTGTCAGCTGAACAACTTTGGATTGGAGCAATAAAGATGTATAGCCTAATCGGAACTGCCACGGTCGCACTTCTGTCAGCTATTTTCATACAGTTCTCGGCACTGAGTGCAACCGGTGGAGAACAGCCGGCGTCGGAAACTTTATCGCACGACTGGCCCCAATGGCGCGGACCGAGTCGAGACGGTTATGTTCCCAAATCCACAAAGTGGCCTGATCGATTGGTGGGGGAGGCATTGCAACAAACGTGGCGCGTCCCGCTCGAACCGAGTTATTCCGGTCCAATCGTCTCTGGAGAATTGGTCTTCGTGACGGAAACACAGAAAAAGGAACGCGAGGTCGTTCGCGCACTCGATCGGAAATCCGGAGAACAGAAGTGGGAAAGATCTTGGGAGGGGGCGATGTCAGTCCCCTTTTTCGCCAAGGCGAACGGCGACTGGATTCGCGCGACACCGGCATATGATGGCGAGTCACTCTATGTCGCCGGGATGCGGGACTTGCTGGTCTGCTTATATGCGCAGAGCGGCGAAGTGCGCTGGCAGGTCGACTTCACCAAGACGCTCAAATCACCGCTCCCGGCTTTCGGTTTTGTATCCTCTCCGCTGGTGGACGGCGATCATCTCTTCGTTCAGGCCGGCGCATCCTGCATCAAACTAAAGAAAAGTACGGGGGAAATCGTCTGGCGAGCCCTTCAGGATTCCGGCGGGATGTTCGGCTCCGCCTTTTCCTCGCCGTTTCTAACCTCGATCGCGGGCAGAAAACAACTTCTCGTGCAAACCCGTGAGAAATTGGCGGGGCTCGATCCCGAGACCGGCAAAGTACTCTGGTCCAAAGACATCCCCGCGTTCCGCGGTATGAACATTCTGACCCCCACCGTGAGCGGGGACTCCATCTTTACCAGTGCCTACGGCGGCAAGTCGTTCCTGTTCACTCTCCAGAGCCAAGGAGACACTGTGCAACTCCAAGAGACGTGGGTCAACAAAGTCACCGGCTATATGTCTTCGCCGGTGATCATCGACGGCCACGTATACGTTCATCTTAGAAATCAGCGGTTTACGTGCATCGACCTTCGATCGGGCGAGACGCGTTGGACGACGACCCCCTATGGCAAATATTGGAGCCTCGTCACGAATGGCGAAAAGATACTCGCGCTCGACGAGCGTGGCGAGTTATTCCTGATTCGGGCAAACCCCGAGAAATTCGAACTTCTCGACTCGCGAAAAATCAGCGAAGACCCGACTTGGGCACACTTGGCTGTCTGTAAGGACGAAGTCTTTATCCGCGAGCTGAATGCGATGTCGGTCTACCGCTGGTGGTGAGTGTTGAGAACGACGACAAGGTCTACACTCCGGCCGATCTGCTGCCTCTCTGCCGAGCCATAGGACTGCCGCCGTATATGACGTGCATCATCACCGCTGCCTGCAGGACGATCTGACGGTCGAAGAGGCGACCAAACTTGTCATAGACACTTGGAACCGCGAGCCGCTGTTTCACATTTCCAGCCCTCGCGAAGGCTGGAATGGCCCGCGCTCCGAAAGGCATCATGACGAAATCAATCCAGCCGACTTTCCACACTGCTGGCATCGACTCACCCTCACCGTGGAGATTGAGGCAAAGGCCAAGGAGTTGGCTGTTCTGCGGCTGCAGGAAGTGTTACGAAAGCCTGCACCGAAACCGATGTCACAACGACTCAGAATGCGAAACACCAAATGAATTCGCTGATGACGCGATTGAATGAGGATATGATTCGAATCGGACCATCGCCGACCCGCCACGGCTTTCGTTTGGAAGCGGTTCAATTTCTTTCACAACCGCGCAAATGCATTTTTGACTTTTTTCAAATGCGTTTCAACTCGAATCTCTGACTCCCCTGTGGCTGCAATTTGACGTGCTCACCCCCGCGCCGATTCGCATCGCGACCGGGACACTTATCGACTATCGTCTGCGACTGCGCGGAATTCCTATACGCTGGCAAAGCCGAATCTCCGTCTGGGAACCGCATCATCGATTCGTCGATGAACAGACGCGCGGGCCATTTCGCCGCTGGCATCACGAACATCTTTTCGAGGCAGTCAACGGCGGCACCCTTTGCAGCGACGTCGTCGAATACGAAGTTCCCGGCGGCAGGTTCGTCGACTCGCTCTTTGTTCGTGGCCAACTGAAACGCATCTTTCTGTTTCGGCACCACAAGCTGGCGGAGATCTTCACAACACCAGGTGGATTTACCAACGCTAAGAATAAATGATGGATACCTCGCGAATTTTTGTCACCGGTGGCACCGGGTATATCGGTGGACGATTGATTCCTCTGCTCGAAGAGCGTGGTTTCAACGTCCGTTGCCTGGCCCGCCGTCCGGAGTTTTTGCGGTCTCGAGTCGGCTCTCGTACGGAAGTCGTCGAGGGTGATCTTCTCGACGCCGAGTTACTGCCATCCGCGATGGAGGGGACTCGAGTTGCATTCTACCTTGTGCATTCGATGGGGACGGGAGTCGATTTTGAAGAGGAAGATCGTAGGGCGGCACGGAATTTCGCAAAGGCAGCCCGCGAGAATGGCGTGCAGCGGATCATTTATCTCGGCGGCTTGGGGGACGATGAACAAGAGCTTTCCCCACATCTTCGCAGCCGACACGAGGTCGGCCAGATACTTCGAGAGTCAGGCGTCCAAGTCGTCGAATTTCG
Organism: uncultured Planctomycetaceae bacterium; assembly: GCA_964626885.1. Lineage (GTDB taxonomy): Bacteria > Planctomycetota > Planctomycetia > Planctomycetales > Planctomycetaceae > CAZVJA01. Next base: position 19,115 of record CAZVJA010000072.1, on the reverse strand, counting down.
CGCATCGATTGTCATCGGTTCCGGAAGCTTATCTTTTGAATTGATACGGAACTTGGTTCAGCGGCTGCCCGTTATGATCTGTCCGAAGTGGGTGTCGACGCCGGCACAACCGATCGCCATTGATGATCTGCTCGCCTATTTGTTGGCCGCGCTCGACCTCCCGGATGGACCGAGTGAAATTTATGAGATCGGCGGGCCCGATCAAGTCTCATACGGAGACATCATGCAGGAATACGCCCGGCAACGGGGACTACGACGCTGGATGATTCCGGTGCCGGTTCTCTCGCCGCGGTTGTCGAGTCTGTGGCTGGGACTGGTCACGCCAATCTATGCGCGCATCGGCCGAAAACTGGTCGACAGTCTTCGCAATCCGACGGTGGTCACCAACAAGCGCGCTTCAGAGGTATTTCTCATCCGCCCACGTGGCGTACGGGACGCCATTGCCCGTGCGCTCGTCAACGAAGATCGAGAACTGGCGGCCACATGCTGGTCGGATGCATTGTCTTCTTCCGGGCAACCACAACGCTGGGGCGGCGTACGATTCGGAACACGCTTTGTCGACTCGCGAACCCTCGATTCTCCCGTACCACCCGAGAGGGCGTTCGAGCCGATTCAGCGAATTGGCGGCTCTGCGGGGTGGTACAGTCATGATTGGCTTTGGAAGATCCGGGGTTGGCTTGATCTGTTGATGGGAGGCATCGGTTTACGACGTGGACGTCGTGACCCAGTGCATTTACAGGTTGGCGACACGGTCGATTGCTGGAGAGTCGAAGCGATTGAACCGAATCGCCGGTTGCGATTGTTCGCGGAAATGCGCCTTCCCGGCCGCGCCTGGTTGGAATTCGAGGTTGAACCGACGGCGAGCGGTTCGCGCGTCCGACAGACAGCCGAGTTCGATCCGGTCGGTTTGGCCGGAATCTTGTACTGGTACTTGGTATCCCCGTTCCATCACTTTGTATTCGCTGGAATGTTGGGCGCGATTGTTGCCGCGGGAAGTCAAAGAATGTCCGAACCAACGGCAAACCGTCCATCTCCTCTCCGTCAGGCACTCGGATTATTTTTCTTTGTGGGGATTTGCTTTGTGGCGGCGGGGATCGGAGCGGCTGTGACCACCACTTCTGTCGGAAACTGGTACCAGACGTTACAGAAGCCGACTTGGACGCCGCCAGATTGGATCTTCGGCCCCATCTGGACGACGCTCTACCTGACGATGGCTGTGGCCGCCTGGCTAGTGTGGCAACAGGGAGGTTGGTCCGCTTCGCGCACACCGCTCAGATGGTTTGCGGTGCAACTGATTCTCAATGTTTTGTGGTCTTGTCTCTTTTTTGGATTGCGAAGCCCGGGGCTGGCATTTGTTGAAATCGTTTTTCTTTGGATAGCGATCCTAGTGACGACGCAGACTTTCTCGGTCAGGTCCAGGGCATCGGCGCTGCTGATGGTCCCCTACCTCGCCTGGAGCAGTTTCGCAGCGTGTTTGAATTTCGCGATCTGGCGTGTGAACGGCTGAGATCGCGTATTGGAACGTCAAGTGTTGGTTCAAAGAGGAGAGGAGACAGCCATGCCAGTCAGCCATCTGGAAGCGCAGGTCACCCCGCAACAGATGCAGTGCATGGAGGTGTGAGGCGGAAATCACGCCACGGACACGGCCTTCGAAATGCCGGGATTGAAGGTGTGGCTTTATAGCCTCCCGCATGCCAATGCCCGTGCGGGAGGCGACGTCTATTATCTGTCGTCGTGTGCGTCGGGTCGGATCACTCGCTTGTTGCTGGCGGATGTGAGTGGCCACGATAAAGTGGATGCGACAGCGACAAAGCTGCGGGACATCATGCGGAAGAACATCAACCGCATCAAACAGAGCTGTTTTGTCGAGCGGATGAATGAATGCTTCTCCAACGTATCCGACTTATCCGGCGCGTTTGCGACCGCCATCGTCTGCACGTTTTTCGTGCCGACCAAAACTCTCACCATGTCCATCGCGGGGCATCCGCTGCCGTTAATCTCCCGTCACGGTAGTCGCGAGTGGAGCGAAATGGCGCTGGAGGCACCGGAACCTGGGGGTCTCTCTAATCTGCCGCTCGGAGTCGACGACCAGATGCACTACTCCGATTTGAACCTTTTGCTGAAGCATGGCGACCGGGTACTCATCTATTCCGACGGACTCTCTGAATCGTTGGACGAATCGGGGGCCATGCTGAATTCTCGTGGTTTGTGCAGCTTGGCCGCGGAGGTCGATCAATCAATAGGCCGGGATTTCCTTCCCGCGCTGATGGCTCGTATTGAGGAATTGGATCAGCAGAATCTCAAAAAGGACGATATCACGGCGATCCTTGTCGAGGCGACGGATACGCCGGTTCCCATGATCAACAACCTGCTAGCGCCGGTCCGACTCGTTCAATCGTTGTTCATCCGGTAGAATGACTCGTAGTGCTCTCGGATATCCGGCAAACTGGAATCTGATGCTTGATTCGTTATAGGTATGAACATGATCTCGCTGTTTTTCAACTTCGAAAAATCTCGTGTCTTGCCGATTTGCTGATCGCAAGCACGCCCGGATGTTTGAGTCGGCGTTCGACAGAGATGGCGTAGAAATGTTCACGAATGGCTTCGATTCGGCCGACAACCTGGACACCATATTGTCGACAGATCTCCTTCTCGACCGCAGAAGGGCCGGGAAAAACCCCAATGCCGTCCTGCCCGAACACCTTCATCAATGCCGAATCCTGAAACTCCGCGACAATCTGCGGGAAGATACTGTTGTCGTGGCTCCAGCGGTCGATTTCCCGGCGGACGGCAGTGGCTTCCGCGGGGAGAAGAACCGGTGCTCCGTTCAATGACTTCGGAAAATTCCGCCGATACTTCGAAGTCAATAATTTAGTCGCGAAGAAGCTCACACCACATTCCCCCAGCAGGTGATTGAACGCGCGAATGTGAGATGTCGGCGGCAATGGGGAATCGGAGAGCACCAGGTCGATGCGGTGCAGAGCAAGATCTGCGAGCAGGTCGTCGTGTTTCCCCTCGCGACAGATCACCTGGATACCGTGGGGAAGATCGAATGCCGGCTTGAGCAATCGATAGGAAATGAGCTTGGGAAGGACGTCGGGCATGCCGACGATAAACCGGACCGGACGCCCCGCCGGAGCGCCGCGCAAGGCGTCCTGCAGCTCTCTTCCCACGGCAAAGATCTCGTCTGCGTAGCGGTAAACAGACTGTCCGAACTCGGTGAGGACGAGATTCCGGCCAGCGTGTTCGAACAGCCGCCCACCGAGAGAGGTTTCCAGCTGCTTCAGCTGCTTGCTGATCGTCGGGCTCGAGAGACGTAACTCCTCGGACGCTCGCCTGATGCTCCCCTCGCGAGCCACAACCCAGAAGTAGAGCAGATGATGATAGTTGAGCCAGTTCATGCCCCGATCCTAAAGGTTAGATATTATCTAATATTTAATCTTATTTTATGTAATTGTCTAACTGAACGGCAAGTCCGATAATCACTCACAGTGATTCAGGGAGTTCGACCGAGGCAGCCGCGCTGGAAAGGTGCCGTATGAGATTGACCATCAAAGGAAGCGTGTTGCGTTCCAATCGCCTGCTCCGTCGCAGCATTGTCAACCAGGTCTACTTCACGTTCAGCCGGTTTTCCCCGGCGATTGTGGAAGCCGAGATCTGCCTGGAACGGGAGGAGACCAGCGGTCGGCGAGTGGCCTTTCGGTGCACGGTTGTTGTTCAGGTTTCTCTTGAAGGAGCGGCCACCGTCGAGGCAGCGGGGGACACTGCGGAACAGGCCCTTTCGGATGCTTTAGGCCGCATGCAACGACTGTTGTCACTGAGGCTGTTCGATGTTCGTCAGGTCTAGTGGAGGACCGATCCGGCTCTCGAACTCCAATTGGAACAAGCGGGGCTGCCGTTCATGGGAATCACAAAACTCGCACGCCATCGGAGAGAAATCAGAGTCGGAGAATAGCCCTCACGCAACGATGAAAGGAAATCTGCAAATGAGTGCCAGAGTTGTGGAAGTGACACGTTGTGAGAAGTTCTCTCTGGAAGTGAGCAGCGGGAGTCAGGCGGGGGATGTGGAGATCCATTCCCGGAGCGGGTGCCGCCTGGAAGTCCGGTACTTCGATGAGCCGGATCGATTCCGAAGGTGGATGATCCCGCTGAGCTACGCGGCCGATCTTGCAGGCTGGTGGCAGGGGGCCCGGCGCGCGGGCCGCTCTTCGAAACACAATTCATCTGAGGCTCAGTACGGGTGCATCAATATCGCGGTTTTCAGCCCGAACCAGATTTATTTTCGGGGACGGAGTCCGCTCGGCCGGCCGAACGTCACGGGATTTCAGTTGCCCCGACCGGCCGTTGAGGCGCTCTGCGCGTACTGTGCATACTGCGCATCGCAACCCGTCGGCTTCGGCGTATCGGCTTCGTCGCTCATGTCGGATCAACAATCTATTCCACACGATCTGAGGGGCGATGTCTGACTTGGAGATGGCAACGGTAACTTCTCGATACCAAGACCGAATGTTGCAAACTTCAGGAGCGCAAGAATTGTGAAAGTAGATCAGGTACCGATGGTTGGGATCATCATGGGGAGTCAGTCCGATTGGGAGACGATGCGTCCGGCTGCCGAATTGTTGCAGGAATTTGGCGTGGCTCATGAGTCGCGGGTTGTTTCCGCCCATCGTACTCCCGATTGGATGTGCGAGTACGCCCGAACAGCGGAAAGCCGGGGGCTGCGCATCATCATTGCCGGTGCGGGAGGGGCCGCACACCTTCCCGGTATGGTCGCCTCGCAAACGAGACTGCCTGTGTTGGGAGTGCCGGTGCAGTCCCGAGCTCTCAATGGCCTCGATTCCCTATTAAGCATTGTGCAGATGCCGGCTGGCGTACCGGTGGGAACCTTGGCGATCGGTGAAGCAGGAGCGAAGAATGCCGCTCTTTTCTCCGTACGGATTCTCGCCCTTCACGACCGCCAACTCAGCGACCGGCTTGCAAGTTTTACAGAGAAGCAACGACAAACCGTGATGGGAGCAACCCTATGAATTTCGATCCAATTCTTCCGGGTGCCTCCATCGGTATCCTCGGGAGCGGCCAGCTTGGCCGAATGTTCGCGATCGCAGCCCGGCGAATGGGATATCGCGTTCAAGTGCTCTCGCCGGAGTTCGATACCCCCGCCGGTCAGGTCGCTGACGTTGAAGTCGTGGCGTCATATGAAGATCTCGATACTGTCAAAGATTTTGCACGCCATGTGGATGTTGTAACCTTCGAATTCGAGAACGTACCGCTGGCGACGACCATTACTGCCGAGAAATTCTGTCCGGTACGCCCTGGCGGACGAGTACTGCACACGACGCAAAATCGAGTGCGAGAAAAAACGTTTCTTGCGACGAACGGCTTTCCGGTTGCTCCATTCCAGGTTGTGCGTTCGGCTGCGGAATTGAGTTCGGCCGTCGCGGCGTTCGGGTTACCAATAGTGCTCAAGATGGCCGATTGGGGATACGACGGCAAAGGGCAGATTCGGCTGACAAGCTCCGACGACGCCGCGACAGCCTGGGCTCGGCTGAAAGCCCCTGAAGGGATACTCGAGAAGTTCGTCGACTTTGAGGCGGAACTTTCAGTCGTGGGGGCCCGCGGGCTCGACGGCGAAGTGCGACTGTTCGATCCAATCGAGAACCGCCACGAGAATCACATTCTCGACGTTTCGGTCTCTCCCGCCAGAATTCCAGTGAACGTTGCGCAGGAAGCGCGCGCAATTGCGCATGCGGTTCTTGAATCGCTCGACGTTGTCGGAGTGATGTGCATCGAGTTCTTTCTGACTCGCACCGGCCGCTTGCTGATCAATGAATTGGCTCCGCGCCCGCACAATTCCGGGCATCTCACGATCGGTAGTCACGTCACCTGCCAATTCGAGCAGCAGGTCCGTGCCGTCTGCGGCCTACCGCTAGGATCTACGAGGCAGACGATTCCCTCGGCGATGGCGAATCTGCTGGGCGACCTTTGGAGCAGAGGGAGCCTGAACTGGGGGAACGTCTGCCTCGACCCGGATGTGAAGCTTCACCTGTACGGCAAATTCGTGGCGCGGCCGGGACGCAAGATGGGGCACTTGACTGCCGTTGCCGATTCAGCAGATGAAGCGGTCGCCAAAGTGCTGGCCGCACGTGGTTCGCTACAATCAATAAACGGTACAATCAAGCCAATGGCGGTCGTGAGAAGTTCTCTCTGATTGGCCGATGGTAAGATTACTCCGCACAGCCAAATTTCCGATCGTTCAGTTCGATGGGGCATCCGAGACGATTCGGCTGCAGGCGTTCGTTGCGATGATGCGCGCATCACTCGCACGGCGGACTTGTTCGCAATGCCGATTTACAATTCTCTCGAATGTCGGAGTTGATGAGGAATGACAATCGAAGAGAGAGAGTTACCATCACGGGACGAACAACGGGGAGACCGATCTGGCCGTCACGATATCGACGATGCCGCCGAGATCATCGAGCAGCTTCTGCTCGACTCGGAGCGATCGATCGATCGCGCACAAATTCGGCGAGTGGTGTGGGAAGCCGTTGATGCCTATCCCGGTAATCCGAAAGAGAACTGGTGGAAATGGGTCTGCGAGGCGGGAGCGAACCTCGGATTGAAGTGCAGAGTTGTTGACTGCATTCCCGATGAAATGTGTGTGCTGGCGTCTCATAATGTTCGGCTCATACTCTTTGTCGACGATTCCCGGCCGTGGCGCGCGGTCACCGGAATGCGGCGACGTAAGTATCGACTTGCCGAAGCCGGTTCGAGGAAATCTTCGCGATGGGGGAATAAATCAGACCTGCTCGGTCTAGTCGGAAACCCCCTCCCAAGTAGCCACCTGCGCTGCGTCAGCGTCGAACCGTCGATGTCCTATGCGGAGGCCGTGAGTTCCCGTGGCGAGGAAATGACTCCGCTCTCCCGGTTGCTGGCACTGCTCAGGCCGGAGAAATCCGATCTGCTGATTCTGTTAGTGTTCGCCGTAGTTGCGGGATTATTGACACTGGCCACGCCGGTGGCCGTCGACTCGCTGGTCAGCACTGTCGCCTTCGGCCGACTGCTGCAGCCGATCTTTGTTCTGACATTGCTGTTGCTGGCGTTCCTGCTGTTTTCGGCGGCTATCCGTGTGTTGCAAACGTATGTCGTGGAAATTATCCAGTGCCGCTTCTTCGCGCGCGTGGCCTCCGACCTGGCGTATCGGCTACCAAGGGTCCGGATAGAGAGCGTCGAAGGGAGGTTCCTACCAGAGCTCGTCAATCGCTTCTTTGACGTCGTCACGGTTCAAAAGGCCTCCGCCAAGCTACTGCTCGATGGGTTGTATCTGGTTCTCAGCACTGTTGTCGGCATGGTTGTTCTTGCGTTCTATCATCCGTGGCTGTTGGCATTCGATGCGGTGCTGCTGGTGATGCTCGCTGTCATCGTGCTCGTGATGGGGCGCGGAGCCGTTGCCACCAGTATTAAAGAGTCGAAGCTCAAGTACCAAACCGCAGCGTGGCTGGAAGATTTGGCGCGATGCGCGGTAACCTTCAAGTACGACGGAGGGGCTGAGTTCGCACTCGAACGAACCGATCAGCTGGCCTACCAATACCTCTCGGCCCGCAAAAAGCATTTCCAGATCTTGATGCGACAGGTCATTTTTGCCCTTTCGGTTCAGGCGCTCGCGAGCGCCGCTCTGCTCGGTATTGGCGGGTGGCTGGTGATGACCGGTCAATTGACTTTAGGGCAGTTGGTGGCGGCGGAGCTGATTGTCGCGATTGTCGTCGGCTCGTTCGCGAAGCTCGGAAATTACATGGAAATTTACTACGACCTGCTCGCCGCGGTCGACAAGCTGGGAGTCTTGTTTGATCTCCCGATCGAGTCGCAGGAAGGCGTATTGCACACGTTCCCGGCACAACCCGCCGGCCTGAGAATCCACGACGTCGACTATTCCCCCGTCGACGGCAACGTGGCCCTGGAGAAGATCCGCCTGGAAATTCGTCCTGGTGAGAAAGTGGCCGTGCTTGGTTCCGGTCTGGAAACGCACACGCTGCTCGATCTGATTTTCTCGCTGCGCACCCCGGCTCACGGCCATCTGTCGCTGGATGGAATCGATCCGCGCGATCTGCGGCCCGATTTTCTGCGACGTCGTGTCGTACTGGTACGAGGTTGCGAGGTCTTCCATGGCACGATCTCCGAAAACGTTCATCTCGCAAGACCGGAGTTTACGGTGAACTCCGTACGCGATGCGCTTGAATTGGTAGGGCTTCTGGATCACGTCCTGCAACTCCCCAATGGCATCGAGACCGAACTGGATAGCGGCGGAAATCCTCTGACGGAGGTCCAGCTGAAACGACTCATGCTCGCACGTGCCGTTGTCGGTCGCCCGGGGCTCTTAATGATTGATGGAATTCTCGATGCCTTTCCGGACAATGAGGCAGAGGAACTTCTGCGGATGCTCGGCGACAAACGGATGCCTTGGACGTTGCTCCTGGTGACAAACCGCGCGGCGCTTGTCGACCTGTGCGATCGAACCATCGAAATTCGGGATGGGCAGATTTCTCCGTCTGGAATGACGGAAGTCAGTGCTGAAAGTGGAGACCAACTGTGAACAAGGTCATGGAGACGCACAGTGCCGTACCAGACTCCAAGCGTACGCGCGGCCGAACGATGCTGTCTCCGATTGCATACAATGAACTGATGATGCCTTCGTTGCGGTTGGCGCGTTCGTCGTTGTTCGCCCGGCGGACCGCCAAGCTTCTTTCGGTGTTGCTTGTGATGACGATTCTATTGCTGCTGTTTGCTCCCTGGCAGCAGTCCGTTACCGGCAGTGGGAACGTCGTCGCTTACGCTCCGCGCGAACGGCAGCAGGTGATTGAAGCACCGATCAAAGGACGAATTGTCCGTTGGGGAGAAGGAATCTACGAAAATGCACGAGTGGACAAGGGGCAGCTGATCCTGGAAATTCAGGATCTCGACGCGTCCTTCATGGGGCGTTTGGAAGATCAGCTTGCTGCCACACGTCAGCAGGTCGACGCAGCCCGCCAACAACTTGCGGCGAATAAACGAAATCTGGCGGCGACCCTGCAAATTGTTCAATCGTATGAAGTACAGGTCGCCGCGTACACAAATGTCAAGGAACAGGTGATCGCGTCCGCGGACGCCTTAATCGAAAACGCGCGACAAAAGGTGGCCGCCGAGGAGCAGCATCTGGCCGAGCAAATGGCCGCCTTCGCCCAGACTGAAGCCGACTATTCACGTCAGAAACAACTCTACGAGGAGAAAATTGCTTCGCAGCTTAAGTATCAGGAGGCCGAGCGGAAGTACCGCGAGGCGGAAGCAAAAGTCGCCAAGGTGAAGGCTTATGTGCAGGCTGCCAAAGAAGAATTAACCTCGAAAGAACGTGACAGGGACGCCAAAGCTCAAAAGGCGCAGGTCGACATCGACTACGCCATCGCTTTGTATGGCAAGTCAAAAGGGGATGTAGCCAAATCGGAGAGCGAAGTTGCAAAGTCCGAATCGGAGTTGAACAAAGCCGAGAAAGAACTCTCGGAGATGGAGGTCAAATTCTCGCGGCAGCAGAGCCAGGTCATCCTTGCCCCCTTCGACGGATACATTGTGCAAATCGATCCAAACCAGGGAGGCAGATTGCTCAAGGAGGGAGACTTCCTCTGCTTGATCGTTCCTGATACGGAGGATCGGGCTGTTCAAATCTGGCTTGATGGAAATGATGCCCCGCTCGTCGAGCCCGGGCGGCATGTCCGCCTGCAATTCGAGGGATGGCCGGCGGTGCAATTCGCGGGTTGGCCCTCCGTCGCGGTCGGAACTTTTGGGGGAAAGGTCATCTCGGTCGACTCCACCGATAACGGGAAGGGCCAGTTCCGCGTTTTAATTCTTCCTGACGACACGAACAGCGATTGGCCTGGAGCCGATTGGCCCGAAGGAAGATTTTTGCGCCAGGGGGTCCGCGCGAACGGTTGGGTGCTGCTGAAGACCGTTCCCTTCTGGTTTGAGGTCTGGCGGCGGATGAACGCATTTCCTCCCGTCGTTTCCTTTGAGAAAGAAGCAAAGGAGGGCGCCAAGAAAAGTGATGGCAAGAAGGGGTAAACAGGGGGTGCGGAGAAGACTCTACGTGGAAAGTGGAGTGTGGCGATTCTAACGAGATTGCCGATAAATAACTTAGTGTGCCGATGTCAGCGCTCATTCCACGCGCCCTAACTCCGTGAGCAGATGCCAGCCATCAAGACCGTTTGTAAAAGGTTCTGGAGGTCACGTTTCCAGCAAATTGTCTTGCTGGTGGCGGCAGTCTGTGGTTGCGCTAGCCCTCGTCAGACAGGGACGACTTCAGATACTGCTCGCATCTCGTATCGGCCATCGTACGAGGCAAACGAACGCATCGATTTGAAGACGAGTGATTCCGTGGAGACAGAAATCTCGACAGCACCGAAATTGGATTCTGCGGCAGTCTTGCCAACATCATATGAAGGCTTCGCTTCAGATACTTCTTTCGGTGATTCCCCAGCTCAGCTTCCGCCCGCCCCGCAACCGGACGTACTTCAGTTGGAGCAGGTTGTGGAGTCGGTTTATCGTTCGTTTCCTCTGCTCGAGGCGGCGCTCTACAGTCGTGATACCGCGTACGGCGAATATCTTTCCGCACAGGGGGCGTTTGACCTCAAGCTCAAAGGGGCCAGCGAAAACGGACCGACTGGCTTCTACCAGACCTACCGGCAGAGCATTGGAGTCGAGCAGCCGACCTACTGGGGTGGGGCGTTGTTCTCGGGCTATCGCATCGGGCGCGGCGACTTTCAGCCTTGGTATCTCGAACGTCAGACTAACGACGGTGGAGAGTTCAAAGCTGGCGTGATTGTTCCCTTCTCGCGCAACATCAACATTGATTCGCGCCGTGCAGAATTGTGGCGGACCGAACTTGGCCGGGAGCTTGTCGAGCCGGAGATCCGTTTACAGCAGATCGACTTTGTACGTGCGGGTTCCTATGCGTACTGGGATTGGGCTGCTGCTGGAAGGCGATATCGGATTGCTGATGCGTTGCTGAGAATTGCCAAGGATCGGAACGAGGCGATTCGTCGGAAGGTGGAAACAGGAGATACCGAACCGCCAGTGCTGCAGGATAACCGTCGACTGATTGTCTCGCGCGAAGCGAAGCTGATCGAGTCTCAGCGCAAATTAAAGCAGACCGCGATCAAGCTTTCGTTGTATTATCGCGACACCGAGGGCGAGCCAATTGTTCCAGAGACCGAACAGCTGCCTGATTTTCCCGCGCCGCAAACGATTGATGCTGCAAAGCTCAGTGTTGATATTGATTCCGCACTTGCAAACCGTCCAGAACTGCAGGCATTGTCGATTCTCCGAAGTCAGGCAGAGGTGGACCTCGAGCAGGCCTGCAACGAACGCCTGCCGGAAATCCAAGCGGTCCTGGCCAGTTCGCAGGATGTCGGCAACGCAGCCAGCAGCAAGAACGACAAATCGGAATTCGAATTCGAGGCCGGCGTCTTTCTCGATGTGCCGGTCCAGAGGCGCAAGGCCCGCGGAAAAATTGCGACCGTTGAAGCCAAGATCGCTCAGATCACCGCCAAGACGCGGATGACGGAAGACAAGATTGTCACGGATGTCCAAGCGGTGTATGCGGCGCTCGCAGCTTCGTTTGAGCAGGTCATCCGGGCACGAGAATCGGTCGAGCTCGCCAACCGCCTTGCCGAAATCGAACGCCGGAAATTCGAGCTGGGGGAAAGCGACCTGCTGTCGGTCAATCTCCGTGAACAACAGGCCGCGGAAGCGCAAAGCATCGAAGTCGATGCTCTGTATGAATACTTCGCGGCACAGGCCGATTATCAAGCGGCGTTGGGTTGGACGATGGAATTATCGGAGTAACGACGTAATCGCCCTTGTTTGCAGCTGGTCGTGTTCATTCGGTTTCGGCTGTGACGCTTAAGGAATCCCCAGTGTAGTGCGATCCCAGAATTCCGGCGCGATGACCGGTTGCGGCACGATGTATCACAGCATGTTTCCAAGATCCTGCCCGGCGATCGTTCGGCAAAGTGCTTCGGCTCGGACCAAAATTGCCGGTATGTCGGCGTCCAGGCGGCCAGGTGTCATGCTGGCGAGCGCAAGTTGGCTCAGCGATTGACTTTCAAAAGGTCGGACCAATTAAAGAAACTGTCCTTATCCTCGCGACATGTTCCGCGGGCATCGAGAAACGATTTGGCCCGGAAGGAACCGTTGGATAGGGCAACAACGTGGGCGCTCGGTCGTGCCGGTGGTCCAGTGGGTCAACCCCGGAGCGAGGACGTGCCAGGCGCAAACGTCACGCGACGGGTGGCGAGAACGGCTACGCACCGGCACCTCCCGCGGCTTGAACTATCGCGAGGATGGCGGCGCGGATCGCCTCCGGAAGTCGGTCCCAAGCGTCTACAACACGGGCCTAATCGGGCGGCAGAGCGCCATTAGAAGCGCCACCAGTCGCGCTCGGCACCACTATTGGCACCTCGCCCCGTGCGTCTCGCCCTATCTCTTGGGGCGTCGCCTCGTTGTGGCGATCGATCTCGGGACTTAAAATCCCGTATCTCGCAAGGGGTGTGCGGGTTCGAGTCCCGCCTCGGCCATCTTGAAACGGAATTGATGCATCCCAATCGTCAAAGTTCGATGACATTCGGTTCCGCTGATCGAAGCTCACGGTCCGCACCGCAAATCATTGTGCATTCGCTATGCGTTACGGGCATTCTGCCGAAGCATTACGTACCTGGCTGATCGGGGTGGCTCGCAGTCGCTCTGAGGGTTAAATTGAAGGGAAGATCGTCACCGTGCGATTGTGTCCCTCATGCCACCCTTTCAGAGACACTCGGCTACCATGCGGCGAATTGCGATCCTCACCGTTCTAATTAGTATCGCGGCCGCGGCCATCGCGCCGCTGATGAGCGCAGAGCAGCCAATTCCCGCCCGGGAGTCCGAAGCGGCGAAACCCGCGAAGACGTTCTCGCCCCAGCAGGTTCAATTTTTCGAGCGGACCGTTCGGCCTATTCTCGCCAACAAATGCTTCGAATGTCACGGACCGCAGAAGCAGGAGTCGGGCCTGCGGCTGGATTCTCGCGCGGCGCTTTTAACCGGCGGCGACAACGGCCCGGGGGCGGTTCCCGGCAAACCGGAAGCTAGCCTGTTCGTCCGCGCCATTCGTCGGAAGGATGGGCTTGAAATGCCCCCCGACCGCGCGCTCGAGCCCCAAGAGGTCGAAGCGCTCGCACGGTGGGCGGAGATGGGTCTCCCTTGGCCGGAAACTCCAAAACTACACGCCGACGATGCGAAGTCAAACTGGAAATCGCACTGGGCCTACCGGCCGATCGCTAACCCGCCGGTCCCCGAAGTCAAAGAGGCGAGCTGGGCGCAAACATCGATCGATCGCTTTGTGCAGGCACGGCTCGAACAACAGAACATCATGCCATCGCCGCCGGCCGATCGTGGGACGTTGATTCGCCGCGCGTCGTTCGATCTGCTCGGCCTTCCACCAACCCCCGAAGAGGTCGACGCGTTTGCCAACGATCCGTCGCCAGACGCGTTCGCGACGGTCGTCGACCGGCTGCTCGCGTCCCCGCATTACGGGGAGCGGTGGGGGCGCTACTGGCTGGACGTTGCCCGTTATGCCGACAACAAGGGATACGTCTTCTTCGAGGAGCCGACGTTTCCCTGGGCCTACACCTACCGCGACTATGTCGTCGAGTCGTTCAACAACGACTTACCGTTCGATCGGTTCGTGCTGGAGCAGCTTGCGGCGGATCGGCTGGTGGCGGACACAGATCAGCGGCCGCTTCGCGCGCTCGGTTTCCTCACGCTCGGCGCGCACTTCATGAACAATGTGCACGACATCATCGACGACCGGATCGACGTCGTCTCGCGCGGGCTTCTGGGTCTTACCGTCACCTGCGCCCGCTGCCACGATCACAAGTACGATCCGATCCCGCAGGACGAGTATTACGGTCTGTACGGTGTCTTCAGCAATTCGCAAGAGCCGTCGCTCCCGCCGACCTTCGTGCCGCCGCCGGAGACCGAGGAATCTCGCAAATTTCTCGCCGAGATGCGGGCCCGCGAGAAAAAGCTGAGCGACTTCGCCACCACAACGGTCGAGAACATCGAGCGGACCGCCCGCGAGCGGGTCGCCGATTATTTGATGGCGGTCCATGCCCGCCGCCATCAACCGAGCAGCGAGAATTTCATGCTGCTGGCCGACAAGGGGGATCTCAACCCGACGGTCATCACCCGCTGGCGGAAGTATCTCGAATCAGCCGCTGTGCGGTACGACCCGATCTGGTCGATCTGGCATGACTACGCAAGCTTGAAGGACGAGGAATTCGCCGAGAAGGCCCCGGAGGTCGCGGTGCAATGGTCGGTGAGTGGAGGGGCCGCCGCGAAGACGGTGCATCCGCTGATCCGCAGCGCCTTCAACGGCCCGCCGCCGACTTCGATGACCGATGTCGCGAAGCATTACGCCGAAGCGCTGCACGCGATCGATCGACAGTGGAACGAACTGCTCGCACAGGCCCGGGCCGCAGGAAAACCCGAGCCGACGAAGTTGCCCGACGAATCGGCCGAAGCATTGCGGCAGGTCTTTTACGGTCCCGACGCGCCGGCCGATATTCCGCGCGTCATCGGCTGGGGTTTCCTCACGCTGCTCCCCGACCGCCCGTCGCAGGAAGAGTACAAGAAACTAATCAAAGAGGTCGAAAGCTGGAGCATGACCGGGCCCGGCGCCCCGCCGCGGGCAATGGTGCTCGTCGATGCCGCGTCGATCGCCGAACCGCGCGTCTTTCCGCGCGGCAATCCGAACCGACCGGGCAAGGAAGTGCCGCGCATCGCGCCGGCGGTAACGGGGAGTCATTCCCCCTTCCATGACGGCAGCGGCCGGCTGGAACTCGCGAACGCGATCGTTGCGCGCGACAATCCCCTCACCGCGCGGGTGATCGTCAACCGCATCTGGCAGGGACATTTCGGCACCGGACTGGTGAGCACTCCGGGAGACTTCGGTCTGCGCGGCGAATCGCCGACCCATCCCGAACTGCTCGATCATCTGGCGACCGAGCTGGTCCGCGGCGGCTGGTCGATCAAATCGCTGCACCGCCGCATTCTCCTCTCGGCCACCTGGCAGCAATCGAGCGCAGACCGCGAGGATGCCAGAGCGATTGATCCCGAAAATCGCCTACTGTGGCGAATGAACCGCCGCCGGCTCGATTTCGAGGCGACACGCGACGCCCTTGTGGCGGCAACGGGGAGTCTCGACGAGCGGCTGGGGGGGCCGCCGGTCGATCTGCTCGGCGCGGGCTTCGTTCCTCGCCGTGCGATCTACGGTTTCATTGACCGGATGAACGTGCCGGGGCTACTCACGTCGTTCGATTTTCCGAACCCGGCCGCCAGCAGTTCCAAGCGGGATATCACCACCGTCGCCCCACAGGCGTTGTATCTGATGAACGGCCCGTTCGCGCTCGACTGCGGCAAACGACTCGCGTCACGCAGCGACGTGGCAGCGATCAAAGAATCCAACGCACGCGTCGTGCGGATGTACCTTCTGCTGTTCGGCCGAACCCCGAACGACCGCGAAGCGTCTTTCGCGCGGGAGTACCTCGGCAACAATCCGACCGAAGCCGGCTGGCATCGCTATGCCCAGGGGCTGCTGATGACGAACGAGTTTGTGTTTGTGGATTGATGGCCGGTTGAGGTTGTGCGGATCTCAAGGGATCGTGTTCGGTCCGCACAGCGGACCTTTCTGGTCGTGATTAAGCTGCAAGCCGGCCACACGGGCGTCACGCGACGATCTGATCGACCACGCGGCCGAAGACGTCGGTCAGGCGAAAATCGCGGCCGGCGTAGCGGTAGGTCAGCTTCTCGTGGTCGATGCCGAGCAAGTGCAGAATGGTCGCATGCAGGTCGTGGATGTGGACCTTGTCATGCACGGCACGGAACCCGAAATCATCCGTTTCGCCGTGCGTCATTCCGCCGCGAACCCCGCCGCCGGCCATCCACACCGTGAATCCGTAATGGTTGTGGTCGCGTCCGTTGCCGCTTTCGGAGGTCGGCGTTCGGCCGAACTCGCCTCCCCAGATGACCAGCGTTTCATCCAGCATGCCGCGCTGCTTGAGATCCTTGAGAAGCGCGGCCATCGGACGGTCGATGTCTTCGGAGAGGGTTTTCATCGTCTGGCTGTGATTCGTGTGCGTGTCCCACGGCTGACCGTTGCCGTAATAGAGCTGGGTGAAGCGGACTCCCCGCTCGGCAAGTCGCCGCGCCAGAAGGCAGCCGTTCCCGAAATGCCCCGTTCCATATTCTTCGCGCGTCGCTTTTGACTCCTGGTTGAGATCAAACGCATCGGTCGCGGCGAACTGCATGCGAAACGCCGTTTCCATCGCCTTGAGCCGCGATTCCAATTGCGTGTCGTGTTCGCGCGCGGCAAGATGGTCGGCATTCAGTTGGCGGAGCAGGTCGAGCTGTTTCCGCTGGACCTCTCTTTCGTCGTGCGAATTCCGCAAAAACGGAATCAGCTTTTCGGGAGCGAGGCTGGAATGGTTGATGTATGTTCCCTGGTGCTCGCCGGGAAGAAACGCGCTGTTCCAGAGGATCGAGAAACGAACCGGTCGCCCGGGACAAAGAACGACATAGGGGGGGAGGTTCTGGTTTTCAGTTCCCAGACCGTACGACATCCAAGCTCCCATACTGGGGCGGGCGGGGGTGATCGTGCCGTTGTTCATCAACAGCAGGGCGGGACCATGATTCGGATTATCGGTGTGCAGCGATCGGATGACGCAGACGTCGTCAATGCACTCCCCAAACCGGGGGAGAAGTTCACTGACCGGAACGCCGCTTTCCCCCCGAGGCTCGAATCGAAACGGCGAAGGGAGCAGGCCGGCCGTCACCCGTTCCGTCCGCAGATTGGCCTGTGCGGGACGCTGCCCCTCGAACTTCTTCAACAGCGGCTTGGGATCAAACAGATCTCCCTGATACGGCCCGCCGTTCATGAACAGTTGGATCACCCGTTTTGCCCGCGGCGGAAAATGGGGGCGTGTCGTTGTCGACGACTGCTCGGCGCGCAAAGCCGAGATCATGCCCAACGTTCCCATGCCGCCGGCGAGAATGCGCAGCGCCGTTCGTCGCGAGAATTCGCCGGAAAACTCGGCGGGCCGGGCATCGTCAAAGGTGTGCATGGTGTTGGGTCCGGTCTTCATGGAACTTTCCGTTCGCGACTTGATCACCCCTGGAATGAAATCGTATCACGTCGCGGGAGAGGAGTGCGGTCTCAATCGACGAACATGAACTCGTTGCTCCCCAAAAGGATCTGTGCATATAGCCGCCATCGTTGCCGCTGTTCTTCGGCCTCACCGGAGTTCTCCTCCAGAAAACTTTGGCCAAGATCCAGCTCCGATTGGCCGGCTGCTCGGCAAAATAGAAATTTGTACGCGGTTTGAATTCGGGTTTGCTCGTCCGGTCCTCCGTGGGAAAGCATGCGATCTCCCAGTGCGGTCGATTGCGCGTGCAGGAATTCGCTGTTGAGCACAAACAGCTGTTGCAACGGAGTGGTCGTTAGGTCTCGTCCCGGACTGTGGAATCCCGGGTCGGGAAAGTCGTAGAGTCGCAGCATGTTGTCCAGGTCTTCCCGCACGACGCGCCCGTAAATTGTGCGACGATGATTCGCGGGGGACGACAGCTCCTCGGACGGGCCGTGAACCACGTACCGGAGCGAGCCTGTGACCGCGAGAATGGCGTCGCGCCACGACTCCACGCTCAGCCGGCGGCGGTTCATGCGCCACAACCAGCGGTTATCCGGATCGGCCGCAAAAGATTCTTTCTGGTGATCGCTCGCTTGACGATACGTGGCCGAGAGCACGATTTCACGGTGCAGCCGTTTGAATGACCAGCCATCGGTGACGAATCGTCGTGCGAGGTCTTCAAGCAGTTCGGGATGTGTCGGCCGTGATCCCTGCGTGCCGAAATCGCTCGGCGTGGTGACCAGACCCGAACCAAAATGCTCTCTCCAGACGCGATTGACGATGACGCGCGCCGCGAGAGGCCTCCCTTCCCGAAAAATCGACTCCGCAAGTTCCCTGCGGCCGGAACCCGCTTCAAATGGCCGCTTCTCCACTGTGCCAAGCACCGACAGAAAACGACGCGAGACGACGGCCCCTTCGTTCGCCGGATTGCCACGTAGCGACACCGGAACCATACGCGGCTCACCCCGACGATATTCGAGCCGCGTTCGGTCCGGGCCATCGGGAAGCACGAACAGGCTGGAATCTTCCACCCCGTGCACCACCGGTGTGCCGTAATCGGGGGTTTCCGCGGCGATTTTGTCGATCGTGGCTTGCAGTTCGTTTTGTTTTCGCTGCTTGATGTCCGCCGGGATGTTCTCCGCCTTGAGGGTTTCCATCTGATCTTGCAAATCTGCGACCGCGACGTGCGCTTCCTTCACGACCTTGAACTTCGGCTGGGGGAGCAAAGGGAGATCGACCAGCCGCGTGCTGGCGAAGACGCCGGCCAGCGCGTAGTAATCTTCCATGCTCACCGGATCAAACTTATGGTCATGGCAGCGGGCGCAGCTCACCGTGAGACCGAGGAAACTCCGGGACACAACATCGATTCGTTCATCCCATTCTTCCGCGACGACCGCTTTCACAAGGTCCGGAGTGAGGCGCAATTCCTTCCAATAGGTTGGGCTGATCCCCAGAAATCCCAGCGCGGGGGCGTCGGCGGGTTGAAAATCCTCCAACATGTCGGCCGCCAGTTGCTTCGTCACGAATCGATCGTACGGGACATCTTCGTTCAGCGCATCGATGATCCAATCGCGATAGCGCCACGCCTGGCCGACGCTCTTCTGCCAGGCGGGAGTCGAATCCGCATATCGGGCCAGGTCGAGCCAGAAACGCCCCCAACGTTCGCCGTAGGAAGGAGAACACATGAGCTGATCGACCACTCGTTCGTAGGCATCAGGGGAATCGTCAGCGAGGAATTCCTCCAGTTCGGCCGGACTGGGGGGAAGACCGATGAGATCAAACGTGACTCTCCGCAGCAAGGTCGCGCGATCTGCTTCGTGCGTATGACGCAACCCATGGGTTTCGAGATTCGCTAGTACGAATGCATCCAGCCGGCCG
>CAZVJA010000071.1:0-22959 GCA_964626885.1 uncultured Planctomycetaceae bacterium | reverse complement strand
CAAGATGACTCATGCACAATGGCCAATCGCAATGCCGGCAGCGGAACGCGGATATTGATCGATCGGCTGCTGGCCGGCGCGCAGCCGGCGGGCTACGCAATGCAGACCAAATCGCACAACGCGGTCGCGGCGGCTGTTGCGCAGGGGCGAGCCGACTGGGGAGTCGCGATCGAAACGGTCGCCAGGATGTACGGGCTCGGGTTTCTGCCGGTTCAGGAAGAGCACTACGATTTCATCGTGCCGAAATCGCGCCTCGAACGTCCCGCGGTACGAGCATTCCGCGAACTGCTCGCGGAAGAAGAGACACAGCGGCGACTTAGCGCCCTGGGGTTCTCAATTTGAAACACGGCGTCGCTGAATGCTGATCGCTGACAGTTCCTGCCTCACTTTACCGCTTCGATTAGCAGCAGCAGGCCCTGCCGGCGGAAAAAAATTTTCATCAGCGGGCGCGGATAGAGCTTCTTCGCCAAGGTGAGCAGCAGGCCGCGGTGCCGCTGGCCGACTTTTCCTTGAAGCAGGTCCCCGAAGCCGAGCTGTGCGCGGGCTTCGACCTGCGTGAAGTCACGGCACATCGCGCGCGCCTGCGGCACGGAATAGGCCTTCGTCCCCGGGCTTTCGAGATGGTGGAAGTAGAGGTCATCGAGCCCGCGAAAAGGTCGGCCGCGGAGCAGCGCATATCGCAGCCAGAGCATGTAGCCGACCGGCGAATACTTGTGATAGATCATGATTCGTGTCGTGCCGCCCGGACGGAGCACGCGGTGCACTTCGCGAAAGGCTTGCGGCGTGTCGGGGGAATGGTGCAGCACCCCCCAGGAGTAGACGATGTCGAACGAATTGTCGTCGAATGGGAGCGATTCTGCATCAGCCACGCGCAAATCGGAATGCAGCCCGGAAAGTTCGAGCCGGCGGCGGGTGTTGTCGACGGCACGCTGCGTCAGATCGATACCAGCCAATCTCCGCGGCTGGTGTCTGGCCCATTCAGCATGGTCAGCCCCCATCCCGACGCCGATTTCCAGCACGTCGCGCCCCGCTCCGTCCGCGAAGCGAGCGAATTCCGGAATATACGGCTCCAATTCGTAACGTGCCCGGGCCTGAGTGCCGAACCGCTCATATTGGTCGTTGCCGGCCGCGTAGATTTCGCCGCACGAGGCGCGGTTCCAGAATTCCCGCACCGATCCCTTGAGCGCGGTCTGTTCGCTAAGTATCGCCTGTTCCGCCATGACGCTGTTGCCTCCCTGCAAACGAAGCATCCGTTCTTCGCCGGAAGATTATCTTATTAAGGTTGCTGCCGCCAGATGAAACATTTTCCCCGGCAATCCTGGAGCATGTTGAGAGACCGGTATTTGCCGACTGCCCATGCATCCACATTCTGATATGATGAAAACATGAGAAATCTCAAGCGAATTATGCCGCCGATTCGATGGCAGCTTTTGCTCTTCGTGGGGGGGCTGTCTGCAGGCTGCGTGGGATGTGGAGAGGGGCCCCCGCAAGCAAGCCCTCCCGTTCCGGTTATCAAAGGGGTAAACGAAGTCAGTACTGAATCGCCGAGTTCCGTGTCTTCAACCGATGGAAATCCAGTTGTCGTTGATCCTCCCGTCTCCTCGAAGGAATCTCCGCCAGGCATGGCCTGGATTCCGGGCGGAACATTCCCCATGGGGGATGAAAAGGGACAGGCGGATGAAACTCCGGTCCACAACGTCACGCTCGACGGTTTCTGGATCGACAAGACCGAAGTCACGAATGCTGAATTTCAAAAATTCGTTGAGGCAACCGGATACAAAACCATCGCTGAACGGACTCCCAAGCGGGAAGACTTTATCGGTCAGCTTGCGGATGTGTCGGTGATCCCGGAAGAGAACCTCAAACCGGGCTCGATCTGCTTCAACGAGAATTACGATCGCAAAACGCTGACCCGTGACCATCCGCTCTGGCCGTATCAGGTCTGGCAGTACGTCAAAGGGGCGAACTGGCGGTATCCCGAGGGTCCGGAGTCGTCGATTGACGATCGCTTGAACCATCCGGTGATTCATGTGTCGTGGGATGACGCTGCTGCCTATTGCAAGTGGGCCGGCAAGAACTTGCCTACTGAAGCAGAGTGGGAATACGCGGCCCTTGGAGGGAAAAATGGTCAGACATATCCGTGGGGGAATGAACTCCAGCCCAGCGGAAAATGGATGGCCAACATCTGGCAGGGGAATTTTCCGGACACGAATGAAGTCCTCGACGGCTACAAAACCACCGCCCCGGTCGGGACGTTCCCAGCAAATGGATACGGTTTGTTCGATATGTCGGGAAACGTCTGGGAGTGGTGCAGTGACTACTATCGCCCCGACTACTACGCAAACAGCCCCGATCGCAATCCGTTCGGGCCGACCGACAGTTACGATCCCAACGAACCCGGGATGGTCAAACGCGTGCAGCGCGGCGGATCATTTATGTGCAGCGACAACTATTGCATCGGCTATCGCACTTCGGCCCGCATGAAGGGCACCCCCGACAGCGGCACCTTCCACTGCGGATTCCGCTGCGTCGTGCGGGCAAGGGATTTCGAGACTTATCGCAACGCACCGGCCAATAAGTCCGCGGCCTCAAATTAGTCGCGGGAGTTTCACTTCGCGTTTTTCCGGGCAACGAGCTGTTCGATTGCACCTGCCGAGCGACACAAACCGTCCCGTTTTGCAAGCCGCTCCGATACGTTGCGGCACGCCGCTTGTGTCGTCGTGGAGCCGAATAGACGGGCTAGTGCATCCGCCAGCCGCAGCCCGATGAATCGTTTTGCGGGGATTGATTCGCCGACTCCCAGGCGGATTATGCGCGCCCCGTTATCAAACTGATCATGAGCCAGCGGCATCAGAACCTGAGGGATGCCGGCGAGCAGAGCTTGCGACGTCGAGCCAATACCGCCGTGATGCACGAACGCCGCTACGCGTGGCAAGAGTATATCGAGTGGAACGTACTTGAAGTGAGCGATGCTAGCTGGAAGCGGCTGCGGTAACTGCTCGGGGAACTCGGTCAAAAAAATGCCGCGGCGCCGTAAATGGTTACATGCCGTAATGGCCGCCTCGAAGAACGGCCGGCCATGCACATTCGCAGAACCGGGGGTAAAGACGATCGGAGAATCTCCTTCGCCGAGGAAACGAGCTACATCCTCAGAGAGTGATTCCGAGGATCGGTGATTCCACAATGGGAAGTCAGTTTGAATCAGATTCTGCGGCCAGTCGGGCTGCGGGGGAGCAAACCACTCCGGAAACATGCCGAGCACTCCGTCGGGAGAGTTCCACCAACGGGTGATCTTCCGCACGGGGGAGAGTCCAAGTTCTTTCCGCCATTCATTGAGAAACGGACAAACGACCGGATCGATGAAGCACCGTTCTCCAATGCGATACAGTAGTCCTTTCAGCCAGCGCGGTCCGAACAACCCCGGAAGTGCGGGCGGGTCGCTGTCGCTCCACAGGACCGCCGGCTGCAAGTGAAGAGTGAGGATGGGAAGGCGATGTGTCTCGCGCGCCAACAGTGCACCGAACCCGAAACAACTCGTGACTCCAGCCGTATCCCTCCGGCCGGCTGCGTCGGCGAAGAGTTCATACTGACGCTTCAAGACAGGCCGAAAAAAGCTGAACACATGTGAAAATGCGCGTTGCGGATGCCAGAGATCTGGATTCGCGGCACAGGCGATGTAGTCGTCCTGGGTGCCGAGGGTTTCGAAAGGGATGTCATGCTCACGTGCGAGCGGCTCGAAATGCGCATTCGTGGCGATCGTCACGGAATGCCCGCGACGCCGAAGTTCGATCGCTAGACCAACCATCGGAAAGACATCGCCGGCGCTGCCAAATGTGGAACAGAGGAAATGCAAGATTCGAATCCCTTCGTGCCGGAAGCAGGACACCCTTGTTTGGTGGAGAGCCGATGCAGCTTGTCTGCCAGGCGTTTTCGGATAATCCTCGATCGCAATTTTTCGGAGACGAGATGATTGAGGGTACGATTGGCTGAGGGCTACGGCTGGGGCCAGTCGAGGTGGCGGTGCAGGAAGTTGAACGTTCCTTTGCCGTTGATCGAATGCGGGCCGTTGAAGTATTCGATTTCTGTTTTGTCGCCGAGACCGAGCAGGACATATGGCCGACGGGCTTTGGCGTATTCCCAGGCAACCCATTCATCAGGGGCGACCCCGTCATGATGTCCGCGCTCGACCATGAATGGCCGCGGGATCATCAGGGAAGCCAACTCCGCATAATTGGCGACGTTCCCCATGTTCCATTCAAAAATTTCGTACTCACCGGTGAAGATGTAGCTGTAGCGGTCTTCGCTGCTGACGTTTTTCAGAATCCACTCGTCGAAGTCGGCAGAGCAGATCGAGAGCGCGTACCGCGTGACAAGAGGGGGAACGCGAACGGCTGTCTTGCCGCCATACGAAAGCCCGTAGAAACCGATGCGGTTGGCATCGACGTTCGGGAGTGACGAAAGCCAGTCGAGCGTTCGTTCATGCTGCGGGATAATGTAACTGAATAACGAGAGCTTCAGTGGATTGGACTTACGCTGGATGGTGCGAAAGTTGTCCTTGCCGCGATACGGATTCTGCGGGGCATAGGTGATGAATCCCCGTTTCGCCAGTTCGACACTGAACGATTTGTAGTAGTTGTAGCCGGTTCCCTCGGTCGTGATTGTGTCCATGGGTGTCCCTTCAAGCCCGTGCTGGCAGACGACGACGGGACGCTTTTCATTGGGCTTCAGGTCTTTGGGCAATAGCAGAATTCCGCCGGCGACAACGTCAGAGTAGACGTCGAGCAGCACTTCGTAGCCGGTGTAGGAGGGTTCGTCGATGATTTTTCGCGTACGGGGGTTGAGGGGTATTGTCGGCGCGGGGAGCCGGCCAATCATCTCGTCGTGGATGTAATCGCGATAGAACTGGGAGGATTCGATCCACTTCTCGACCGAAGAGCGGTCAGCTTTCGCCCAGAACTCGTCGCGAGCCTTGGTGCTGTGCCGCATCAGCTTTTGGGTGAAATTAACAAGTTCGGAAAACTGCCGTTGTTGCCGCTCGGCCGTATTGATTGGTAATCCGGTTATTATCCATGGCAGGGCCTCAGCTGGATGATTCGTCGTGATCGCCAGATCCGTCAGGAATCTGGCGATTGCAGCGTCGCTTCCTGCGAGGCCTTTTCCCTCACCGGACACAACCAGCGACAATTTCTCCGCGCGATTGAGTTTCTGATAGATCGCGCGAGCCTTTTCGAATTCTTCGCGAACGCGTTCTAGAAGCGGGCTCGTGATCTTCCCTGGTGCCGCACCGCCGGCACGGCCTGTTCTCACACCGGGAGGCCCCGACACCTCAGGCGCTTCACAGGCCTCGATGATCAAGGACCGAGGCGCGATGAGGGATGCAATCTCCGCGTCGCCAAATTCCGTCAGTAGGCTCCACACATTGCGGTAAATGGGCTCTTCCCAGACGGCGTCGCGTTTGTGAAAGTACCCCGAAATGAGCGTGGCCTCGATCCGACGATCCAGTGCGGCGGCATAGAATGCGACTAGCCCCCCTTCTCCAACACCGACAACTCCGAAAGGAACGTTCACGTGAGTCTCACGATTCCGTTTCTCAAGCAAATCAACGGCAGCGAGTATTTTCTGTACTTCGTAACCAATCACGTGTCGTCCCATCTCGAACGCCATGCGATACACAAACTCGCGGTGCGATTGGTTCGTGAATCGAATCGACGGATTTCCGGAAAACTCGTCGCTACGGCTGATAAGTGTCGGTATTAAGACTTCCACACCATTGGATGCGAGCAACCTGGGGATCGCTAATTGCTTATCCAATTCCTTATTCAGGCCAGCAAATGCTTCGGGAGTCCAATCGGCGTCCGGGATCGCAATCGCGCGGGCACGCGGCTGCTCTTTGGTGAGAATTAGGATCCCTTCTCCAGTAACTCCATCGAGCACCTGCCATCGAACACGGCGTGCCGTAATTCCGTTCGCTGATCCAGCCGTCGAATCTCCGTCCAAAATTGCGATTAGTTCAAAGTCCGACGACTCGACCCGCGGGTCGACCGCGCCGATGATCGTGCGGAAGCGTTCGCGGTTGGGGGCGATGCTTTTCTCGTACGCTTCCGGGCTGGAGTAATCGCGCTTCCATCGCGATTCGCGCGTCTCGGCGGCGCGGGCAATCTCGCGGATGGCAAATCGATTAATGCCCGAAACCATCAGTTCATCGAGCGGTTGCGTAATAGTCAGCGGTTCAGTGCCAGAGAGTGTTTCAGGAACTTCAGCAGCAATAGCTGCATTGGTGAGAACACACGATTGAATTGCCCAAAGGGTGATTATGTGGATCACCGGGCGATGTTGGAGCGGGATATTGCGTAGGCTCATGATGAATGTTCTCGTTCATTAATATCGGAATACGGGACCGACGCGCGTCGATGCCTGATGGCGGCAGCTTCGACAACACTGTACCCGGCTATGCCGTACGATGCCAAATCGCGGCGCGACCTAACCGGGAGAATCGGAGAGATATCCGACTGCGAGCGCAAAACACTATGGCCCGTTTTCAGGCCGTTCCGGCGGCGGGCCTTCCGGTGGACCGAATCGTCGCCGTCCGGGAGGATTCAGGCCTCGGCCATCGGGAGGTTCAGGGCTTCCCCCGGGGGCGATTCCTCGCGGACCTGGTCCTGGCCGGCGGTCGAATGGACGAGGTCTGGGACGATTCCCCAAAGGACGTTCTGGGCGCGAGGCGAGTCTCTGCAAGACAAAGGGGAGTTCGCGTAATTCAGGACTTCTCGTTGCAAGGAACTCCAACTCCAGCCGGTGTTTCATTTCCTCTGTCGGAAGCTGCATGAACTCGTCGCGCCGCGTTGGTTCCATGTCTTGAAACATTTGCCACAGATCATCATCTGTTGGACGAAGAGAGTCGATTTTGGGCTGCCATTCAGCCAGAAGGGCCCGGGCGACCAGAAATCCCATCACTTTTCGCCTGACATTCGGATCGGGGAAGGTTTTTATCTTGTCGGTGATCAATTTGTTGTCGATCGATGCGAGCAGTTTTTCCAACAGTTGGTCGTCGGGCCACAGTCTTCCCGGTTCCGGCGGCATCTCATCAGGAAACTTCTCGAGAGTGCGTTTCAGCACCTCCAGATGGCGCTTGGCGGGGGACATGGCTTGAAGCTTGCTCAAATCTTCCTTGCTCAACGAGAGCCGCGTTTCAAGAACACCGACCAGGTTGTCGAACTCACGTGGCAAAAGTTGGATCGAGTCGTCGGCCAATTGGGCCAGCATTCCACTCATTCGGAGAAGCCGTGCCAGCGGTCCGGGACGCTGTTCGGTCGGCGCAGACGGTTGTTTGGCCATGTCGCGACGAATGCGTCGCACGATGTTCACGCGCTCGATCGGATCTTTTTCCGCGAGTATTTCCTGACGCTGAAAGGGGGACAACGTCGCCAGCCAGGCATTGTAACCATCTAGCACGTCCCGCAGCCGCCCCCCCTTGAGGGTGTCTTCCTCGATCTCACGGTGTAATCGGCGATAGCCATCCCTTTCCGCTTCGGTCATCTCCTGGAATCGGCGAAAATTCCGCTCGAGGCGCATTCGTTCGGATGCAGACATCCTCTCGATCCGCCGGTAGTTTCGGTCGAACGAGGACTCGATGCCCGCCCCAACGCCAACGACGGAGGCTGACAGAAAGAACAAGAGCATCGCGACCCGCCGGCCGCGCGGCTCATTTGCGCGGAGCATTGGGATTTTCATCGAACTTTCCGACCTTGCTGTTCAATTCTCTGAGAAACTCGATGCTGCCGATGTTGGAATACCGATCGAGGTTTTCGATCACCGGAAGTTCCTCGACGAGCATGCGGGATTCATCCGGAATCCAGTGATTTGTGAGCAGAAATCCCACAATCGCGATGCACGCGAGACCCGCGACCCACCCGACCAGAATCGCGCCGTGCCGTGCTCCTGCCCCCCGAAGAAATTCGATCCAAGTTCCGCCGGTCCACGGGGCTTGGGTTTCCGCGGCCCGGAGGTTGGTCATGGTTTTATTCGAAAAATCCTGCGAGGCGGTCGTTCGGCCGAGTTCGTCAAGGAGATCCCAGGTGCGGATGAGCATATCGACATCGTGCCGCGCGGCAGGACTCTTCGTGAGAGTCTGCTCGATGTCTTTCATGGTGACGTCGTCGAGCTCGCCATCGAGATAGGCGACGAGATCGGCACGCTGCTGAGCACTCAATCGAGTCATCTTTTCCATGAAATCAATCCGCGATCATTATGACTTCTTCCTGTTAAGCTGAAACCACGCCCGGCAACAATGCTCAACCTTCGTCGGAAAACGGCTATTTGCTTCGGGTAGCGAAATTGCAATCGAGCAGCGAACACGACCAATCGTTCCGTTCGATTCATTTGATGTAGGCCTCTAAACGCACACGCAGGGTCTCACGGGCGCGCGATAAAAGCGATTTCACTGCAGCCGGAGTCAATTCCAAGGCGTCCCCGACATCGGCATAGCTCATGCCTTCAAACTTGTGGAGCAAGACGGCCATTTTCTGTCGCTCTCCAAGCGTCTCGAGCGCCTCCCGCACGACGGCCCGCACCTCGGCCTTTGCAAGCTGTCTCGCAGGCATCAATGCGGATTTCTCCGCGATGATTTTCTCGCCGGGACGAGGACCGAGCGGTCCGGAATCGTTGACATTCAAGGTCACTTCCTTGCGCCGACCCCGATTACGGCGCGAATTGCTCGCCAGGTTATTCGCGATGCGGAACAACCAGGTGGAAAACTTCGCCGTGGGCTCATACCCATGACGTGCGCGATAGATTCGCAGGAAAACCTCCTGAGCCAAATCTTCGGCGGCTGCCTGATCGCGGACAAGATGCGTCAAAACGTTGACAAGCCGGTCCTGATAGGCAGTAACAAGCTGGGTGAACGCACGGTCGTCTCCTTCCTTGACGCGCAGCATCAACTGCACGTCCGGATCTCGGAGATAGGCAAGCTGTCCAGATTCGCTGGTGACCACGAAAATCCTTTGACCCGAGGGAATCTCCCATGGGACAAGATTCGAGCGTTGTGCGAGGTGCAGGGCTCCCCCACCCGGCCCCTAAGCCGACATTCCTGTCGAGAATAAGCGGCACGGATGAATGAGAAGCTCCCTCATCTTACCAAACACCGGCCAGGCGCAAAGGTTTCGCCAATGTTGGGGCGAAACAATCGCCAGCCTGTAAAGGTAATCCTGCCCGCGAACTCAAGACGATCGAATCACCGGGAGCAATTCCACTCAGCTTCCGGTTTCGTCCAGCGATTGACGCTCAAGCTCTTTGGTATTGCGTTCGATCCCCAGCACGATGGTTCGCTGCTCGGCCCCACGAGGGTGAATGGCAACAGCGGGAATGACCTGACGACCATTCGGCAAGCTGAACCGAAGCGAGAACGTCCCATCCTTGCTGACCGGCACAGGATCCCCTAACAGGGTAATTTCCGCTTCCGGGTGTGTTGAGCCGTGGACAATAAGTTCAGTTTCGAGCTCAAACGGAAAGTCCGCGGAGAAGCCGTTACCGTCGGGAATAGGTTCTCCATCATCATCAAGCTCTTCTGTTCGAGCCAGGTAGGCTGCCCGGAGCGCGGGGGGGCGTCGACTGTTTCGGTCAGAATCCGTGTCGTGTCCGTTCATGCCGGCTTGGCCCCCGTTCGCGGAAGCCGCGGCCCGCGGCATTCGCACCCGGTTCGATTGGGCCATGGCGAAGAAACGCCCCTGCGGCGTCCGATAGCCGATGTAGAGCCGATACGAGCGCGGCGGGTTTTCTACTGGAACGTACCAATGGTCGATCTCACCATGAATTTCGATGTCTCGAATCCAGGTTTTCGTGGAGGCGGCCGAATCGCTCGCGGTCACATCGTACAACCGCAAAACAGGAATCGCCTGATGCCAATCGGTACCCAGCGCGGCGGCAGCGCGTTCCAATATGCGCTGTGTGAGCGACCATTGAACATAAATCCAATAGGCGTCGTGTGCGCGGGCGACAAGCCGATCCCGAGTGGCGATGGACTGTCCCGCCGGTTCGATGACCGTCGGTTTCAGGAGTTTCTTGATGGAACTGGCGATTGTCACCGCACGGGTTCGATTCGGTTTACCCTTTGACAAACCGCTGTCTCGATTGGAATGTCCGTTTGTGCCGTTGCTCCGGCCGTTGCGGTGGACCACATTGTGGGACGTAACATGCCCGTTCTGTCCCGAGCGTTTTTTCGCGCGGCCATTCATAGCCGACGATCGCGGATTGCCGTTGGGTCCGCGAGTTTTGTTCTTACGGGACCGAAGCGCCCGGACGAGGGCCTGGATGAGTTCTTCCTTCGTCATCTCGTGCCAGCCGGCAATTTGGTGCCGTTTCGCTCGAGTGGCCAATTCTTTACGTGTTTGCGCGCGCAGGTCGGTGACGGTCATGTTGTGAAAACTCCGGCAGCAAGCCTTGATTGCGACAATTGCTCGAGACCCAATCAGGGATTCGAGACTGAATTCTCTATGCCAAGCTCCTCATTAACGCCTCTGTAGCGAGTTCCGGAGCATTCGCTGGGCAGTGCCGTATCGTTTCACATTGAAACGGCACGAATCGAGACGACCTGGCTTGCCGTGGGAACATGCCCGGCAAAAGTCGTAACTGCTACTGCACGAACGGACTCCAGAAAGCCTGCAAAACAAATATTTCTGAGGGATTGAAATATCGGCGGCTTTCCGTGCCTCCTTCGAACTGAAGAAGCCGTTCTTCGTATCACAACGTCGGTGGGGAGGGAGTCAACCCGCCGTCACGGGCGTGGCTGAACACCAACCGACTTACCAACAACAGCTTGAAAACAGGCAGAAACAGACGGATCTAGAAGCAATTTCGGGGGATCGAAAGAACCGCTCCCCCATCGGAGTAAGAGACTCCATCAGACTATTTTTTTGTACCAGCAGCAGAATATTGCTTCAATCGAGCCTGGACGAAAAAAAGACCGTTGATGCGTTTTTCAGCTTGTAACTACATATCTAAAATTGGTTTAGGAAAGTTATTGCTGAAATATTGGCCGAATATCGCCTCAGGGTGAATACTGATGTACATCGCACGAGAATCTTCGCTACAGGTAGGGTTGCCATCCCGAGAGCGACTTACAAAGCACGTCAATTCCTACAGACTGGGGGGTGACGCAACGAGTTTTCCTAGTGGGCCAACCTGCTTGGTATGACGAATCGCGGTTCTCGTTCCAGGGGCTCGCCTTCGGATCGACCCCGACCACCTAAGCTGTCAATTCAACTCGGTTGGTCCACTTGTTAGGCGCGGGAAGAATTCCGAACGGACATCGGACGCAAAGCGTTGCCGACAGATTGGACCTTCGAATTCCGATGCGTGAAGCCAAAGGTCTATCGCGAGCGCCCTCGCTTGAGGCGTGCCCGGGATAAATGTCCGGTATCGACCACATTGGGTCGTATACAACGAGACCTTCGTGCGGTGATTCGTTCGAGCACTGACACCGAAGGCTCAGCAGCGGAGGAACGTTGCATCCTCGCCGACCGCGTTAAGTGGGAAGGTGGTAAGAGGGAACTCTGCAAGCGCTAGTTGTTTCCGTCGCTTGCTTTTTCCGGTGCCGCCTCGGTTCCACTCTTTTCGCCGCCGTTGCCCGATGAATCTTCTGGCGCAAGTTCCGGGAGGACGGGACGTTGCTCCGCTTGCTTATGATACAGCGGAAATGAGCGGTGTTGTTCATGAATGCACAGGACAAGACCCTTCGGATTTCCCAGAAAAATGCGGTCGGTCCGATCGTTCGCGACACGGATCTGGTAATCTCGCATTGGCATCGTTCCGATGAGTGCGCCGTCCTTACGGCTGAGGATCAGAATGTTTCCGGAATCGTCGGACGCATACACGAGTGAATGCGTCGCGGCGATGAAGTCCGTGGCCCGTGAGGTCCACCATTTCTCCTGGCCCTCGGAAGCCGAAAGGCAGAACATGCCGCCGTCGTGCGGCAGCAAGAAGACATCCTGACCGATCACGTGAGGGGCCTTGCGGATCGGGGCACCGGAAATGTATTCCCATCGGATAGTGCCGTTGTTCGCGTTGATGCAGTACACGTTGTAGTCTTCGGACGCCAGGAAAAGGTACCCGTCTGAGTAGGCAACTGGAGCGGAAATTGGTGCGTCGGTCTCGAATTGAAATCGAATTTTACTCTCGCCCGCGGAAAGCCCGTAAAGTGAACCGTCGCGTGCAGCGACGTCCAGCACAGTACCGCTCGTGATCGGAGGCGTCGTAATCTCGCTACCGGTCCTGTACTGCCAGTTAATCGCCATATGTCCCCAACGGGGGAGCAGGTTTTCTTCGTGGTATCTTTTGAGCTTGGCCAAATCGAGTGCGACAACCGTTCCGTCCAGCGAGCCAATGTAAACCTGTGTGCTATCGACCGAGGGTGACGAAGAGGGAATTCGGGGGAGAGGAACTTCCCAACCCATTTCCCCGCTGAATCGTTTAATGGCGTACAGCGTCGTCCCGGACGACACGATGGCGTAGTCCTGGTTGGACACCAGCGGGAACGAAGCGCCTTGAGATCGGCCAATTTTCCGTGACCAAAGCTGGCGACCGTTTGCGTTGTCGAACGCCGTGACCATCCCAGACTCTGACTGCACGTAGGAGACTTCCTCATCAGCCGTCAGAAACGCAACCCGGTCTAAACTGGGGTTCATATTCCCATAGTTCCACCAGGCAAGTTCGAGACCGAATCGGTTCAAAGAACGCGCCGAAGGGAGAGCGGCGCGGCTTGGGCCCTGCGCGAAGTTGCTGTCGGTTGCAGAAGACACAAAAATGAGGAACAGAATCGCCACCGAGGCACGTGAGTAAGAACCAAGACCTCGAAGTAAAACAACCGGCATGGTCAACCTCTCGACATTGTCTATGTCTATCTTCGTACGTGAGATACCCGGGCCTCCCTGCGACCGTAACCAGACGTTTGTCGGGTTTCCCAGGGGAATCGGCAAGGCACTCTGCTTCCAAGGGGAGCCAACTCTCAATTCTAGCCGACCTTTTGAGCCGGAAACCAGCATCTCTTCTCAAGTTCGGGGAATTTCCGTCGAACCGCACCTGCAATTTGGATCAATTCGCATTCACCGTTCGAGATGCCCTCCCGGGCACCGAAATTGGGCTGTTGATTCAGCTGAGTTTGCCGCAATACAATGGCCCCAAGGCAGGATCTCGCGAGCAAAACGTGACCAGGGCGTTACAATCGCCATAAGGTGACGCGGCCATGATTTTGAGGACGGGAGGGAACCATGCACTGTAAGTGCTGCCAGTTCATTCCGTTTTTGACGATTCTTGCAGTCGTCGCAATTGGCCGGGTCTCATGCGGGGACGAAATCCACTTACGGGGGGGAGGAACTGTTCGGGGCAGGCTCGAAAAGGCCTCACGACCAAGGGATACAAAATCCCTTCCTCCCACCACTGCCCAGCCCCGGGAAATTACGATCACAACTCTTTCCGGGGCTCGATTGACCTTCCCCGCGGCGGAAGTGGAGTCCCTCGTCGAACGTCCCGTTGCTCATGAAGAGTATCTCCGGCGAGCCGATTCTGTGGCGGACACGGTCGAAGCTCGCTGGCAACTCGCCGAGTGGTGCCGCGCACAGAATCTGGATGAGTGCCGAAAAGAGCAGCTCGAGCGGATCGTGGAACTCGAACCGACTCATAAGAAGGCGCACTACGCGCTCGGCCATTCTCAGATCGATGGGAAATGGGTTTCGCGCGATAATTTGCTACGCGAGCGAGGGCTGGTGAAATACAAAGGCCGCTATGTCTCGGTGGAAGAACTGCGTGTGTTGGAGCAGGTCAATGCCATTCGCAAGGAAGAGCGGGAATGGTTTGCGAAAATCCGACGCTTGCACATCTTGTTGAAAGGGACCGATCCCGACCGATCGAAAAAAGCGATCGAAGACCTGCTGCAGGTGAGCGACCCCAACGCCGCAAGAGCACTCAAGAATTTCTTGAATGGCGATGAGGATCGTCGCATTCGGTCGTTATACGTCGACGTCCTGCTGAATATCCCGGGTCCAAACACATCCGCACTGCTGGTTGAGTCATCCCTGTACGACGTTGACGGAGATGTCCGCTCGCGAGCGCTCGATGGGATGGTGAAGCATCGCAGCGACGTGGGGCGCCCACTTTATGTGCGGGAATTGAGCAACCCGCGAAATGAAATTGTGAGGCGGGCCGGGGCTGCGTTAGAACTGATTGGTGACGCGGGCACGGTCCCTCCCCTCATCGAAGCGCTTGTGACCACGCATCAATATCAGATCAACGTTCCGAGGAAAGATTCCATCTCATTCACGGCGGACGGCGGATTCGCGCCACAACAGGGAATCGCGAATCTTCCGCCGGGCGTGGCAGCAGGACTGCTGACCGGGCAATACCCGAACGGTGTCATCATCGACACATCGAATTCACCTCCACCACTCATGCAGACGGTTGACGTCTCGCGGGACGAGCAGAATCCGGAAGTTCTTTCCGCTCTGGAACATCTGACGGGCCAGTCATTCGGGTACGACAAAGCAGCGTGGCGAATTTGGCGGAGTTCACAAAAAAGCAGCGGTGTTCCCGCACCAAGCCGGCCGTGACCGTCGCAAACGTGACCGCATGAACCGTTCGGATCGGGTTAGCATTCCCGGCGATCGCGCGCCTGAAAAACCATCGACAGGTAATTCCGGATGGCTCGGTAAATATCTCCATGTGGAGAGTTGCTTGACGCGAACTACTCCGTCGCGCACCCTGTTTCAGACGAAACGGCTTGAAGCAACCGTCCCTTGGAGAGGGGAATGTCGACAAAGAGCATTTCACACATGCGACGAATGGCGCGACAGCAGTTGGAAAGCCTGCATCGTGCAGGCTTGAAGCACCTGCATCGCTCCACTGTCGGACCAATCGAGAGTTCCGCGGCGGATTCGGTGAGCGAAGAGGCCCATCGAGGTGTGAATCGCGCGGCATCAACCACGGCAGGCAAGCCGAACGAACAGCCCATAGCTGCTACTTGTGAGGTTGTCACAGCGGATCAACCTGTGCCGACGAACTCATATCCATCGCTGTTTGAAGATACAGAACCCCAGTATGAACCGCGGTTAATTCAGGATTCCAATAAATTGCCTCAACGTAAAACGACTCGCTCCGAGCGAGAAACTCGATTGGCGGAACTCGCTAAATGCGTCGCCGGCTGCACGCGCTGCACGGAACTGGCGGCAACGCGAACCCAAACGGTATTCGGCGTCGGCAACCCCGAAGCAAAGATCATGTTCGTTGGGGAGGCGCCAGGAGCCGATGAAGACCGACAGGGAGAGCCCTTCGTTGGTCGGGCGGGAAAGCTCCTCAACGACATCATCGCGGCCTGCCGCTTGAAACGTGAGGAGATCTACATCTGCAACATTCTACGCTGCCGGCCGCCGCAAAACCGAACTCCCACCGCGGAAGAGGCGGCAAACTGCCGGGAATACCTGGATGGCCAAATTGAGACGATCGATCCCGACTACATCGTTTGCTGGGGATCAGTCGCGGCGCAAAACCTGCTCGATACAAAATTCTCGATGGGGAAGTTGCGCGGGCGATTTTTATCGTATCGTGGGGCCAAAGTGCTCTGCACCTATCACCCGGCCTATCTCTTACGCAACCCTCCCGCCAAGAAGGACGTCTGGGAAGACATGAAGTTCTTGATGCTCGATATGGGAGTCGACCTGTCCAAAACGTGACGAGAGGACCACGTCGTGCGAATCTCCCATGTTACGAACGCGTGGCGTTCGGCCAAGCAGCGCGGGCGAGCGTCCGGCTAAACCGTCAGATCCTGCGATCGTTCAGCCATGAGTTTGCGGTTTTGCATGTACCGTGGACCGCGCATGGCATTCGCGGCATCGACCGTATTCTGGTCGTCGGTGCAACCGAGCTGAATGCCTAGCTGGCTGAGCGAACGGATGAGACGCATGACGTCACGCCGACTGACGATTCCCACAAGGTGTCCCCGATCCACGACCGCCATCTGCGAGTATCGGGCTTCGCGGAACATTCCAACCAATTCGACCACCGGTTCGTTCGCGGAAATGCAGGCGGGACAGCGGCTCATGACCTCTTCGACACGCTGTGACTCCCGTGATCCGTTCATCTGAGCTTTGAGCAAGTCGTAGTCGGTGACAACGCCAGCCAGCAGGCCGCTGTCGTCGGTCACATACAATTCACCCGTCCCGGTTGTCAAAACGGCGTCCAGGGCATCCGAAACAGTCATCTCGATCGAGGCGGATGTCGGCGGGCTGGATGCCAGATCTCTGACGGAAACGATCATTGTTCCAATCTCCGATTTTCGTGAGGGAACGCTTGCAAACTGGTTAAGGGATAGCGGTGCGGCAAGGCTCACCGTCTGGAGGGAGCGTATGTTGATTTTTAGCAACATGACTCAAAATTCTCGCCGGGTGTGTGTTCACTGAATGGAATTTGTGATGGACCGGCGGACTGTGTCAATTCCCCGGTCCAGGTAGGGAATTTCCGATCACACCGGGCGTGCCGTTCGTGACACCACGGGATTGGGGAATTCGAAAGAGACTTGGTCCATCTGCCGTTTCCGGCCGATAGAGGGGGGTAGACTTTCGCGGTTCAGCATCCCCACGACCGGAGACAGACGTCATGAAAACCTTACTTCTTGTGGATGATTCGCGGGCAGTTCGGATGGCGGGCGCGAAAATGGCCGCGTCCTTGGGGATGCGCGCTCTCGAGGCGGAAGACGGAAGCGCTGCTCTCGAGCAATTGCGCCAACACCCCGAAATCGACGCTGTCCTGCTCGACTGGAACATGCCAGTTCTCGACGGACTCAGCTTTTTGAAGAAAGTCCGCGCTGAAGCCTCTCTCCCGCAGCCGATCGTGATCATGTGCACGACCGAAAACGATATGAAGCGCATTGTGGAGGCGATGCAGTCCGGCGCGAATGAGTACATCATGAAGCCGTTTACGGAAGACATCGTCCGTGAGAAATTCGAGGAAGTGGGCGTTCTCTAAAATTGAGGGACGGACTCGAATCAGCATCGGCTCTTGAACAGAGTGAGTCGATGCAATTGGTTTGAGGACCTCAGCCGGAGTAAAGTGTTGCGGCACGTTTCACGGGCTGCGATAATTGACCCGAAAGCTGAAAAACCCCCGCCGATACCGATCTGTTTGGTGTTGGCTTTCCTCTAGTCTTCATCACCGTGTGGGTCATGCATCCCGAATCAACGGCGATGTTGTTTCTCGTCATGTACGCCCTGGCCATTCTGGGATGCGTCGCAGGGTGCGTCCGGCGGGCTGGAGCGGGGCTGATCGTCTGGGCGCTGTACGCGGTCGAACGTATCTATGTGTCGCTAATGTTTCATTGGCGGGCCAATCGTCGTTCGACCATTCCGGCCTCGGGACCGGCAATCGTCATTGCAAATCACCGCAGCCCTGTCGATCCGATGCTCCTCTGGATGAACCATCATCTTTGGGAGCGACAGGGGCCGATCCGGGTCATAAATTTTCTGATGGCGCGGGAGTATTACGAAGTGCGCGGGTTGATGTGGCTCTGTCGTGCCATGCGCTCCATTCCGGTCGAGCGCGACGGCCAAGACATGCGTCCCGCCCGCGAGGCGCTTCGCAGGCTGCAATCCGGGGAAGTTGTCGGTTTGTTTCCAGAGGGGCGGATCAATACCCCCGATTCCGGACAAGAGCTGCTGCCGGGAGATCCGGGGGTTGCGTGGTTGGCATTGCGATCGAAGGTACCGGTTTTGCCTATCTTCATTCACAATTCGCCTGACGGCAGCAGCATGGTTGCTCCGTTCTATACGCCGCGTCGAGTTTTCATTTCGTATGGCGAGCCGATCGATCTCTCCGCGTATTACGATCGCCGGATTAGCCGGGAGCTGTTGGACGAGGTTACAAAGCTGATGATGCAGCGCCTGGCCGAAACGGGCGGTTGCATCCCTCGTCGTGCAGACTCAAGTGCGGAAGGGACAACGGAGGACGATGTCGCGGTTCCAATTCACCGCGCGATCGGGTGAGCCTATGGCTCAATCTTCAGTTTAGCCAACTCTTCTCATTTGCCATTTTGCCGTCAATCCCTCGATAATCGCCGACGCTTGACCCCCCAAGTTGCACGGAGGTATGTTGAAGCGCGGATCGGGGACGATGGGTATTTGATTTCAGTTGTCCCAGACGACCCGCCGCATAGGCTTCCACCAGCCTCGAAATCCCGCCGCTGCGCCTCTCAAAGTGAGATCACCATGATGCATTTGATGTCTCGGCTAAGCGCGATGTTCTGTCTTTGTGCAGGTTTGATCCTATGTTGCGGCATGCTGGCGGCGGATGAGACCGCCAGCGACCCGTCAATGGCTGACCCGATGGACTGGCCTCATTGGCGTGGTCCCGAAATGAACGGTATTTCGCGCGAAAAGGGACTGGTCGACAGTTGGTCCCCCAAAGGGAAGGGAGAAAACCTCCTTTGGAAGCGCGACGATCTGGCCGGTCGGTCTACTCCAATTGTTATGCGCGGCCGCTTGTATACCATCGTGCGTGACCAGCCCGGAACAAATCGAGAAGGAGAGAAGGTCGTTTGTGTCGACGCCGCGACCGGCGAGACAAAATGGGAGAATCGCTGGAATACATTCTTGTCCGATGTTCCCGATACGCGCATCGGCTGGTCGAGCGTGGTGGGCGATCCCGTCACTGGCAATATTTATGCCCAGGGAGTGAATGGCTACTTCCAGTGCATCAATGGGGAGACCGGAGAATCTCTTTGGTCGCATTCCCTCAGCGAAGAATATGGCCTGTTGAGCACCTACGGTGGACGAACGAATTTCCCAACTCTGCACGGCAACCTGATCATCGCGAGCGCTGTGATCATCGGCTGGGGAGAGATGGCCCGCCCCGCGCACCGCTTTATTGCCTTCGACAAGCGGAACGGCCAGCCGGTCTGGTTTTCGGGAACTCGGCCGCTTCCGGAGGACACGACCTACAGCACGCCGATCACTACGGTGATCAACGGGCAGGCGCAGATGATCTTTGGCTCCAGCGATGGCGCGCTGCATTCCTTCCAGCCTCAGACAGGTAAGGAGATTTGGAACTATTACGCTTCGCCGCGCGGCATCAATACGACCCCCCTTGTGGTCGGAAACAAGGTTTTCTGCGGACACAGTGAAGAAGATCTCGACGACAACACGCAGGGGTTGGTCTTCGCACTCGATGCCTCGAAGTCGGGTGATCTCGCCAAGGGAGGTGAACTTTGGCGGAAAAAGCAGCTCGCCGTCGGCAAGAGCGCGCCGATCATGGTGGATGGCAAACTCATTGCGGTCGAGGACTCCGGAACCCTGTTGGTACTTGATCCGGAAACCGGAAACGAAATCGCCAACAAAAAAATCGGCACGATGATGACCGGGAGTCCCACCTATGCGGACGGAAAGATCTACGTCTGTGCCGCCAACGGCCGCTGGTTCATCCTCAAGCTGAACGGCAATAACATCGATACAGTTCACCAATTACGACTGAACAACGAGGAAGTGCATTCGTCGCCCGTCATTTCGCATGGCCGCATCTATCTGCAGACCATGAACGCCATCTACTGCATCGGGAAGCCTGATCAGACTCCCTCGTTCGATCCCCGCCCGGTCGCCCCGAAGGAGAACCCCGTTGAGGCGGATTCGAAGCCCGCCGTCGTGCAATTGGTTCCTGTTGAATCGATTCTATCGCCCGGTATGAAGCAGCCGTTCCAGGTTCGTTTGTTTAATGCCCAAGGGCAGTATCTGAAAACGGTTCCAGCTTCCGAGACGAAATTCAGCATCAAAGGCAACGGTTCGATCGGAGCAGATGGCCGTTTCACGTCTCCCGCCGACATGACCAGCCCGGGCACGGCGGTTGTTACGGCCGAAGTAGGGGGATTGAAGGGAACTTCCAGAATACGCGTCGTCCCGGGGTTTCCCTGGAAATTCGATTTCTCGAACGGCGAAGTTCCGGAGGCCTGGGTCGGTATCCGGTATCGGCATGTACCGCTCGATTTCGATTTTTTCAAGTCGCTCGAAGCACGCGACCCGCTGGCGGCTCAGCTCTACATTTACTTGACGTCCGGGTTCGTCAACAGTGGCCGTCCCGCCCTAAAGTACGACAACAGCACGCCGCAACAGCAATGGTCTGAGTTCCTCCGCTTTCTGGAATTGTTGCAGACAGTGACTAACCTCGAGCAGGCCAAACAAAAGCTCGATCCGTCTCTCAAGCTGCTCGTAGATGAGAAGTTCCTGGCAAAATGGACCTGGAACGACAAACCCGGTATCCAGCTTTCCGTTGAGAAAGGCTCGAGAAAGATCGACCCTGCGGGAGGCGTCA
Source organism: uncultured Planctomycetaceae bacterium (assembly GCA_964626885.1). GTDB lineage: Bacteria > Planctomycetota > Planctomycetia > Planctomycetales > Planctomycetaceae > CAZVJA01. Next base: position 2,628 of record CAZVJA010000071.1, on the reverse strand, counting down.
TGTGCAAGATCACCACGATTCCGAAAGGGATGCGGAGCCAGGGATGGATGGGACAGACCGACCACCACGACTATACAATCCAGGCGGATGTGTACGGCGCAATCAAGAACGGAAAGCTTCCCGATATCGGGCTCGTGGCGCAACGATATACCTTTGACATGATGGGCTCCAGCCAGCAATTGCAAATCCGCACCTGGCCGCCGGTCTTATCGCGAATGTCGAAGACCATTCCGTTCACGTGGAAGCCGAACACTTGGTACACAATGAAGTTCCAGGCTTCCGTCGAAGGCAAAAAAGCGGTGCTCCGCGGAAAGGTCTGGGTGCGCGGCGAGGCTGAGCCGGCGGACTGGCAGGTCGTCGCGGAAGACGAGGAGCCGAATGTCATCGGCAGTCCGGGTCTGTTTGCCAATGCCACCAACGCTGAAGTTTTCTACGACAACATCCTGGTGAATTCGAACAAGTAGTGAAATGAACACACGGCCTGGTCGGATATTTTCACACCCGGCACAAATTGATTGTGGGCTCTGAACCGCAGCCCACCAGAAAACTGAGCAATCCACTCGCCATAAGAGGTACTCATGAAGTCCAAGCAGATCACAGCAGCGGTAATCGTTCTAGGACTGGCGATTGTCACCTGGACCGCGTGGGTGCCGCTCAATGCCGCCAACGCTCCTTCCACCAGCAACTACGATCCCACGGCGCTGGCATCGGCGGAGATCGCGAAGATGAAGGTCGGCAAGACCGACTGGCCGCAATGGTCCGGCTGGTCCAGCCGCAACAATACGCCTCCGGGGGAGAATATTCCCATCAAATGGAATATCGAAGACGGGACGAACGTCAAGTGGTCCGCCAAGCTCGGATCGCAGTCGTACGGTAATCCTGTGATCGCGAACGGCAAAGTGTACGTCGGTACGAACAACGGCGCAGGGTATCTCTCTCGTTATCCAGCCGAGGTCGATCTCGGCTGTCTGCTTTGTTTCGAAGAAGCGACCGGCAAATTCCTCTGGCAGCATTCCAGTCCGAAGCTTCCGACCGGCCGAGTGCACGACTGGCCGTTGCAGGGCATCTGCTGTGCGCCCTACGCGGATGGCGACCGGCTCTGGTTCGTGACGAGCCGGGGCGAAGTCGTCTGCCTCGATGCTGAGGGCTTTCACGACGGCGAAAATGACGGCTCCTTCCAGGCTGAGGTCAATCAGAACAAGGATGAGGCCGACATCGTCTGGCAGTTCGACATGATGGGCCAGTTGGGCGTTTCGCAGCACAACATGTGCAGTTGCTCGGTAACGTGTGTCGGCGACGTGCTGTTTGTTAACACGTCAAACGGCGTTGACGAGGGGCACATCAACATCCCCGCGCCGAATGCTCCCAGCTTCTTCGCGATTGACAAGAACACGGCAAAGGTGCTCTGGACCGACAAGTCCCCCGGCACGAACATCTTGCACGGCCAATGGTCCTCGCCGACCTATGCCGTGCTGGGTGGCCAGCCGCAGTTGCTCTTCGGCGCGGGAGACGGCTGGATCTACAGCTTCGATCCTCAAGGGGACGGAAAAGGTGCTTCCAAGCTCCTCTGGAAGTTCGACTGTAACCCGAAGGAATCGAAATACATTCTCGGCGGCCGCGCAACCCGCAATCATATCATCGCGACCCCCGTCGTTTACGACGGTCTGGTGTACGTTGCCGTCGGAGAAGACCCGGAGCATGGCGAGGGAGACGGTCATCTCTGGTGCATCGACCCGACGAAGCGCGGCGACGTGAGTCCGGAACTGGCGGTCGATAAAGACGGCAAGCCGATTCCTCACCGCCGCGAGCAAGCCGTGATTCCCGAGAACGGTGAGAAAGCGATTCCGAATTCGAACTCCGCGGCTGTGTGGCATTACGCCGAATTCGATGTCGACGGCGACGGAAAAGCGGAAGACTTTGAAGAAAAGATGCACCGCTCGTGTGGAACGGTTGCCATCAAGGACAATCTGCTCTACATCGCCGACTTCAGCGGACTGGTGCATTGCCTCGATGCCAAGACCGGCAAGCGGCACTGGTTTCACGACATGCTGGCCGCATCCTGGGGATCGCCCTTGATCGTCGACGGCAAGGTTTATATCGGCGACGAGGATGGTGACGTGACGATCGCGAAGCTGAGCGCGGAGAAGACGATCATTGGCGAGATCAACATGGGGAACTCGGTCTACACGACGCCGGTCGTGGCGAACAACACGTTGTACATCGCGAATAAGTCCTCACTGTTCGCGATCACGCCGGGTGGGAAGTAACCTTCGATTCATCGGAACTTCAGGTTTCAGAAGCCCCCGACGGCCATCGGTGGGCTTTTTGTGCAATTTGCCTTACTGAAGGCAATTCCGTAGAATTGACCACACCGCCTGAGGGTACGCCTCCCGCCCGAAAATCACCGTTACCCCCGTCCGTGACCGCATGCAGCAGAATCCACTCAGGGAACGAGACATTGCGGCCGACGCGAACGGCTCTGAGCTACTCTCCGCCTTCGATTTCGATCCTCGCACTCGCGTTGTCTATGGACCAGGCAGCGTCGATCGGCTGGGAGCACTTGCCCGCGAGATCGGCGGCAGCCGCGTGCTGCTCGTGACCGACAAAGGAGTCGAGGCGGCGGGGCAT
>CAZVJA010000070.1:0-23286 GCA_964626885.1 uncultured Planctomycetaceae bacterium | reverse complement strand
AGGTAGATCTCGTTCTTCTCCAGATACCGGACCGCGAAATACGTCGCGGTAAAGAAAATAAAGAACCCGCCCAAACAATAGCCCAGCGGGGCATCGTGCGGAACAAGCGGAGCAATCGAGTGTACCATCATTTCGTGGATGATGTATGCCGCCAGCGGGTTCATGCCGAATGTCCGAAAGATTCCGATCCGCATTCCCCAGGCGTCGCAGAGGACGACAAACAGCCCATTCACTGCGAATGCGAAGCCGGTCGCGAACAGAATGAATGACAGGCTCGGCATCCGTTTTCCCATCATCCAGTAATTCAAGGCGCGATGCTCGACATGCGGCCCGGGATCGACACGCGGATCGTCTTCCGGCGGAGCGACGAACGGCGGTTCGACCAGCATTCCCTTAAGACCCCGACTCCGAATCTTCTCCAGCGGCGGCTTGACCGGACTGACGGCGTGATCCATTTTTCGAAAACTGCGGATCTGGTCGTCAATCACCCCGATCTCCGCTTCCTTTCTCAAGTAGTCCGGGCCCTCCTTGATCTTCGCAACATCCTCTTCTAGTTCGTCGATTTTGTGATCCGCGATCGGCTCTTTCTTAAGTTGTTCTTCCGCCATATCCGCGAGGCGTTTTGACGACAGATCCTTCGTCTTTTCGTCCTCTTTGAGCTTCTTCATGAGAGCGTCGAACTGCTGCTTCTTGATCTTGGCGATCTCTCCCTGCAATTTGCCAATCTGCTCGCGCGTCGGTTTGAGCTCGCTGTTGATCCGTTCGATCTGGCCGTTGAGCCAACCCTTTTGGGCATCCTGATCTCTTCGATCTTGCTTGTGGAACGCCAGTTCCTCCGGCGTGTATTCGTACAATCGGGTCAGGCACGAACACCCATACCCCAACATCATGAACAATGCTCCCCACGCGAACATTCGTCCCGCCGCAAGAAAAACCGTTTGCGCCCTCTTCATGATGTCGTGCGTGAGGGTGCCGCCGAGCATCGCGATGCCCCAGGTCAGCGGGCCAAAGAACCCGCCGTCCCAACTCCGATTTTCACCGGTGCCGAAGTACCGCACCATCCAGTTCTCGCGATATCCGTAGACGAACTCCCAGTTGAACCAGTACGCCATCCACACATCCCAACCCGCGAGCGCGAACAACGCGAGCACCCGCAGCCACATCGGAGCCGCAATCACCGGCAGCAAAACGATCTGCGTGATGCCGATGATTGCCAACGTTTCCCACAGATTGCTCTTCAGAAGCTTCATTAAAAAGATCTTCCAGCGGAGCAGCAGCCTTTCCTGATTCCATTTGCGCGCATTGTCCCGTTGCAGAAGTGCCTGAAAGTCGGCGCGGCGCTGAACCTCCTCGTCGACAAACTTTATACGAGCCGCCGCCGCTTCGTCGGAATACTTTTTCTGAATCGCGGCCCGCTGGTCGGCCGCCTGCTTCTTCGCCTCCTCGAAAGCCTTCTTCCGCGCAGCTTTTTCGTCATCGCTGAGCGCCTTGAAATCGTCACTGTCTTCCTTCAGCGGCTCCGGATCCTTGATCGGTTCCAACTCGGCCTTCATCCGATTGAAGAAGTCGGCATCGGGTGCATGTGCCATCGCGCGCATCGGCTGGTATTCATCGGGCATAGAATCGAAACCGCCGTAATCGCCGAACCCGCCACCGAGACCAGCAATCATCAAGGAAATGAACACCAGCGCGAGACTGCGGCGGATATACGACAGACAGGTCCGCATCCACCCGATCTGTGTCAACCGCCGCTGGAACGTCAGCCGATAGGAAAAACCGACCGCGAACATGAAGCTCGGCATGATCGAGTCGGCGTAGCTGAAGTAATTGTTGTTATGTCTCAGTACGGAATGAATCGCGGTGTAATGGCCGAGGAAATTCACCAGGAACATCCCCGCGACCGTGTAGCCGCGGAACTGGTCCATCGACACGACGCGTCCGGACGAAGAGGTGTTAATGCCCATTTACACGCCTTCCGCGATTCAAGAACAAGAAACGGCAGAAACAAGTCTTGAGAAACAGCGCGACGAGCGGTCCTGACAGAAACCCACGATCGATGACAATTAGAGCTGCTGATATTTCAACACACCGACAAAACGCAATCGGAGCATTCAAGAATAACGAACCGTCGCGTGACTAGCCACCGATTCGACACGAACATACGTGGCTCCCACATTTTCTGACCACGTGTGTCTTAACCGAAACTCACATCCACGATTCCCGTTTCCATCGATCCCATTTGCGGATAAGTTATACTGACACATGAGGGGCATTGCCCCACACCTGCGGTCACCGCGCAATCGAGTTCCCAACCGATGACGAGTCGGAATTGATGACAATGGCTTTCCCGCACACTTCTCATGGGCCGCACGCGTTCACGTGCTTCAATGCGCGCCAGCGGGAAGGACTCGCGGTCACCGATCGCCGCGGGATGCTCAAAGCGGGATTGGCTGGGATCGCGGGACTTTCTCTGCCGGCATTATTGAGGTCGCGGGCAGAAGCCAGTCAGGTGGAACGGTCCAGCAGCGACGCCAAGAGTGTGATTCTCCTGTGGATGGCCGGCGGTCCAAGCCATATTGATACGTGGGATCCCAAGCCTGACCGTCCCTACGAGAACCGCGGCCCCTTCGGAACGATCTCCACAAAGCTCCCGGGAGTGTTGTTCTGCGAGCATTTGCCCAAACAAGCGGCCATGCTCGACAAGTTCACTGTCATTCGTTCCGTCGACGCGCGCTACAGCAACCACGAACCAAACAAAGTCTTGCAGACCGGGAACAACGAAGCCGAACCGCGTCTCAACCGCAACGGCGACAGCTACCCGGCGATCGCCTCGATCGTTGCGAAGATGCGCGGGCCGAATCATCCCGCGATGCCGCCGTACGTCGCCTTCATGAAGTCGCGATCGCACGTCGCATTCGGAGGCTGGCTTGGCAAAGAGTACGACCCTTTCATAGCCGAGACCGCCGCGAAGCTTCCAATCTACACAAACGTCGGCGTCGACACCGGCCAGATGACCGGCGCGCCGCTGTTCAATCTCCCCGGCGGACTGAATGCCGACCGCATTCACAATCGCCGCGCCCTCCTGCAGGACTTCGATCGCATCCGCAGCGAAATCGACGCCAGCGGTTCGATGGACGCTCTCGACAACTACGGGCAGCAGGCCGTCGAGATGGTTCTCGGCCGTCGGGCACAACAGGCATTCGACATCGAGCAGGAACCGGCCGACGTACGCGCGCGGTATGGAAAACATCTCTGGTGCCAGCAGGCGCTCCTCGCGCGGCGGCTTGTGGAAGCAGGGGTCAGCTTCGTCACGCTCGATCTGAGCTATCACACCGCCTCAGGCACCTGGGACACGCATGGCGACAACATTCCTCCTTACGGAGGGATCTCTCGCGGACTGAAGCCGTTGCTGCCGCTATTCGATCACCTTTCGACCACTCTCGTGGCTGACCTCGAAGAACGCGGCTTGCTCGACAACACCTTGGTGATTGCCATGGGGGAATTCGGCCGAACGCCGCAAATGGGAACCCAAGGGAGCACGGACGGCCGGAACCATTGGCCGGCCGTAATGTCGATGCTGATGGCCGGCGGAGGATTCCGGCATGGTCAGGTGATCGGCGGCACGGAACCCGACGGTGGACAGATCACCGCCCGCCCCGTCACTCCGGGCGATCTCGCCGCGACGATTTACCATCACATGCAGGTTCCGCTCAACGCAACGTATCTCGATCCGCGCGGCCGACCGCGGCACATCGTCGAGAATGGGAGCCCGATTGGTGAACTGCTCTGAAGAGCTTCGTCAAAACGACTCGCGGTTTCATGGGGAACGTGCAGCCGTCCGCATGCTGATGAAACATATTGTGCGCGGAAGGGACATGATTCGTCGTACGACAAAGTAAAACACCCGGAGGTTTTTCTCCGGGTGTTTTACCGTAGAGAGTTTGGTGAAACTGCTCTCGGGAAGTCTCCGCAAGACGGTATCGAGGCGACTTCAATTCCGAACGGCTCGACCCATCAGGAGAGCCGGTATCAAGCGAACACCCCCTGCAGGACCGTGTTCGCCAAGTTGTCAGTGATCACGATCGTGTTGCCGCTCACCACGTCCGGCGCCAGCATTCCTTCCAGTTCCAGCTCGCCTCTGGTGAAACCGTTATGCAGCGTGACATTGATCGAGCCGACATTCACGCCTTGCAGCCAAACATTGTACGTTCCCACAGGAATCCCGAAGACCTTGACTTCGAATTCCTTTTCGGCTGCATCGTCTAGGTCGAACTCCGCCTTGCCCATGCCGACGCTACCGGTGAGGACCGCCTCGTGTTCGTTCTCCACGACGAAGTCGTTGCTGTCGTCTTCACCAAAATCGTTCTTTCCCTTGCCTCCACGGAGATGATCCGACCCGTTACCTCCTTCGAGATGATCCTGGCCATCATCTCCGGAGATATCGTCATCACCATCTTCGCCGAAGAGATCGTCGTTTCCTTTTCCTCCAATGAGTTCATCGTCGTCATCGCCGCCGAAGAGGTCGTCGTTGCCGTCTTCCCCGTCCAGAGAATCTAAGCCGACTCCGCCATTCAGAAGGTCGTTCCCCTTGCCGCCATGCAGGTCGTCGTCTCCGTCATCGCCGGACAGGCTGTCTTTACCGAGGCCGCCGTCGAGCGAATCGTCACCTAAATCTCCAAGCAGCGAGTCATTCCCCTTGCCCCCGTCGAGGTCGTCGTTGTCATCTCCCCCTTCGAGGGTGTCTTTGCCGTTATCTCCTTCGAGAACGTCGTCGCCGTCCTCTCCCCAGAGATGATCGTTGGCGTTGCCCCCGACGAGCTGGTCATTTCCGTTGCCGCCGTGGATGTCATCCTTGCCGTTTCCGCCATAGATGGTGTCATCGCCGTCGAGCCCGTCAATCGAATCCTTTCCATTGCCGCCGAAGATGGTGTCGTTCAGCATGCTCCCATGGATGCTGTCGTCCCCGTTTCCGCCGTCGATCGTCACCGCGGTCAGGTTCGTGAACACTCCAGAGTTCACATCGTGCAGATCAATCGAGTCGTCTCCGGAGCCTCCCAACACCATCATCGACTGCACGTCACCGACAGCCACGCCGGTCGAAACGCCGTTCAGCGTCACGAACCCGCCGGCGGACGAAACGGTGATCGACTCGTCGCTGCTCTCCCCTTGCACGGTCAATTGACCGGTACCAACATCAAAGAGAGCGGTGGCGCTCAGAAGCGTGCGGTCCTCGAGCGACTCTACCACCAAGGCACTTTCAATGGGCCCGCGGCGCCCTGGCTTTGTCCCTCGGGAATGCCGACGACGACCAAGTGACTTCACCGACTGCAACCAATTTGCGAGCACCATGAGAGTTCCCCCTGACATGAAAAGTGTTTCAAAATCGACTTGGGGATGCGTTGGAACCGACGGCTTTGAAGGGCTGCCACTGAAACCTTAGTTCGTCGTTTTCCGGAGTCAAATCCGCAAATTTGATACAACCGGTGCGATCGAACCCACCTCCGCAGCGGTCCATTCCGGACGGAAAAGCTGACCGCATCGCGGCTTTCGTCCGAAATCTTCCGCGTACCGAAAAACGGCGCGATTCCTTTGTTCAGCCTTTCGACGACTCAATGCCGTCCCAAGTTGATACACACGAACTCGGCCCGCAGGTTTGCTAATCCCCTCTTCGGCAGAGTCGAATGGAAACTGAACTCCAGCCAAAGATCTTCCCCCTAGAGTTTTCACTGACCTGAATTATGTAAATCCTTTGACCGAAAAACCTTTTAGCCGCTGCATACCCCTGTAAGGCAGAGAGGTTTCCGCTTGTTCACCCCCCTACAATGTGGGTAGGCTATTAGAAGAGCGAAATCGCTACAGATAACCAACTCGACGTCGTTTATGTTGACGGAGAGTACCCGCCCGGAGACGAACGGTCGCAAGATTCCGTGGTCCTGCGACACCCACCCCAGATCGCCGGCTGAATGGCTGTCGCAAGAGAATGACAGCAATCCCTTGCTCGGCAGCAAACGGCTTGACCAAGAGCCGTTGTGTCACATCGGTCACTCATTGACCTCTAAGGATAATTCGTAGCCATGCGTAATTCGGCTTCTATCGGATCGTTGATCCTCATGCTGATGATCTGCCTGGGTAGTCTCGTCCAGGCACTCCAGCCAACAGCGGCCCAAGACAAACCGAAGGCCGAGCCAGCCCCAAACACCACGACGGCTGCACCCACACCCGATTTCTCGCGGATCTCCGACCGGAAAGTCGCCGAGGAATTGAAGCTCACCGACGAACAACGGGCGAAAGTCACAGCCATCCTCAAGGAACGGGACGAGGCGGCGGCGAAAGCCGCGGAAGCAGACCGGGGAAAGATTCGCGACGAATATGCTCAAAAGCTCGCGGCTCTGCTGACCGATGAACAACGCTCGCTGCTGATCAAATTGAAACCCGAAGCGCGGCTACGATTTAATTTCCGGTTTCAGCGCTGGGTCGATGTGCTGCAGTGGTTCGCGGAGCAAGCCGATGTGTCGCTGGTACTCGACGCCCCGCCGCCGGGGACGTTCAACTATACCGACAACCGTGAATACACGCCGACCGAGGCGATCGACCTGCTGAACGGCGTGCTGCAGACAAAAGACTTCACGCTCGTTCGACGCGGACGAATGCTGTTGGTCGTCGATTTGAAGGATGGGATCCCCGAAGGAGTCGCTCCGCGCATCGATCTTTCGGAACTCGACACGCGCGGAAAATTCGAGCTGGTCAGCATCCTCTTTCCACTCGGCAATCGGAACGCCGAGGAAGTCGATAAGGAAATCAAGCCTCTGCTCGGCCGAAGAGGCAAAAGCGTCCCACTTCCCAAAACGAAGCAGATTCTCATCACCGACATGTCCGGTGCGATGCGGGCGATCAATGCGGTCATCACATCGATTCCCGAACCGGCGGCGCCCCCGAAGCCTCCGGAACCTCCGCCGCCGGAGAAACCAGCGCTCACCGTTTACACACTCAACGCCGGCGATCCGAAAGCGGTCGTCGAAACACTCAAGGCGCTTGTTCCGGGCGCGAACGTCGTGTACGACCCGGAGAGCAAGCACCTCAACGCATTCGCCACTCCGTCACAACACGCAGCCATCAAGCCGGTCATCGAACAGATGCAGGCCAAGGAAGAACCAGGCAAACCGGGGGCAAGGCTCGAGTTGTATCCCGTCGAAGCGACGACGGGAGCACAGATCCTCGATAGTCTCAGGCTTGTCGCACCCGATGCCCAGCTGCGCCTCGACACGCAAACGAACCAGATCGTCGCGTTCGCCGAAGCGGGGGATCACGACAAACTCAAATCGGCCATTGAGAAGCTGCAACAAGGGGGCCTGTCGGCCGACAAGCGACAACTCGAAGTGTACCGTCTGACGAAAGCAGACCCGACCGCGACGCAGACGCTGCTCTCCACTTTATTGCCGCATGCCCGCATCACTGTCGATCCGCAGACGAAGAACCTTGTCGCGCTCGCTGCCCCAGATGATCAGCGAATCATCAAAGTCACGCTCGACCAATTGCAGCCGGAGAAGCCCGGTCCGGACACACCGGAATTACGGGCCTATCCGCAGAAGAAGCCATTCCCGGCCAATCTCATCACCGTCTTGCAGAGCCTCGTTCCGAAAGCGCAGATCACGAATGATACAACCGGCCGGCAACTGCTGGTCGTCGCCTCCCCTGCCGATCACGCCGTCATCGACTCGACGATCACGCGAGTGATGGCCTCGGATGAAGGGAATGTCGAGCGACAACGGCAACTGGAAGTCTATCGACTGACAAAGGCCGACCCGAGCACAACCCTCACGCTCCTGCAAACGCTCCTTCCGACGGCGCAACTGTCGATCGATGCGCAAACGAAAAGTTTGATCGCCCTGGCAATCCCGGATGATCAACGGGTCATCAAGACGACGCTGGAGCAACTGCAGCCGGAACAGCCCGGTCCAGACGTACCGGTGCTCCGCTTCTACCCCCAGAAGAAGCCCTTGCCCGCAAACGTCGTCACGGTTTTGCAGAATCTGGTACCCAAAGCACAAATCACTAATGATGTGGCTGCGGATCGGTTGTTGGTGGTCGCTGCGCCGGCTGATCACCAGATTGTCGAAGCGACCCTCGCGCGGTTCGCGGCGGAAGAAGCGGCCGCGCCGACCGCCCAGAACAAGCTGGAACTGTATCGCGTCTCGCCGGCCGAGCGGAAGCGTCTGCAGGCCGTGCTCGACAGCGTCTCGTCGGAGTTGCCGGGGATTCGCATCATCAATGATGCCGAGCCGGGGGAAATGGCGGTCTGGGCGAAGCCGGACCAGCACGCACTGATCGCTGACGTCATCGAAAAAATCAAACGAGACGTGCCGGAGGATCAGAAATACCAGCTCGTCGCGTACTCCATCAAGAATGCAACGCCGCAAAGCGTGCTCACCGTGTTGCAGGAACTGTACCCGAATACTCGGATCGTGCTCGACGCGAAAGCCTCGCGCCTGCTCATCTGGACCCGACCGGAAGAACACGAATCGATCAAGCAGTCGATCGAGCGGGTCGATGCGCCGGGTTCGGCCGAGGCTCAGGAAAAGCTGATGCTGTTCCCCGTCACCGAGGCCGACCCCTCGGCGGCGTTATCCACGGTGCAGCCGCTCGTTCCCGACGCGCGGCTCACGCTCGACTCAGCCAATCGAATGATTGTCGCCTGGGCTCGGCAAAGCGACCTCGACAAAATCCGCAAGACACTCGACCAGTTTCGCACCAACCGGAGCGTCTCGCAGGTTTATCGTTTTGAGACCGCTGATCCGAACGCGGCCTACTCGGTATTGACCACACTTGTACCTCAAGCCCGCATGGCGATTGATTCCCGGACCCGCAGCCTCGTGGTGAGCGCCCTGCCGGAAGATCACGAGAAGATTAAGGGGACGCTCGAACAGATGGACAAGCCGGGCGATGGAAAAGATGCGCCCGTTCTCCATTCCTATCCGTTGAAATCGACCGACGCTTCGACCGCACTGAGTACATTACAGAATCTGTTCACGAACATGCCGGAGGTCCGACTTTCAGCCGATTACCGGAACGATGTCATCGTGGCCTTCGCCCCTCCGAAGAATCACGAATCTATCCAGGCCACACTCGATGAATTACAGAAGAAAGACTCCGGGCGAACGTCGCAGGTCTATCCACTCGTGCACGCCGACCCCTCATCCGCCTACAGCATCCTGTCGAGCATTACCCCGCGTGCCACAATTACGATCGATTCCAAGGCACGCCGGCTGGTCGTGAGCGCCTTCGCCGCCGATCACGAAAAAATCCGCGCGACGCTCGAACAGATGGACAAGCAAGACGAAAGTGGACAAGCCCCGATTCTCCGTTCGTATACACTCAAATCGGCCGATATCTCATCGGCTCTGAGCGTGCTGCAAAATCTCTTTGCAACGTCCTCGGACGTCCGCCTCTCGGCCGACTACAAGAACGACACGATCGTGGCCTTCGCTCCCCCCAAAAGCCACGAGACGATCCAAGCGTCACTCGATGAATTACAGAAGAAAGACTCCGGGCGAACATCGCAGGTGTATTCGCTGAAGTACGCCGACCCCTCTTCCGCCTACAGCATCCTGTCGAGCATCACTCCGCGCGCAACAATTACGATCGATTCCAAGGCACGCCGACTAGTCGTGAGCGCCTTCGCCGCCGATCACGAAAAAATCCGCGCGACGCTCGAACAGATGGATAAACAAGACGACAACGGCCAGGGCCCGGTGCTCCGTTCCTACCGCCTCTCCTCGGCGGAGGCCACCGGAACCTTGAGCATGCTGCAGACGCTGTTCGCGACGTTTCCCGAAGTACGGCTTTCCGCCGACTACAAGACACAGACGATCGTTGCCTTCGCCTCGCCGGCTCAACACGAAACAATCGCGAAATCTATTCAGGAGATCGACTCCTCCGCTACGGGGCGCGTGCTGGCGGTCTACAGGTTTCGTTCGGCTGATCCGAACGCCGCCGCGACAGTCTTGAACACTCTTACCCCCAAAGCCCAAGTCGCCGTCGATAATTACAACCGGACGCTCGTTGTTAGTGCAGCCCCTGAAGATCAGGAACGGATCAAGAAGACCGTCGAAGAAATTGACGGGGGAGAAGGCACCGCCGGTGGAACACGACAGCTCGTCTCCTATCCGCTCAAGTCCGCTGATACGTCGAACACTTACAGCATGCTCGCCACCCTCTTCGCACAAACTCCCGAAGTCCGCATCTCTCCCGACTACAAGAATGACACCATCGTCGCGCTCGCCACCGCCGAGCAGCACAAGACGATTCTCAAAGCGATCGACGAGATCGAGAAAAAAGAAACCGGCCGCACTCCGAAAGTCTATCGCTTCAAGAATGCCGATCCCTATGCCGCATCCACGGTGTTAGCGACACTCACTCCCAAAGCGCAAGTCGCTGTCGACTCGCGGAATCGCACGCTCGTCGTGAGCGCTTCCGCCGCTGACCACGAGAAAATCGCCGCCACGGTCGCACAGATGGACGCCCGCGACGACGAAGGGCAAACACCGGCGCTGCGGACATACCCTCTCACGACCGCCGACCCCAACAGCACCGTCAGTATGTTGCAGACCCTCTTCGCGACTTATCCCGAGGTGCGGATTTCGCTCGATACGCGCAGCGATACGATTGTCGCACTCGCATCGGCTGCGCAGCATGAGAAGATTCGCCAATCAATCGACGAACTCGAAAAGAAAGGAAGCGGACGAACGTCGCACGTCTATCAATTCAAGAATGCCGATCCGCAAGCGGCGTATGCCGTGCTCGTTTCACTCGCGCCGCGCGCACAAATGGCGGTCGATCTCCGCACGCGCAGCCTCGTTGCCAGCGCCTCCGCCGCCGACCACGAGAAGATCAAGGCCACGGTCGAACAATTGGAAGCCGCCGGGAGTACCGAGCGGGCGGTGCAGCTGGTTTCATACAAACTGCAATCGGCCGACCCCGCCAGCTTGATCACGCTCTTGCAGCCGGTCTTTGCAACACAGCCGGAAGTGCGATTCTCGATTGATGCGCGCAATAACACCCTCGTTGCCATCGGCACTTCTTCGCAGCACCAAACGATCCGCCAGCTGATCGAGCAAGTGGACCGAGAAGCCGCCGACCGGCTGCCGGAGGTGGAAGTTTTCCAACTGGAGGTGATCGAGCCGTTCGACGCCGAGCTTGCCATCAGCCGGCTCTTCGGCCGCGACGGACTCCCGACCACCCAGGAACCGGTGGTCGATTCCAATGTCGATACCCACCAGTTGTTCGTTCGGGCGGAACCGAAGCAACTGGAAGAGATTCGCCGACTCCTCGTGAAGATGGGGGAAGTCCATCTTGCCAAACAAGACCCAACCTCGAAACGCCGCATCCGGGTGATTCCCTTCGATGGCGACGCTGCTCAAGCGATCGAGCAGATTCGCGGCGTCTGGCCGCAGCTTCGCAGAAATGAAATCCGTGTCGTCACGCCGTCAGCCGTGGCTCCTCTTCTGCGTCAAGCGACACCACCCAAGGAGGGCGAGAAACCCGCGCCGGGAAAAGATGCAACCAAGTCGGACCAGGAAAATGGAACCGCGAAATCGAAAGAAGAGGGTAAGGGTAAGGCCAACGAGAAGAAGCTGGAGGGTGCCGCGCAGTTTTCTGTCGAAGATGCCCCCCGTGCAACGGAGAAAGCTGAAAACAGCGAAACGAAAAAGAACCAACAGGAAAATGATTCCAATCCCGCCGCCAAACCGGAAGCTCCAGCCCCGGCCCCCGATGAAACGAAGCCAAAAGCTGCGGCAGCCGACCAGCCCCCTGCCCCGGTGCTGATTGCGCCGGGCGATCGAAGCATCACTATTGCGTCCGACGATCCAGAAGCGCTCGACCAGATCGAATCTTTGTTGCGGGCGATGTCGAGCCGAGGATCGGCCCGCGGACGTGATTACATTGTATTCCAACTCCGCAACTCCAGCGCCGAGCGCGTCGCGGCCACCTTGCAGCAAGTGTTCCGCACCGGTGCATTCGGCGGGCAGACTGGGGTCGGTAGCGGCCGCGTGGTGGTTGTACCAGACGAGAGACTCAATGCCATCGTAGTCCACGCGAATCGTTCCGACCGCGAAACGATCGAAGAGTTGTTGCGTATCCTCGACACGGCTGATGTCACGGATACGTTTGCCGCCAACAAACCGAAGCGCATTCCGGTCAAGAACACCGAAGCCTCGCGCATCGAAGACATGCTCCGCGATATTTACCAGACGCAACTGAAGGCCGGCGGCGGGGGACGGCCGATTCCCGTGCCGAGCGGTGTCAGTCCGCAAGTGGCGGCGGCCATTCAGCAGGCAAACGCGGCACGTGAAGCCCCGCTGCTGACGCTCGGCGTTGATGAGCAAAGCAATTCGCTGATCGTCCTCGCCCCTGCAAACCTAACCACCGAAATTGAGCAGCTCGTGGCGGAACTCGACACTGCCGCCGTCGGAGATTCCGCCAAGGGGCTCCGAGTCATTCAATTGCAGAAGACGAACTCGAAGCGCGTCCGCCAAGCGCTCAACCTCATTCTCGAAGACGCGCAGCGCGGCGGCCGCGGTTCGCGCTCACGGCGCAATCGCTGAGTTCATCGCATCTTCCCAGCGTGAGTCACTCCCCCTTCGGTCCGGCTTCCGCCACGGCACGGCCTGCCTGGTCAGAAAACTTCGCGAAGTTCGTGCGGAACAGGTCCGCCAACTTCTTGCGCGTCGCTTCAAACGCGGAGGCGTCGCCCCAGTTCTTTTCCGGAATAAGAACCTCGTCCGGAACGCCGGGGCATTTCGTCACCACATCGAATCCAAAAACCAGATCGGCGGCGGTGGGCGCATTCGCCAACTCACCGGAGTGTATCGCGTCGATGATCGCACGGGTCATCGCCAACTTGATGCGTGAGCCGGTGCCGTAGGCCCCGCCGGTCCAGCCGGTGTTCACCAGCCAGACGCACGACTTGTGCTTCTGAAGCTTCTCAGCCAGCAACGACGCATACTTGGTCGGATGGAAGACCAGAAATGGTCCACCGAAGCAGGGAGAGAACGTGGCCTGCGGCTCGGTAACCCCCATCTCCGTCCCGGCCACCTTCGCCGTGTAGCCGCTGAGAAAGTAGTATTGCGCCTGGTCCGGTGTCAGCTTGCTCACCGGCGGAAGCACGCCGAAGGCATCGCACGTCAGAAAGATGACGTCGCTCGGGTGGCCACCGACCGCGGGGATCCGCGCGTTGTCGACATATTCCAGCGGATACGCCCCGCGAGTGTTTTCGGTAATGCTGGTGTCGGCGAATTCCACGTTGTGGCTGGCTTCGTCATACACCACGTTCTCCAACACCGCGCCATACCGCAGCGCCTCGAAAATCTGCGGCTCCGCATCTCGAGTGAGATAGATCGCCTTCGCGTAGCAGCCCCCTTCGATGTTGAAGATGCCCTCGTCGCTCCAACAATGTTCATCGTCACCGATCAGCATCCGCTTCGGGTCGGCCGAGAGCGTCGTCTTGCCGGTGCCGGAGAGCCCGAACAATACCGAGGTCCGCCCCGACTGGCGATCGGCGGTCGCCGAGCAGTGCATCGAAAGCACGCCGTCGCGCGGCGCCAGATAATTCATGAGAGTGAAGATCCCCTTCTTCATCTCGCCGGCGTATTCGGTTCCCAGAATCACGATCTCGCGTGTTTCGAGATTCAGATCGACGCTCGTCTTCGAGGTCATGCCGCTGGTGTAACGATTGGCGGGAAAAGCCCCGGCGTTGTAGATGACAGTATCGGGCTTGTCGAAATCCGCGAGTTCCTCGCGGGTGGGGCGGATCATCATGTTGTGCATGAAGAGCGCATGATAAGGCCGCGCGCAGATCACGCGAACTTTCAGGCGATACTTCTCATCCCATCCGGCGAATCCGTCGATGCAGTAGATCGTCTGGCGGGTATTGAGATAATCGATCGCCCGCTCCCGATTGACCATGAACGCGGTCTCTTCGAGCGGAATATTGACCGGCCCCCACCAGACGTCCCGTTCCGACTCGGGATGGCGAACGACCCGTTTGTCTTTCGGCGATCGGCCCGTCTTGTCGCCCGAATAGGCAATGAGAGCACCGCGGTCGGAGATGGCAGCCCGCTTATCGAGACGAATCGCCTCTTCATACAACGTCGCTGGGGATGGGTTACGGAGAATCCGGTCAACTTCGATTCCATGCCTGTCGAGCTTGAAGCTACCCATCTGAGAAATGTCTCCCTGTTGTGTGATTCATCGGCCTGCCTTTCGCGCCGTTGCAACCGTGAGCACACCGGGTTCGCCTGGCGGGAGCTGCTGTCCGAATTCTATCGAATCACCATGCTCCACAGAAAGTGAACCGCGTCTGACCGCGCGCAACTTTGTGAAATCGGAGATTCTCAAGCAGCGTCGTGTCCAATTCGGTTGCGAGATTTCAGCATTACTCGCCACGGACGCGAACTTTCTGGTTGCGTCCGCCGCAGGGAAGAGGCAAGAGCGCAGCGACACCCACTGGCCCGGGCAAGATCGCCTGATTATGCGACGACCGCCTTCACGACTTCCCCTTCAACGTCCGTCAGCCGGAAATCTCGGCCGTTGTAACGAAACGTCAGGCGAGTGTGGTCGAACCCGAGCAAATGCAAGACCGTTGCGTGCAGGTCATGAATGCTCACGCGGTTCTCGACCGCTTTGTAGCCGATGTCATCGGTTGCGCCATAACTGATACCGGGCTTTACGCCTCCGCCGGCCATCCACGTGGTGAAGGCGTGCGGATTGTGATCGCGCCCGGTCCCCCCCTTCTGCACGATGGGAAGCCGCCCGAACTCGCCGCAGCAGATGATCAATGTCGAGTCCAACAGCCCCCGCGATTCGAGGTCGGTGATCAGCGCGGCGATCGGCTGGTCGGTCTCGGCCGCGAAGCCGCCGTGGTTTTTTACGATGTCTTGGTGGCCATCCCAGCTCCGCTCGTTTTCCATGCCGCCGCTGTAGATCTGCACAAACCGCACACCTCGTTCGACCATCCGCCGGGCGATCAGGCACTGTTTGGCAAAGTGCGTGCATTTCTTGTTGTCGAGACCGTACAACTGCTGCGTCGCCAGACTCTCCTTTTCGACGTCGAGCGCCTCGGGAGCGGACATTTGCATGCGGTACGCAAGTTCAAAGCTTTCGATGCGGGCCGCCAGTTCCGTTTCTTCCGGCGACTGTTCCAGATGCCGTTGGTTCAACTTATTCAATAAATCGAGCTGGGCGCGCTGCTGGGACACACCAAGCCGTTGGTCGCGATACAGGTTGTCGATCGGTTCCCCTTGTGGCTTGAGCGCCGTTCCCTGAAAGATGCTCGGCAAAAACCCGGCTCCCCAGTTCGAGGCGTTTCCTTTCGGCAACCCGCGGCCGAGCGTGTCGTACATTACGACGAAGCTCGGCAGGTTCTGATTCTCGGTCCCCAGCCCGTAAGTCACCCATGCACCGACACAGGGCATTCCCATTCGAGTAAAGCCGGTGTTGACCATGAAGAGCGCCGGCGAATGATTGTTGGAATTGGTCCAGCAGGAGTGAATGAAGGTCATCTTGTCGACGTGCCGTGCCTGGTTCGGAAAAATTTCCGAAACCCACTTGCCGCATTCGCCATGCTGCCGGAACTGAAACGGCGACTTCATCACCGGCCCCACCTGCTCGGTGAAGAAGCCGGTGTTCTTGTCGAACCCTTCCAGTTCCTTGCCATCGCGCTTGGCAAGTTCGGGCTTGTAGTCCCACGTGTCGACCTGGCTCGGCCCACCGTTCATGAACAGCCAGATCACCGACTTCGCCTTCGCCGCGAAATGCCCGGCGTGCGGAGCGAGCGGACTGATATAATTCGACGCCGGCGTGGCTCCATGCACAGCCGACGGCAAAAGCCCTCGACCTCCCAGCAGATCCGCCAGCGCAATCAGGCCGAACCCACTCCCCGCCCGGCGAAGAAAATCCCGGCGCGAGCCCATCGCGGGATGCGGGTCGCCGAAGAGCGGGACCATTGCGGCTGAGGCCGACTGGATTGCGGATTGCGGATTGCAAATTGCGGATTGAGAAGAACGTAACATCAGCTCACTCCACGTAGACAAATTCATTGAGACAAAGCAGGATCTGGCAGAAATCTGTCAGCGCGGCCAACTCCGCGTCGGTTCTGTTCTCCAACTTGTACGACGCAGTTTGCAACTTGAGGAATTTGACAGCCTCGGACATTTCACTCTCTGACGGCTCGCGACCGACAGCCACGAGGTAACCCTCGCGGACTGACTGTGGCGAAGATTCCGCGGAATTCGACGCGTGCAATCTGCGGGCAAAATTCTCCGACCAGTCGCGAATGCCGGCGTTGTTCAGCAACATCAGAGCCTGCGGAGCGATCGTCGTCGAGGGACGCTCCCCCATACTCGACAGCGCATCAGGCGCGTCGAAGACCTGCATCATCGCCGGCAATTGGCTTCGTTTGACCGTGAAATAGATGCTCCGGCGGCGATGCTTTTCGTCGAGCGTGCCGGGTCCGAGCATCCGACGATCAAGCATTCCTCCGGCGGAGAGAAGCGCATCGCGAATCACTTCCCCTTCGATGCGGCGCGGAGGCTGCCGCCAGAAGAGACGATTGTCGGGATCAACCTGCGCCGCCTCGGGACGAAACGCGGAACTCTGCCGGTAGACGGCGCTCGTCAAAATGAGTTTATGAATCGCTTTGAGCCGCCAGCCATTTCGGATCAGCTCCGACGCCAACCAGTCAAGCAATTCCGGATGCGTGGGGGCTTCACCACGAGCGCCAAAATCACTCGACGTGGTCACAATGCCCCGCCCCAGATGATGCTGCCACAACCGATTCACCATCACGCGCGCGAGGAGGTTTCCCGCGCCGTGTTCCGTGTCTGCCATCCAATTTGCAAGCGCCGTGCGGCGAAACGACGTGCGAGAATTCGGCGGCGGCGACACCGGCCAATGGTCCGCCCGATCGGGAGTTCGCATCAGCACTTGTAAGAACCCGACGGGAGCCACTCCGTCCTTCTGGTTTGTGTCCCCGCGCCGCAGAAAAAACGTCTCCGGGAAAAAATCATCCCCCTGGCTGTGCAGGCGGATCGCCTGCACGCCTTCCGACGAGACCAACACCTTCCGCAAATCGGGACGAGGCGCGGCCGCGAGATGATCGTCAACAGTTCTCTGCAGCGACTGCCATTGTGGATCAAGCCGCCGGTACCAGCGGACGAGCTGCGCCGTCTGCTCGGCGGTCCGCAGCTTGCGATCTCCCTGCAACAGCGCGACGACTCGCCCAGACGCTCCAGGACCATCAAGCGCGGGAGCCTGCTTCGCAGAAGTGACGGCCAGCCTCACGCATCCCGGCTGCAAATTCTCTTTCTCGAACCTGAGCGTAATCGTCACCAGCAAAGCGGCCGTTCCAGCTGGTTGTGTCGTTTCAAACACAGCTATCTGAGTCTTTCCGACTGTGGAACCGATCTCCCAACCGCTCTTGCCATCCCCGTCGATGGCTGCCGCGACCGGCGTCTCTTTCGACTCGAGCGAAGCGCGCGGGTTCCTGAGTGCGACGGCTGTCGATTTTTCCGGAGCGCCCGCTGGGGCGATGGCGACCTTCACGTCGGACAACGAGAAGTTTCCATCTCCCGCCCGGCCGGGACCGCGCGACGGCAACGATGGGTGCGTCAGCGTTTCGATCCGCAGCCCGGTGATCGGCGTGTTCTCCACGCGGGCCGTGATTGTCCAAACATCGCGCGCAGTGCTCGGGCCGCCGATGAGAATCGAACCGTCTTCCTGCTTTGCAAACGTCGCACCTCCGCTCGATTTCATCTCCGTCGGATCAAGCTCTATCCAGAGGGGGAGATCCGCCGCCGATCGCGCGTCGTCCCATTGCTGGAATCGCGCCGGGAGTTGCTCGGCTTCAAACTTATCGCGTGCCCGCACCAGTGGGGCATGTGCGCTCTCGAACGCCGTTTTCGATATTGCGTAACCCGCTTTGTCGAAGTTCAGATCCACTTCGCTCCGAACCGTCGTGGTGAACGCCGAGAGCAACCGGTAGTAGTCTGCTTGGGGAATAGGATCGAATTTATGGTCGTGGCAGCGGGCGCAGCCAATCGTCAGGCCGAGCATCGACGTGCCGGTTGTCGCAAGCATGTCGTCGAGCTCGTCGTAACGGTGCTTCTCGACTTCATTCTTCGTGATTTGCGTGCTATGGACCCCAGCCGCGAGAAATCCGGTCGCCATC
Source organism: uncultured Planctomycetaceae bacterium (assembly GCA_964626885.1). GTDB lineage: Bacteria > Planctomycetota > Planctomycetia > Planctomycetales > Planctomycetaceae > CAZVJA01. Next base: position 5,063 of record CAZVJA010000070.1, on the reverse strand, counting down.
ATCGCCAGATTGTCGTCCGGCGCGAATTCATCACCGGCGAGCTGCCATTTGACGAAGGTGTCGTACGGCAGATCGTCGTTGAGCGCCTGAATCACGAAGTCGCGATAGTGATACGCCGACGGCCGATCATAATCGTGCTCGAAGCCGTGACTCTCCGCGAACCGCGCAAGATCGAGCCAGTGCCGTCCCCACCGCTCACCATAATGCGGGATGCTCAACATCCTGTCGATCAATCGCTCGTAGGCGACCGGGGCTGGATCGTTGACGAATGCCTCCACCGCGTCCGGATCGGGAGGCAGTCCAAGCAGATCGAACGACACCCGCCGGATCAGCTTGCGACGATCGACTTCCGGACCGAGCGACAGTTTCTTTGCTTCAAGCTGCGCGAGGACGAATCGATCGATGGCCGTGCGGCACCGCGACTCCTCGGCAACCGCCGGCGGCACGATATGACGGAGCGGCTGAAAGGACCAGAACCCGCGGGTTGACTCGCCGATTTCCCGATCGGTCCAGGACTTCGTTTCAGCGGCCGTACCATCAAGACTGCCGTCGTACGGAGCATATCGATCAATCCACGCCGCAAGTTGAGCAATTTCCTTCTCGGAAAGCTTGTCTTCGTCCTTCGGCATGTACGGCTTTTCAAGATGGGCCACCATTTTGTAAAGCCGGCTCTCCTGCGACTTACCTGGAACGATCGCCTTCCCCTTCTTCCCGCCGCGCAACAATGTTTCGCGGGTGCTGAGACTCAGCCCTCCTTCCGTCAAATCCTTATCGTTGTGGCAGGAGAGACAACGCTCGGCCAGCAGCGGGCGAACGCTCTTGCGAAAGATCTCGAGCCCTTCCGCCATCAGCTTGGCATGCTCGGTCGGAACCGCTTCTGCTTTCGGAGCCGATTGCTCAGATTTCTGAACCGCTGGCGGCTTAGCATTCTTGTCACCTTCCGCCCCGCTCGCCGACAGACTCCACGAGATAACGGCCGACACCACCCATGCCGCTACCATGAGCGGCCCTGCCAGGCGAACACTCGCGAAACCGCCAGACCAGAACTTCGCCGGTCGCGTTTCCGTCATGCTATCGTCCTTTCGTCGCGCGCAGTCGGCGCGCCGCTGCGGCACGCGCTCTCGAATCGGAAATCCAGCCCTCTACGTATCTTACCCCACCGTCAGGGAGGCTGCCAATAAAGTGACTGGCAAATGGGTCTTAGTATCGCCACACTCATAATAAAGCGAGATCCCGCCCCGCATTGATTAGGATCCAGATGAGCCGCCGAATTCGCTATTCGCTGCTGGCGTCGGCCCTGTTGGCAGCCACCCTTCTGACGGCTGCGTCGACCCGAGCAGCCGACTCGCCGCGCGATACCTCTAAAAGCGACGCCCTGCCGCATCTCGTCATCCTTATGGCGGAGCCTGAGTACAAAACAGCGGAGACACTCCCAGCGTTCGCGAAAAATGACCTCGCGAAGGAGTTCCGAGTGAGTCTCGTTTTCGGCAGCAAGACGGACGAGCATTCCTTGCCCGGAATCGAAGCCCTCGCGAAGGCCGATGTGTTGCTTGTCAGCGTGCGGCGGCGAATGCTCCCGGCCTCGCAACTGGAACTGATCCGCAAGCACGTTGCCGCGGGGAAACCGGTGATCGGCATCCGCACCGCCAACCACGCATTTTCGCTCCGAGGCCAGACCAAACCTCCGGATGGATTCGACCTCTGGGAATCGTTCGACGCCGACGTGTTCGGCGGGAACTATGTCGGACACTATTCCAACGATACGAAAGCCACGATCCGCGTCGCTCCCGAAGCAAAAGACCATCCGATACTCGCCGGCATCGACATGAAACAACTCGTTGGCAACGGTTCGTTATATCGCGTCAATCCGCTGGCCAAATCCGCGACGCCGCTGCTCCTCGGATCGATCCCTAACAAATCCGAGGAGCCGGTCGCTTGGACGAACACCAGTTCCGGCGGAGGACGGGTCTTCTATACGTCGTTGGGGCACCCGCAGGATTTCGAATCGCCGGCATTCCGGCGGCTGTTGAAGAACGGCATCGTGTGGGCCACGTCGCGAGATGCCGCGGCCAGGCGATAAAGCACGAAGCACGAATGTCGAAAGAAATCCGAAGCACAAAGCACGAATAGGAACAACAAAGAGTTTTATCCTGCCCACGGGAGCACTGATGCAAATCACGATTCGATGCATCCGATTACTGGTCGTCATGTTGATGGTGCAGATCGGTGCTGCACTCGCCGCGCCGCCGCTGCCGAAGGTCATTGCCAGCACGCCCCCTGCCGACGATCTCCCGATTCTCTCCCCTGCCGACGTCGTCAAATCGTTCAAAGTCCCTGACGACCTTGAAGCGCAAGCCGTTCTCTCGGAACCGGAAGTGCGGCAGCCGCTCTTCATGAACTGGGACGAGCGCGGCCGGCTGTGGGTCGTACAGTATCTGCAATACCCGGAGCCGGCCGGCATCAAGATGGTCAGCCGCGATGAGTTCTGGCGCGCCGTCTACGACAAAGTTCCTCCGGCACCCCCGAATCATTTCCGCGGGCTCGACAAAATCACAATCCACGAAGACACCGACGGCGACGGAAGGTATGACAAGCACAAAACATTCGTCGAAGGCTTGAACATCGCAACCGCCTGCGAGCGTGGCCGTGGGGGTGTGTGGGTGCTCAATCCGCCGTATCTTCTCTTCTATCCGGACAAAGACAACGACGACATTCCCGACGGCGACCCGCAGGTCCATTTGCAGGGGTTCGGCATCGAGGACACGCACTCCGTCACCAACAGCCTCCGCTGGGGTCCCGACGGCTGGCTCTACGCCGCTCAGGGAAGCACCGTCAGTGCACAAATCACTCGCCCCGGCCTCGATAAGCACCCGACCCATTCCATGGGGCAGGTCATCTGGCGGTATCATCCTGAATCGAGGCGATACGAGATCTTCGCGGAAGGGGGAGGCAACTCGTTCAGCGTCGAGATCGACAACGACGGGCGGCTCTTCTCCGGACACAACGGCGGCAACTCCCGCGGCTTTCACTATGTGCAAGGGGGCTATTATCAAAAGGGGTTCTCGAAGCATGGCCCACTCTCGAACCCCTATGCCTTCGGCTACTTCGCGGCGATGGGACACCACGACGCCGAACGCTTCACACACAACTTTATTCTCTACAACGGCGGAGCCCTGCCGGAGACCTATCGCGGCCGATTGTTCGGCGTCGAGCCGTTAGCCGCCCGCGTCATCATGAGCGAAGTCTCTCCCGATCGCTCGTCGTTCCGCGCGAAGGATGTCGGTTTCGCGATCACGACCACCGATCGGCGGTTTCGTCCCGTCGATATCAAGGTCGGTCCCGACGGTGCGATCTACATTGCCGACTTGTACGAGCCGCGGATTGCGCACCGCGAACATTTCCAGGGGCACATCGATAAAGACAACGGACGCATCTACCGGCTTCAAGCAAAGGGAGCCGCTCCATACAAGCCGGTTGATCTTTCCACCAAGTCGAACGAAGAGCTGATCGCTTTGTTGTCGCATCCCAACAAATGGTTCCATCAAACGGCATTGCGATTGCTCGGCGATCGGAAGGACGCCGCTGTCGTTGAACTCCTCAAACAAAAACTGCGCACGGAAACGACGTCGGTGGCGTTGCAGTATCTTTTCGCGCTGAACCTCTGCGGCGGTTTGGATGAAGCAGAAACTCTCCAGTCGCTCGATCACCCGGTCGCCACGGTGCGCGAGTGGAGCGTGCGACTGGCGGGGGACACCGGGAAGGTCACGCCAGCCGTCGCCACGAAACTCGCAAAGCTTGCCTCCACCGAGCCGGAAGTGCACGTCCGCAGCCAATTGGCCTCGTCGGCGCGCCGACTCTCTGGAGCCGACTGCCTGCCGATTCTGCGAGCGCTCTTCGCGCGCGACGAAGACGCCGACGATATTCACCTTCCGCTCCTGCTGTGGTGGGCTGTGGAAGCAAAGGCGGAGTCGGACCGGGACGCGGTGCTCGCATTGTTCGACGACAAGACCTTCTGGAAACGGCCGCTGGTCGAAAAGCACATTCTCAACCGCATCATGCAGCGTTACGCAGCGGCCGGCAGCCGCAACGATCTCGCGGCCTGTGCGCGGCTCTTAAGCCACGCGCCGGATGATGACACTGCCGGGCAGTTGATGCGCGGCTTCGAGGCGGCCTTCAAGGGACGCTCACTGGCGGGACTCCCCGACGAGTTGGTCGCGGCACTCGCGAAATCGGGCGGGGCGTCGATCACCCTCGGACTTCGGCAAGGCAAACAGGAAGCCATCGACAAAGCCCTCGCGACCTTATCTGATCCGAAGGCTGACCCGACGGCGCAGCTCGAACTGCTGCAGGTCTTCGGCGAAGTGAAACTGCCGAAGTGCATTCCCGTCGTGCTTGATCTGCTCGGTCGGACGAACGACCTCAACCTGCAGATGACGGCACTCACGGCGCTGCAGAAATACGACGACCCGCGCGTCAGCGAGCGGGTTGTGGCGTTGTATCCCAAATTCACTGAAGACGCCCGCGCGGTCGCGGAAACACTTTTATTGAGCCGCAAGCAATGGACGCGCGATCTGCTGGAAGCGGTCGACGCCGGTCGCATTGACCGCGCCCAGATCCCGCCCGACAGCATCCGCAAGGCGACACTGCATCGAGACGACGCCATCGCGGCGCTCCTCGCCAAGCATTGGCCCAACCTCAAAGGGGCCACCACCGCCGAGATGCAGGCGCTCGTCGCACGGGTCTCCGACGTGCTGCGCGCCAACCCCGGCGACGGCGATCCGTACAAAGGAAAGGAGCTTTTCACCAAAACCTGCGCGAAGTGTCACACGCTCTTCGGCGAAGGGGGAAAGATCGGCCCCGACCTCACCGCCTACAAGCGGGACGATGCGCTCAACATCCTCATCAACGTCGTCAATCCGAGCGCGGAGATCCGCGAAGGGTTCGAGAGCTTTCTGGTTCTCACCGAAGATGGCCGCGCGGTCACCGGCTTTCTGGCCGACCGCGACAACCGGGTCGTCGTGCTCCGTGGAGCCGACGGGCAGAACATCGTCATCGACGGCGGC
>CAZVJA010000069.1:1848-23507 GCA_964626885.1 uncultured Planctomycetaceae bacterium | reverse complement strand
GGGGAATCGGTCGAAATGGATTTCACGAATGCAATCAGGTCCGCCATTTGCTGCGGCGTTATTTCTTTTTCCAGGCCTTCCGGCATGAGCGATTTGCCGTTCGAGACAAGCGTCTCGATATTGGTGCGAAGCACGACGTCTTCTTTCGCTTCGGCCCGCCGGAGCGTTACACTCGTCGCGGTTTCGGAGGCGATTAGCCCGCTTAGGAGCGTTCCCTGCTGCGTGACAACGGTGTAGGTGTTGAAGTTCGGCTGTGCCTCGCGGTTCGGATCGAGGATTGCGACGAGCAGGTCGCCGGGAGACTTGTTTTTCACCGTGGCGAGTTCCGGCCCTACCTGATGGCCGACGTTCCCGACGCGATGGCAGGTCGAACAGGTTTTCTCGAAGACTGCTTGACCCCGTTTGGCATCCGAGTCGAGTTCCAGTGCCGATTGATAGCTCGCAACCGCTTTCGCGCGATCGCCGGCGAGTTCCGCTTCAAAGATCTTGCGGCTGCGCTCGCGGACTGCTTCGGTGGGGTGGTTCATCAGAAGTTGCTTTTTGTCACGCTCGATCTCCGCTCGGCCAACATCGCCTGCTTCGACTGCCGCGAGCAACGACTCGATGCGGTCCTGACTGCGGAGCAGGGCATCGGCGGCGTCTCGTCGAAGTTGCGGGCCGTATGTCTTCCAGCCTTCCAGGAGCAGAGCGCTCACTTCTCGGTTTTCATGCGAGGAGAGAGCCGCCACCGCCGCCAGTTGAAGTGCTTGCGGATTCCGTGGCGAGAGCAACTCCGCGATTTTTTGTGTCCGCTCGGGGGCGGCATCAAATGCCAAAACACCGACGGCGGCAACACGTGCCGCAGGCTGTTCCGTGTCGTTGAATGCAGCCTGGGCAGCCCTCTGGAAAAGGGATTCGACAGCGGCGCGGGCTGGTGCCTCCTGCGGCGCGTCGGCGATGATTCTCTGGATCGACGCACCTCGGCGTGAGAGTCCTTGTCCCAGCGATCGGACAAGCAGCTGCTGCATCACGAGGTCCATCTCTGGCTGAGCGGCGGCAGTCAGCACGGCGAGAGCCGATCGCGACTCGGGCTGTGCACCCACGACGCCGACGAGGTCGGCGATGAGACCGGCTTGCTCTCCCCGCTTCGGGTTGTCAGGACGGATTAATTGCATAACGATCTGATCGGCGCTAGCAGCCACGGATGTCATGAACGCTCCACGCAGCAGTTCGTCGTTGCCAACCCGATTCGCAAGGCGGGCAAGGCCTTCGATGCCTTGATCCCCTTTCAGCTCCCCCAATGTGAACGCAAGCTGCATTAACACTTCGCCGTCTTGGTCATCGGTCAGGGCCGCAACGCCCCTTGCGAGTGCAGGAGACGAATTTAGAAAAGGTTCAGACAGGCGCACGGCATGCGTCCGGACACGCGGATCGGAGTCTTTCAATGTGGGTATTAACACGTCTGCGGAAAGTGCGTTCAACCCCTCCAACGTGGCAAGGGCGTGCACACGAGCAACCGAGGACTTGGTTGTGTGCAGCAATTGTTTGAGCGGTTCGATCGCGGATTTGTTCTTCCGCTCGAACAATAGCCGCTGTGCTGTCTCACGGTTCCAACTGTTTTCCGATTCGAGTTGTGCGATTAATTCGGCGGTCGATGCTTTGCCAAGTTTTGGAGGGTGGATACGTGGCATATTCGGTGAGACCAGTCGGTAAATGCGACCGCGGTCGTGCCCGCTTTCGAGGTCGAGGTGCTGTTTGATTTCTTCGGGGATGGAGGCAGGATGCTCGATCGTCTCGCGATACATATCGAGCACATAGAGAGTGCCGTCGGGGGCGTTTACAAAGTTTACCGGCCGGAACCAGTTATCGGTTGAAGTGACGAATTCGGTGTTCTCGTCGGCGCGTGCGGCGACGAATAACGGTCCCTGGCGGGTCATTGTTTTACGGTGAATCAGATTTCCACCGACATCGCCGATAAATGCGTTGCCGCGAAATTCGGGTGGATAAGCCGCACCGCGGTAAATTGTCACGCCAGCCGCCGATGTAAAGAAACCGGTTGCGAACTGTTCGGTGTATGGGAGCGACTTAACGATTTTGGGATCGTTCACCCGCATCCGCGTGCGGACGACTCTCCACGGCTCGGGCTGACTGCGTCGGAAGACTGGTGCGGCGGCCCCTTCTTTGGCGATGGTGCGGATCGCTCCCGACACCGCGAAATAGGGATTGCGGCGGAGGTATCTGTCCGGAAAAACGACCTGTTCGATGTGGTTGCTGTTGTTACAGATGAAGCGATGGCCCCAATCGTCCATGGAGTGGCCCCATTGGTCGCCGCCGGTGATCGGTTCGAGCTTTTCGTTCACTGGGTCGAAACTGATATCTTGCCCGCGGATCGTGAATGCCGTTTCTCCTTGCCGGGTGAGCTCTCCGCCATTGCGGCCCGCGGCAAAGAGGATCCGGTTTTCGATGGACCATTTCATGTTATTGGCGAGCGCCTGCACGTTATCGCGGCGGAATCCGGAGAGGACGATGCGACGAACGTCCGCGACGCCGTCACCATTTGTGTCCTTGAAGTAATGCAGATGCGGGGGAGCGAGGATGAACACACCGCCGTCGTAGCAACAGACCGATACCGGCCAGGTGATGCCGTTGCCGAAGATGTGGCTTTGATCGACGCGGCCATCGCCGTCCGTGTCTTCCAACAGGCGAATGATACCGTCGTTCGGCTTGCCTCCCCCTTTCGGATTCAACTTCGTCGGTTCGGCGGAGAAGGGATAGCCGTGCATCTCCGCGACATACATCCGGCCATCGGCATCGAAGCAGGCGTCGACAGGATCGGATACGTCTGGTTCGCTGGCGACCATTTCCAGCGAGAAACCTTTCTCGAGGCGGAAAGTCTTGAGGGCGTCTTGCGGTGCAACTCCTGGAATGCGCGGAAGTTCGTCCGCAAGTGATTTAGCGGGAGTAGGTTTTTCTGGCGCTTTCGTGTCATCGGCGGTCGAAGCGGATGAGAATCCGAAGAGCGTGATTATTGAGAGAGCATACGGAAGCAGGGTAGATCGCCGGGAGAGGCAAAGATTGGATGAATGAGGATGTCTCATCATGGAGCACCGATTACAGGGAAGGTGGGGATCAGAGGATAGCGGCGACGCCACTAAGGTCGGTCTATTACTGTGATTGCAGACGGTGGATCGCGAAATCGAGGAATGGGCTCGAGTGGGAACCTCCGCAGAATTCGAGTGTACAGATTCGCATATTCACCCGCTACCACTTGCCGTGCGCCGGGTCACTTTTATCGGTTCGATCTTGAATTCGAGCCGTTGTGGGAGAACTCGCAGAGGGGCGTACTAGCGGCGCGCTCCGCGAGGACTTCCGCGAGCGTCGTGCCACCAAAGGCTGCTTCAATTTGTGAGAGTGCGAGGTCGAGGCGGGAATGCAGCGGACAGAGTCGTGTGCCATGCCCCTTAAGGTCTAATGGGCAGGTGTGGATGCGTTTGATCGGATCGACGGCGTTAACAACATCGAGGATGGTTGTCTCCTCGGGAGTTTTCGCGAGACTGAAGCCACCATGCAGACCTCGTTGTGAATTGACGATACCGGCACGACTCAGCGTCTGCAGCACCTTGGACAGGTAAGCCGTCGGTACGAGGGTCGTCTGGGCAATCTGCTCCGTCGTTTGCGCTCCAGGCGCATTCTGAGCAAGGCAGACAACTGCCCGCAGGGCGTATTCAACTGTTTGCGAAAGCATGGAGGGGAACCCTTCAACCGAACGAAACTAAGTCTTATGGACCTTGACATCCAGTATAGCCGAATTATACTAAGACAGAAAACTGGACAAAACGATCCAATTGTATGAATTGTGAGAGTTTCGCGCAAACTAACACAAGAAAGCGACTTAACAAATGAAACGAATTGACGAACCACGCCTGGAATGTGATCTGGGCTATCGTTTTGGATATTTGACCGAGTTCATGGGCTTTGGTGAGGAAGATATCAAAGCCATCCACGGGGCGGCTGAGGCTTTGGCTCCGCTGGTGCCGACACTGGTCGATGCAGTCTACAACCAGCTTTTCAAATACGACGCGACGAAGCGGCACTTCCAGCCTCGACAGCATGGCTACGAAGGGGTCGTTCCGACGAATTTGGAAGAGATTACGCACGATCATCCTCAGATCAAATTTCGTAAGGAGCACCTGTCACGGTATCTCGTGTCGCTCGTCACGAAACCATACGACGCCAAGATGCTCAGCTATCTCGATACGGTCGGGAAGATTCATACTCCGGCGGCGGGGAGCAAGGAGCTCGATGTTCCCCTGGTCCAGATGAACGCCCTGATGGGGTTCGTCTCGGACGCGCTGGTGGCCACGATCCTGGGATTAGGTCTTGATCGAGAAACGGAAGTTCGCACGCTTCGGGCATTTAACAAGTTGCTCTGGCTGCAGAACGATTTGATCACGCGCCATTACGCACCCGTTTCGACGGCAGTCGCTTGAGAACGGGTTATTCGCTCAACATCGCCAGCGGGTTCTTTCGGTTCTTCATGGGGATGGGGACCGGCCCCCGCTGGCGATGTGATTCAAACACCGCCGCAATCATCTCAATCGTGCCCCGCGCTTCGTAAGCTCCGCACTTCGGCTGTTTGTCCTGCTCGATGCTATCGAACAGATCATTCACCGCCGCGACGTTTCCACTATGCGAGGCGTCTCCCTTCAACGGCTCCGGCTGATTGATTCCCGCCGATGTGAACTGTTCCCATTTGGAATTGCTGCGTCCCGGTGACCAAGAACCGTTGCGTAGAATGTGGCCGGGATTCAGATATCCCGTGACCATTTCGATAACACCCTTCGTCCCGAACACTTTGATTCCGAAGCGTGACGGATTGCTTCCCATGTTCCTTCGCGATGCGAAGTGGCCGATCACTCCTTTATTGAATGTGAACATCGCCTGCACGCCGTCTCCCGCGAGCGGGCCGATGCCTTCTTTCCCATCGGCCACGTCCTTTTTTGTGATGCGCCGGTTAGCGATGGTGACCTCTCCGTAACAGGAGATTGGATCTCCAGCGAAGGCTCGCATCAGGTCCATGATGTGTGAGCCGAGCACCCAGAGATCCTCACCGCCGCCACGAGCGTCCTCTTTGCCGCGTCCGCGCAACTCCAGCACCTCGCCGATTTCCCCTTGTGCAATCAGTGCGATCGCACGGTCGAGTACCGGCGACCAGCGGGTCTGGTGCGCGATGGCCAATTTCAGATGCCGCATTTCTAACGCCCGCACGATGTCGTCGGCTTCTTCGAGCGTCCGGCAGAATGGTTTCTCCATAAAGATGTGACAGCCATGCTCAGCACAAGCCATTACCATCTCATGATGACAGTCGATCCACCGGGGGCAGACCGCCACGACGTTGAGCTTCTCACGGTCGAGCATCTCCCGAAAGTCGGCATACGCGTTCGCGGCGCCGGTCCGTTTCGCGGCGTCAGTCCTCCCTTTTTCATCGGCATCGGCCACGGCGATAACCTCGGCACGGGGGATGTCTTTCCAGACGGTGTCGACACCATGGCCGTAGTCTCCATGACCTCGTCGTCCGATGATGCCGACACGATATTTTTCCGCCATGACTCTCCCCTTTTGAACAAGTCGTGTTCCCGCATACCAACATTCGGGACATGGACGATGAATTGAAGTGCATCCTGCCATTGAATATTGAACAGTTGTCTCGTTCAACCCAGGGTACGTGGAGATGCTGACAGATACAAACACAAACCGTGACGTCGACTCAATCTGGTGACGCCACTCAGCGATCGCGCGCCTATCGCAAGGGCCAGCTGTGACTTCGGGGTTGCCGGGAAAGTCGGTGTCTGCCAGAATCAGCGCGGCGGAGCGGCGGACTGGAGAAAGTCGCCGCGCGCTATCGAACTCATAGGTAAGGATGGCACCATGACGGCGCGTGTAATTCGATTCTGGACATTCTGGGGAGTTCTGGTTGCTTGCGGGATGGTGGCCGGCTGCTCGAACTCCACGGCGACACAATCGACATCGTCCTCGGGAGACGGAAGTTCAGGCGGAGCAACGGCGGTTGAATTCCCGGACGGCGACCCGTCGGTCCCGGCGGACCTCGGTGGTCCCGGCTTCACCGGAGAAGGGTGGACGACGGCGACTCCTCGTCCACTCGGCGACCCAGCCGCGGTGAAGGGGGGGACCATGCTCGCAAGAATGGCGGACTGGCCCGACAACCTGCGCGTTTACGGGCTCGGGGCGAATACCGTGCAGAACGATATTTTCTCCAGGCTGTGTTACGACACGCTCTGTGATTTCGACATGAATACGTTGGAGTTCGTTCCGCGATTGGCCAGTCACTGGAAAATTTCCGACGACAATATGAAGTTTGCTTTCCGCATCAACCCCAAGGCTCATTGGTCGGACGGCAAGCCAGTGACAGCGGATGACGTGATTGCGACCTTCAGGTTGTTAATGGATGAAACGTTGAAGTGGCCCTCGGTGAGGGATGATTTCTCGAAGATGAATGAGCCGGTCGCGAAGTCAAAGTACATGGTCGAGATTGAGTGCAAGAAGAAGGATTGGCTCAATTTCTTAAACGTCGCACGGGAAATGCTCATCTTGCCAGCACATGAGATTGGCGGAATGAAAGGAGAGCAGTACCTCAACGACTACAACTTCAAGTTCACAGTGGGGTCCGGTGCGTACATCATCCCACAGTCGGAAATACGCACCAAGGATTCGGTCACCCTGACCAGACGCAAAGATTACTGGGCTGCAAACGACCCGTTTTATTCCAGCCTGTATAATATCGATAAGATCCGATTTGTTGTTGTCCTCGACGACAGGCTGGCGTTTGAGAAAGCCGGTAAAGGGGATTTGGATTTCTATTTGGTGAATACCGCGAAATGGTGGGTTGAGGATTTACCGCAATTGGAAGGAGTGAAAAAGGGGCACCTGATCCGGCAGAAGATTTACACAAAGGCACCCGTCGGTATTCAAGGTTTGGCGTTCAATATACGAAAGCCGCCTTTAGACGACGTCCGCATACGCAAGGCGATTGCGCACTTGTTTGATCGTAAGACGATGGTCGAAAAATTCGCGTACAACGAATACGAGCTCTCGAAGTCGTACTTCGCCGGGAGCGACGCAGAGAACCCCGACAATCAGCTCGTGGAATTCAGTCCGGAAAAAGCCACGAAGTTGCTGGCGGACGCCGGCTGGTCGAAACGTGGGTCGGATGGAATTCTCGTCAAGGATGGCAAACGGCTGTCGGTGAAGTTGTCGTACAGCTCGAAGTTTTTTGAGAAGTACTACACAAGCTTTCAAGAGGACTGCAAACGCGCTGGGGTGGAACTGGTGCTCGATTACTTGACCGACGAGGCTTTTTGGCCGATGCGCCTCGATCACAAATTTGAGATCGCGCAACAAGGTTGGGCGCTGGATATGTTTCCCTCCCCCAAGTCCATGTTCCATAGCTCGATGGCTGATCCGAAGGGAAGTTCCAACGTGGCCGGCTTCAAGAATGCGGAAGCCGACAAGTTGATCGAAGAGTATGACCAGGAGTTCGACATTGCCAAGCGGATGTCGATTCTTCGGCGACTTGACGGCGTCGTTTTCAACGAGCACCCATATGCTCTGCAGTGGGGAATCTCATGTGAACGGGTTTTGTACGTCAACAAGTTTGGGTTGCCTGCGACCGGACTGCGCAAGTTCGATGACAATCGCGGCCCGTTCTATTGCTGGTGGGTGGATCCTTCCAAAGAAGAACGCCTGAAAAAAGCTCGGCAGGCGGGGGAGCCCATTACACCGATTCCGCCGATCGAAATCCGTCCTTGGAACAGCGAGGCCGGTAAGACCGCACAGCGTTGATTTCATCCGGCGATATCGCTCAAGAGCATCGAGCAGGGGATTTTCCGGATCAGGTGATCAAACAATGACGGCGTATTTTATTCGTCGACTTCTGTTGGTGATACCGACACTGATCGGAGTGAGCGTGATCGCGTTTACGATCACTCGTCTCGTTCCCGGGGGGCCCCTCGAGCGCGAGATCATGAAGTTGCGGGGAGGCGTGTCTGGTGAAGGGCGAATGACCGCACGCGGGGGTAGTGGAAGTACGGCGCTCATTACCGAAGAAGCGATGGCCGAACTTCGGAAAGCCTTCGACCTCGACAAGCCAGGTTATGTGGCCTACTTCCTGTGGCTTTCCAAGGTGGCTCGCTTGGATTTGGGCCGGTCGTACAATAACCGTGAGCCGGTTTGGAAACTGATCTCGCAACGTTTTCCAGTCAGCCTGACTTTTGGTCTGTGCGGATTTGTTCTGGCTTATCTCATTTCCGTACCGTTGGGAATTCTAAAAGCCTTGCGGCATGGCAGCTTCTTCGATTTTACCAGTTCGGCAGCTGTGTTTATCGGGTATTCAATTCCAGGTTGGGCTCTGGGGGCGCTGTTGCTGGTGTTTTTTGCATCCGGCCGTTTTTATGATGTGTTGCCGCTCGGAGATATTCACAGCGTTTCCTATCGCGATCTCCCCTCGCTTGCCAGACAGCTCGAAACCCAGGAAACGGTGAGCGATGAGTTCGGTATGTTTGACTGGGAAAAAATGTCTACAACAGCGAAGCTCATCGACAGCACATACCACATGTTTCTGCCCGTCATCTGTTACATGATGGTCAGCTTCGCGACATTGACGATCCTGGCGAAAAACTCGCTGCTCGAGAATTTGTCGCAAGATTACGTGCGCACCGCTTTTGCGAAGGGTTTGGCATCGCGCAGGGTCATATGGTTGCATACGTTGCGCAACTCATTGATACCGCTCGCGACCGGACTCGGCAGTGCGTTGAGCGCAATCATGGCCGGTTCTTATTTGATCGAATATGTATTCAACATCGACGGCCTTGGTTACCTGGGATACAAGTCGATTGTCTCCCGCGATTACACGGTCGTACTTGGAATACTCACGATTAACACTCTATTGACATTGTTGGGAAATATCCTTTCGGACGTGCTGTACGCGCTGATTGATCCTCGAATACGGTTTGAATGAATCGCTTGGAAGCATCGACAAAAGCCGCCGATAACCCGCCTCAACAACGGAAGTCGCCCTCTCCTTTTCGTCTGCGGCTCCGGCGTTTCCGCCGTTTGAAACGAGGCTATCTCAGTTTCCTCATCCTTATGGGGACATATTTGGCGTCGTTTCTGCTTCCATTTCTGATGAACAATCGCGCGATTGCAGTTCGTTACCAGGGTCAGTACTACTTTCCAGCTTTCAGAACGTACGTATATGACACCTTCGGCTTGGGAAGGGAGAAAATCTACCTGGCGGAGGTGTTCCAGCAGACGGATGCTGAAGGGCATCAACTCAACGAGGAGGCCAACTATCGTCTGCTCAAGAAGGAATTTGCCGAGTCAGGTACTGCCGATTTCGTCCTGCTGCCGTTGATTCCCTATGGGCCGAACGAGGGATTCCTCGATCTGGAGGGAAATCCGCCCCATGCACCGTCATCAACACATTGGTTCGGGACGGATGACCGGGCACGCGACGTACTCGTGCGGCTTGCGTACGGATTCCGGATCTCTATCAGTTTTGCACTGTTTGTTACGTCCGTTTCGTACGCACTCGGAATATTGACCGGAGCAGTGCTTGGATACTTCGGACGGGCGGTCGACATCATTGGCCTTCGGCTGGTCGAAATTTGGGGGGCAATACCATTCCTCTATACAGTTATTATTCTGGCGTCGATCTTCAGGCCAAGTTTCTTGTTGCTCGTTGTTATCCTGTCTGCATTTGGGTGGATGGGAATCACCTATTACATTCGTGGAGAGTTCCTCAGGGAGAAGACACGCGATTATGTCGCTGCAGCGATTGCCACCGGCGAGGGAAACCTAACGATCATCCTGCGGCATATCCTGCCGAACGCTCTTACTCCGATTATCACCTTCGCACCCTTTGCTATCGTCGCGGAGATCTCGACACTTGTCTCTCTCGACTTCCTTGGTTTCGGGTTGCCTGCTCCGACACCAAGCTGGGGTGAACTCCTCAGCCAAGCGAAGCAAGCGAGCTTGAAGGACTGGCACCTGGTTGTGTTTCCGCTCGGAGCCATGTTTATCACGCTGCAATTAATTGTATTCATCGGCGAAGCAGTGCGAGAAGCGTTTGATCCCAAGGTCTTCAGCAGGCTCAGATGACTCCGACTTCCTCACAATCTCAAACACGACTAAAGGAAGACGGTTCACGAAACCCGTCGGGCGAGGCAGGCCGCGCGCCGCTGCTGCGTGTCCGCGATCTGCAGGTTGAGTTTCAAATCGAGCGAAAGTTTGCCCGCGCCGTAGACGGCGTATCGTTCGATTTGTACCCGGGCGAAGTTTTGGGTGTTGTCGGCGAATCGGGCTCCGGGAAGTCGGTCACTGCTCTGTCCGTTTTGCGGTTGATACCGAATCCACCGGGGCGAATCTCCGGTGGCAAAGTCGAACTGGACGGGCGCGATCTGCTCGCTTTGCCGATCGAGAAAATGGTGCAGGTTCGCGGCAACGAAATCGCGATGATTTTCCAGGAGCCTATGACCGCGCTGAATCCGGTATTCACGGTCGGCATGCAGGTGATGGAAACGGTCCTCACACACGAAAAAGTCACTCGCCGCGAAGCGTTCGACCGTGCCGTGGCCATGCTCGAGCAGGTGGGAATCTCCGATGCCGCGAAACGAATGGGGGACTACCCGCACCAGTTTTCCGGCGGAATGCGCCAACGGGTGATGATTGCGATGGCATTGGTCTGCCATCCGACGATTCTGATCGCTGACGAGCCGACGACAGCGCTCGACGTGACCACTCAGGCGCAGATCCTGGAACTGATGCTTGAACTGAAGGCGGCGGGCGAGGGGAAATCAATTTTGCTCATCACCCACGACTTGGCGGTAGTGGCCGAGACCTGCCAGCGCGTCATCGTGATGTACGGCGGCAAGGTGCAGGAGATCGGCGCCGTCGAACAGATTTTTCACAACCCGAGTCATCCCTACACGCGCGGCTTGATGGCATCTCTGCCGGCGTCGGGGAAGCGCCGTGAAAAACTGTACACAATTCCTGGGAATGTGCCGTCGATTCTTGACATGCCGGCCGGCTGCAAATTTTGCACGCGGTGCAGCGAAGTGAGGGAACGCTGTCATACCGAGGAGCCGCCGCTGCATGATTTGGGACAGGGCCATCTGGTGCGCTGCCATCTTGTCGAGGAGCACGCCCGTGGTTGATCGACCCACTTCCATCGATATCACTTCTCCCGTACGAGAGGCCAAGGTCACGCCGCCGGAGCCTCTGCTCGAGGTGCGAAATCTGGTTGTGAGGTTTCCCATTTGGGGAGGCGTGCTGAGGCATAAGGTGGGGGAAGTTCGCGCTGTCGATAACGTGTCATTCAAGGTGAATCGGGGTGAGACGCTTGGGCTCGTCGGTGAATCCGGTTGTGGAAAAACCACGATCGCGAAAGCGATCTGCCACATTCTCCGGGAGACGTCACCGGGTGTGCACGTGGAGGGAGAGATTCTGTTTCATACGCCGCGGGGAGCAATCGATTTGCTCGGATTGTCGCGCCGTCAGATGCGATCGCATCGCGAAGAAATTCAGATGATCTTCCAAGATCCTTTTTCATCGTTGAACCCACGCATGACGGTACGTGAGATTGTTGAGCGGCCTCTCAAAGTGCACACACAGCGGACAAGCCAAGAACGGCGCAACACGGTCGATTCGCTGCTCGAACGCGTGGGGTTGCGCCCTGAATACGCACTGCGCTATCCGCATGAGTTTTCCGGAGGGCAGCGGCAGCGGATCGGCATCGCGCGGGCACTCGCGGTGCAGCCGAACCTCATCATCGCGGACGAGCCGGTCTCGGCGCTCGATGTTTCGGTACAAAGTCAGGTGCTGAATCTGTTGCTGGAATTGCAGCAAGAATTCGGCCTGACGTACATTTTCGTAGCGCATGATTTATCAGTTGTGCATCACATCAGTCATCGCATCGCGGTCATGTATCTCGGAAACATGGTCGAGATCGGCGATGCGGAGAGCGTGTACCGGACGCCGGCGCATCCTTACACGAAAGCGCTGTTGTCGGCAGTCCCGAAGCTGGTCCCCCGCGGTGAACGTCCGGATCGTATCCGCCTGAAAGGGGAAATCCCGTCACCGCTGAACAAACCGTCTGGATGTGCATTCCACCCGCGCTGCCCGATCGCCGTTGCGGAATGTACACGGGCAACTCCTACTCTGGAGCGGAAGGGAGCCGGCCAACTTGTCGCATGTCCACTTGCCGAATGAAGGAACGCAAACTGCCACGTTGGCGATCCTGTCTCAGTGAGTGCGTCCGTTGGCTACTCTTGAAATTGAAGCAGATCACTTCCACGGAGTGTGCCATTACCGCCGGCCATTCGCCGTAATAATTGTTTGTTCGAGCTGTGAGAGTTGGTGCTCGAGGGATTCTACATCTTGAGTACTCAATTCCTCAGTGCCAAACCGGACTTGATAAAATGACGATACCACTGCGGCTGGAATGCTCCCGAGTTTTCCGTCGGTCGGAAAACGCTCGAGCCGTTGTCGAACGATATCGCCAAATTCCCGCTGAGTCTGCGTTCGTTCACGGACGACGCCGAGGTTCGCACAAAGACTCTCGAACCGTTCGTAGAACGCCACGCGGATGCGCCGCGAATCATGGCTCCGATGCCAGATTCGAGAAAGCAATTTCCAAAACCAGTTGGATCGACCCGCCAGCCAAAGCAGACTGGCTGCCAGCAGCAGCAGCACGAATGTGATCGCCGCTCCCTGGAAGCTGAACCACCTGCTGGGATGTTTTAAGACGTCATAAAAGTCCGCCCAGATCTCTTCTATCCGAACTCGCCCTCCGACCCCCGAAAACCACCATTGGCGTGCCCAGTTCAGCAGCGGTTCGTAGAAGTTGCTCGTCTGCTGCCCATACTCGAGATTGACGACGTAACGGGACCAGGAACCTTTGACGAACGATGCTAAATCGTGCGCTGTCTGCATCGATGGAGCGAAGCTTTGCACGCTTTCCTCTCGTGCTTCCGGGGTAGGATCAAGCGTGAACCAGTACCCTCGTCGTCTTTCACCGTTGTTGCTGTATACTTCGACCCAGGCGTGGGCATGACGTTGCTCGACCTCGAAGTGCCCGGAGATAGCGTTCACAGTTCCCCCTTTGTAGCCGCTCACGAGCCGCGCGGGGACATCCACGGCTCGTAACATCAGCGCGAGCGCTGTAGCGAAATACTTGCAATGCCCTTTCTTGCGATTGAACAGGAAGTCCTCGATCGGATCGATCGAGCCGTCCTGAATGGATGTGTCGAGCGAGTAAGAGAATTCGCCCGAGTGCCGAAGATAGGTGTAGATTCGATTGATCTGCTCCGCTTTTGGAGGAGGATTTGGAGAGTTAAAGCCACTGACCTCGCGGGCCAGATTCGTTAATCTGGCGAGTTTTTCCCCCGGTTCGGTGCTGCAACGTCTTCGAATGCGCGCGTTGAGCACGGGGGTGCCGTGGCTCTGGATGGTTGGCCCACCGGGGGTCGTGTTTCGCGTCGACTTTTCAGTATACAGCGTGTATCCCAGCGGCCGAGATGTGGAGATTTCCGTCGGGCGGTACAGGACTCCGGTTCCTGGTTGAACGTTGATCTCATCCGTTCGACCGCTGAGCCGACCGGAAATCACGGGTTGCATCGCGAAGAGTATGTCCGTGCCGATCGGCTGCAACAATATTTCCTGTCGGATCAATTCTTCCGATGTTTGGTTTGGCAATTCTCCGGTGTTGAGATCAGCACGCGAGAAACCGGTCCATGTTCCGTTCTCGTAGTCCGCCAGCATTGTTCCCCGAAACAGAGGTTCAGCGAGTCCGATGGATGTCGCGTATTGCTCGACGTCCAACTCGCGGCCGGTGTCGTTGTCGAAGATGCGCACCTCGAAAGCCTTCTCCGTGCTTTCGAGGATCTCCCCGAAATCGCCTAATCGCACTTTGGGCTCAAATCCGGTGATGCTTTTCAGCCCGAGTTCCGATTGCCCGGTCGGCCACTCTGTTCGCCCGGCCCACAATCGGGGGATGAACAGGAAAAAGCACGACGCGACAACTATCGCGAGCAGGCTCGTTCCGAGATTCGTGAGCACGAATTGCGGACCAAGCCAGCGCTCGCTGGGATCGTGCTGTATTGCTCCCCGCGAGACACTGGGGCGCCGCAGCCAAACCGTCAACGACGCTTCAGCTTCGCCCGGCGTCGGCGTTCCACGACCCGATTCGCGCTTTTGTCGTGCACCTTGCGAGCCGGTCCGTTTATCGGGTACTCCAAATTGAAGTTGTGCTTGGTGCAGACTGAACAACGACAGTGTCCAGATCGAAAACATCATGTAGCCGACCAGCATCGCGCCGTATGTTTCGTTATTTGTGAGCACAGCTCCCACCGCGACCTGCAGAACGCCAAGTGCACACATCCACCAATACTCGACGATCTTTTTCTTTTGAAACAGGACGATCCAGGAGAGATACACGAGCAAGTGGGCCCCGGCGAGAATCCTCCCTTCGAGATCGTCGCGATAAAATTCCCAGCCAATCACACAGAACGCGACAACACCCGCGATATTCGCCAGGAGTGTCGGCAGGGCAATAACCTTCCCACGTTCAACAAAGAAGTATGCGAGGATCGCGAAAGGCACCGTCAGCGTCTGCGGGTAGGCCTGCCCCTCAGCAATCCCGAGCATCAGGCTCGCAACTGCGGCGAGCCCATAGACGCTGAGGTGAAAAGCGGTCGAAGCCTGAGACATGGTCCGCTCCGTCACACCATTTCAAAGTACTTGGTCAATTCGCGCGGATCTGAAGTCAGCACTTGTACATCCCCCAGAAGATCTCCCGCGGATCGCCCGGCGAGAGCCTGATCGAATGTTGTCATCGCGGCCGATCGGTCTCGCGATGAAACCAGCAGCACCGCCGTGCCGGGTGAACGCTTCGCCGCCGCGTCGTCGAAAAGTTTCACCAGCGCGGGGGAGGAGCCGGGTTCGACGACGGCAAGCAGATCGAGCAGCGAATCCCGAAACGCCGGTGCCGTCTCTCCTTCCCAACGACTTTCAGTGCGCCCCGCCACGAAGACACTGATCTTTGAATCGCGGCTGTCGCGCATATGTTCAATGCAGATCGTGGCGGCGAGACTCATTGCCAGTTCGACGCGTTCTCTTTCCTGGCTCGTCGGCTTCGACGGCGCCCAGAGATCCAAAATGAGTACCAGATCACGATCACGACTTTGCCGGTATTGCCGGACCATCAACTGGCTGTGCCGGGCGGAAGTCCGCCAGTGAATTGCCCGTGGGTTGTCACCCCAACGGTACTCGCGAATACGGTGAAATTCGTCGTCAAATGCGCCTCGACGAAGCTGTCTTTGCTGGACAAGATCGGCTGCGAGCAGATGCTCGCGCTTCCAAGAGGACGAAAGTCGCCCGAGTCGCGGGTGGACGAGTATTTCGTCGCGTAAGTCAAACAGCAGCCCACGCTCCACGAGGCCCAACGGAAAACGCGTGGTCACGTGCACTGGTCCAAACCGGTAGGTCCCCCGTTGCATCAGCCGCACCTGGTAATTCCCCGTGCGCTGCGAGTGTGCGGGTACGCGCGAGAAAAGAACGCCGGTGTTGAGCCGTTCCGTTGAATTCTCGATATTGTCGGCCGCCGACATCAGCCAGTTTGAGAGGAAACGTTTGCCGTTCTTCAAGGTCAGTTCGACCACCGCAGGCTCGCCAGCCATCGTTCGTTTCGGCACGCGACGTTCGACACCCAGCCGCTTGAGCATCGAAAAAATAATCCAGCCGTTGACGACGAATGGGCCGGCGACCATGGTAAAAACCAGCATCAGCATATTCGAGCGGCCGATCATCGAGCCGGTCAATAGGGCAACAAGAATCACCAGGCACATCGCACCCTGTCGCGGAACGACAACCGTATGCCGCGCCCGGCGATGACGACGGCCGGTTATCGCGGAGCGAACGTCCGGAAGCTGTCGGTCGATTCCCCAAAGAAACAGCAGAAAGGCGCCGATCAGCCCGACATACCGCGCCAAGGTGCTCCAGCCCTCGATCACCAGCGGGAATTTCCAGGCGGCGAAGATCGCGCCGGCGGAGATAAGCATCGCGAGGAGCCCGGATAGCGATTGTCCCCCTTGGGAAGCCGTCGTCGCGATCTTCAATGATCTCTCCCCGTGAGCTGCTTTCCAGACGAAATCTCCAGTAGACGTGTTGCGTCATTTTACGCGTACTAAACCGGCGACGGCAAGCAGCGAAGGGTCAATCCGGGACGTTAGCGGAGTTCTTGAAGCCCGAGTTCAATTCGCCAGCGATTGACCATGGCCATTCCTCTCGGCTCCAACTTCAAGAATTTCACAAGCTGCGATCGAGTGCATTCCAAGGCGTTCGATGAATCGTGCAAGTCTGGTCCGTACCGATGAATGGCATCCAAAACTTCCGCCAACAATACGGGAAAGTGCTCATGTTCCGGATTGACCGCAATTCGCTGATTGCGGCAACGGGACCGCCAAAGTTCACTTGGACGATGCTCTCCTTCGGTCGTCACTGGTGTGTCACAGCGCACCTCGAGCGCCAAGTTGACACGCAGCCGAAACAGGGCTGTGGTGAGGTTTTCACTCTGGCTGCGGCGCTCACTGGCCGCCGCTTGCACACCGGTTGGGCGATGTTTCAGGACAATCGCCGTTTCGACCTTGTTGCGATGTTGGCCCCCGGGACCGGACCGCCTCGTCCGCTGTACGTCACATTCCGCGAGCAATGCTTCGTTCGCGAGAGCAGCGGGATGCACCCGACGTGGGGACGCTTTCATGTCAGTCGTTGTCAGTCACGATGGGCAAAACCGCGTCAGACTATGATTCCTGGACGGGGATCAGTTCAGTAAACTTCGGCGCAGCACTTCGCCGGCTTTATCGAAGTACGGCTGCCAGGTGATTTCCGGTTGTCCGGTCTTGAGGCAATTGCGGACCGCGGCCAGCGTGTTGCGGGCCATGTAGGGACAACGATTGCAGGCGCAGGTTTCGCCGGAGGACGCCATGATTCCCGGTACTGGAATGTAGGTGTGCTGCGGTGCGGCCTTTTGCAGCGGGTAGATCATATTCGCTTCGGTAGCGACAAGAAACGTCGTCGGCTTCTCGATGGAGGAAACATACTTCCGCATCTTCTCGGTCCCGCCGACCATATCGCTGACTTCGAGAATATTCTGCGGGCATTCCGGATGCGCGATGACCACGCTCTCTGGATTGTTCTTCTTAGCGCGAACCAGATCCTGCAGGCTGAACATTTCGTGCACGACACAGGAACCGGGCCACAAGATCATCTTTCGTCCCGTCACTTCCGCGAGGTACCGCCCGAGATGCTGGTCGGGAACGAACAAAATCTCACGGTCGAGGGGGATTCGCTCAATGATCTCGCGGGCATTGCCGCTGGTGACGATCCAATCGCAGAGACTCTTCACCGCGGCGGTCGTGTTGATATAGGCCACTGTGATGACGTCGTGCCCCTTCGCGCGCAACCCTTCCTGGAACTCGAGCAGTTTTTCGTACGGGCAACTTTCTGCCAGGGAGCACCCCGCCAATAGGTCCGGCAAGAGCACCCGCTTCGATGGGTTCAGAATCTTCGCGGACTCCGCCATGAAGTGGACACCTGCGAAGACGATGGTCGAAGTCGTTACAGTGGTCGCATCGCGGGCCAGCTTGAGGCTGTCTCCCGTAAAGTCGGCCACATCCTGGATTTCCCCGTCGACGTAATAATGGGCCAGGATCGTCGCGTCTTTTTCTTTCTTGAGTGCTTCGATCTCCTCCATCAGGTCGAGGGGATCCTCATAGACCTCGGGTTTTTGATCGAGAACCGGCAACGACATCGCTTTTCCCCATTTTCCGCTGTAATTCGGCCTTTGCTGGCCGCTGAAGGCTGACCGCTGTTCGCTACCCCATTATACGCCTCTATCCGTAAAGTTCGATTCTGAAAGCAAGCCGCCGGTTCGGGGAAATCACCTCAACGCTCCCGTCCAGACGGAATTTGCGATAGGCTCAGCAGTTGTGGAACGAATTTGCACTTATCGACTGTGAAAGTTCTCCGAAATGCCTATCTCTCTGAATAGTCTCCTCGACGGCCAGGATGCCGGTCTGCTCGACGTTGTCACGCGCGGGGCCGGACCGTCTGGGACGCTCCCCCTCTCGGAAAAAATGCTCCTCGAAAGCCCCAGCGGCGATCTGTTCGGCATGACGCAGAGCGCCGGTATGGGTTGGGACCCCAACGAGTTGCTCCGCGACCAGATCCTCATTTTGAGCACCCAAGGGGGAATTCGTGCCGAGGACGGCCATCCCATCGCGCTCGGCTATCACACGGGACACTGGGAAGTCGGCCTGTTGATGCGGGCCGCCGCCGAGGAGTTGAAGGAACTTCACCGGCTCCCCTTTGCTGCTTTTGTGAGTGATCCCTGCGACGGCCGCTCGCAAGGGACGACCGCCATGATGGACAGTTTGCCTTATCGCAACGACGCGGCCGTCGTATTGAAACGGTTGATCCGCTCGTTGCCGTTGCGAAAGGGAATCGTCGGAGTCGCCACCTGTGATAAAGGGCTCCCGGCGATGATGCTCGCGCTGGCATCACAACGTAACCTTCCGGCTGTGATTGTCCCCGGCGGCGTCACGCTCCCCGCCGAGGAAGCCGAGGACACCGGCAAAGTGCAGTCGATCGGTGCCCGCTTCGCCCAGGGAGAAATCAGCCTCGAATATGCCGCAGAAATGGGTTGCCGTGCCTGCGGAACCGCCGGCGGGGGATGCCAGTTTCTCGGCACGGCTGCCACGTCGCAGGTCGTCGCGGAAGCGTGGGGAATGGCATTGCCGCATTCCGCGCTCGCTCCATCGGGCCAGCCGATTTGGCTCGATATTGCCCGTCGTTCGGCGCGGGCCGTCGTTGCACTGCAAGAGCAGGGGATTACGCTCGGCGATATTGTCACAGAAGACTCGCTGCATAACGCGATGGTTGTGCATGCGGCGTGCGGCGGGTCGACAAACTTGCTGCTGCATATTCCCGCTGTCGCATTTGAAGCCAAGCTTCGCCGGCCGGTCGTCGAAGATTGGAGCCGCGTCAATCGCCTTGTGCCACGACTGGTGGACGTGCTCCCCAACGGTCCCGTCGGACATCCCACGGTGCGGTTCTTTCTGGCGGGTGGGGTTCCCGAAGTGATGCTCCACCTGCGGGCACTCGGTCTGCTCAAGCTCGACGCAATGACCGCCGCCGGCTGTAAGCTCGGCGAGATCCTCGATTGGTGGGAGAAGTCGGATCGCCGCGCCCGGCTGCGGACATTGCTCACGGAACGGGACGGGGCCGATCCGGATGATGTCATCATGTCTCCCGATCGGGCCCGACAACGTGGTCTCACCAGCACGGTTACATTTCCCGTCGGGAACATTGCTCCTGAAGGGTCGGTCATCAAGAGCACATCGATCGATCCGAGTGTCGTCGATGCCGATGGTGTTTATCGAAAACGTGGACCGGCGCGCGTCTTCACGTCCGAGAGGGAAGCGGTTGCAGCGATCAAAGGTCGCACTGAGCGACCGATTCAATCCGGCGACATTATTATTTTGATGTGCCGCGGACCACTGGGAGCTGGAATGGAGGAGATCTATCAAATCACATCGGCCCTTCGGTACTTGAAGTGGGGGAAGGAGGTTGCGGTCATCACCGACGCGCGTTTCTCGGGGGTTTCAACGGGGGCTTGTATCGGACATGTCGGTCCGGAAGCGCTTGCTGGTGGTCCGATCGGCAAGCTCCGCGACGGTGATCTCATTGAAATCGTCGTGGATCGCAACAACCTCACCGGGCGGATTGATTTCATTGGAGAAGCAGACGGGGTGTCTGGAGCAAAGCGGAGCGTGCCCCGGTTGGAGGGAGATCGTGGAAACACACCAACGTACAAAGTGTTCTCTCCTGAAGAAGGGGCAAAAATCCTCGCGGCGCGGCAGCCGGCCGTCACTCTGCAAGCAGATCCTGATCTGCCGGACGACACGCGGCTCTGGGCGCTGCTGCAGCAGCTTGGCGGCGGTACGTGGGGAGGCTGCGTGTATGACGTTGACGCGGTTCAGCAGGCATTGGCATCTCAATAGGTGTCCCGACACCAGAATCTCTGACGCTGAAACTGTACGTGTCTGCCGCGGAAATCCCCTCTATAACTTCGATTCCGTCACCCTAATTCCCGTTCCGCGTTGTGCTTTGTCGTCCCTGCGGATAAAACTAGCCTCACAAGGGAGCGGTTCGAATGTCGGACACTCCTCCAATTCTTTTTTGAGGAAGCGGACAGAATGGCTCAGGGCACAATCAAACGGTTGACGGACAAGGGTTTCGGGTTCATCGATACCGGAACAGACAAGGACATGTTTTTTCATTCGTCGGCACTCGAAGGCATCAGTTACGACGAACTCCAGGTCGGGCAACGCGTCTCGTACAACGAAGGACGCGGACCGAAAGGGCCCCGGGCAGAAAACGTTCGCCCGATATAAGACCAACTGCGTTTGAACGACTGGAAAGCCGACGCAACCCGTCGGCTTTCGTCGTTCATGCGTATGTGTTTGTATTCTCCCCGTACTCGCGCGGTGCGATAACATGGGCAGGACTCCTCAAAGAGCGGGGCGTCCAGCGCGGGCTCATTGCTGGGATGCTCTGTGTCTTGTGCATACGTGCCTCTGGAAACCATGATGAAGAAACTATTGCGGAATCTCACGGGACTTCTCACGCGTGCCAACTGACAACCACATGCAAGCCGCACAACCGGCAACTTCCCGGCTCATTCGGATCTGGTCGTTGCGCGATCCGATCATTGCCGCCGTCGCGGTTCTGGCGATGATCGTGCATTTCGGTCTGCGCATGTCCACGGAGGAAGTCGCACGGTTTTCGTGGCTGCCGCTGGTGGTGGGTTTGATCCTCGGGGGGACGCCGTTGGTGCTGGACCTGACCGCGAAGCTCATGCGCGCGGAGTTCGGGTCGGACATGCTTGCGGGAATCTCTATCGTTACCTCGGTGATCTTGGGAGAGTATCTGGCCGGCGTGCTGGTCGTGCTCATGCTGTCCGGCGGAGAGACGCTCGAAGCGTACGCCGTGCGAAGTGCTTCGTCGGTGCTCAACGCGCTGGCCAAACGCATGCCTTCCCGGGCCCATCGAAAAATCGACTCGACGATGACCGACGTCCCCTTGGAGGCGATTGCACCCGAAGACGTGCTGGTCGTGCTGCCGCATGAAATCTGTCCCGTGGATGGAGTCGTTGTGGACGGTCACGGTTCGATGGATGAAGCGTATCTCACCGGAGAGCCGTACCGCATGTCGAAGTCGGTCGGCTCGGAAGTTCTGTCGGGCGCGATCAACGGCGAGTCGGCACTGACGATTCGCGCAACCCATCGGGCCGTCGATTCTCGCTACGCAAAGATCATGCGGGTGATGCAGGAATCTCAACAACAGCGGCCGACGCTCCGTCGTCTGGGGGATCAGTTGGGTGCCTGGTACACGCCGCTGGCGCTCGTCATCGCGGGAGCGGCATGGGGACTCAGCGGCAACTCCACGCGGTTTCTCGCGGTGCTCGTCACGGCGACTCCCTGTCCGCTGCTCATCGCCATTCCGGTCGCCATCATCGGGACGATTTCCCTGGCGGCACGGCGGGG
>CAZVJA010000069.1:0-1748 GCA_964626885.1 uncultured Planctomycetaceae bacterium | reverse complement strand
AAAGTTCAGATCACTAGCCGGAAGCAGTTGTTGAAGCTGCAACCCGACCGGGCGCGCGAGCTTCCGCCGCTGGCAGGGGGGCTCGAGTGCATCCTCATGGTCGACGGCACGTATGCGGCGACCTATCGGTTCCGCGACGAGCCGCGCGCGGAAGGAGCGATGTTCGTCAATCACCTCACGCCACGGCACCACTTCGACCGCCTGATGATCGTTTCCGGAGATCGCGAGTCGGAAGTCAGTTACTTGGCGACGAAGGTCGGCATTGTCGAGGTTCATGCGGAAAAAAGTCCGGAAGAAAAACTCGCCATCGTTCACCGTGAAACGGAGCGGAACAAGACTCTCTATCTTGGCGACGGCATCAACGATGCTCCGGCGTTGATGGCCGCGACCGTGGGAC
The DNA here is from genome assembly GCA_964626885.1 of uncultured Planctomycetaceae bacterium. Taxonomy (GTDB): domain Bacteria; phylum Planctomycetota; class Planctomycetia; order Planctomycetales; family Planctomycetaceae; genus CAZVJA01. Next base: position 1,351 of record CAZVJA010000069.1, on the reverse strand, counting down.
TGGCGATGGGTCAGCGAAGCGAGGTCACGACCGAAGCGGCCGGCGCGGTCATCCTCGACAATTCGCTGGGGAAGGTCGACGAGCTGTTGCATGTCGGTCGGCGAATGCGTCGCATCGCCCTCGAAAGCGCCGTGGGGGGGATCGCGCTCAGCCTCGGTGCAATGCTGTTCGCTGCTCTTGGTTTTTTGCCGCCGGTCGCGGGAGCGGTCACACAGGAAATCATTGACGTGATGGCCGTCGTCAATGCGCTCCGCGCTTCCGCGGCACCCGCTTCACTGACCGATTATTGATTCGTAATACTCCCACGACGCCGCAGCCGCTGGGCCGCAATAACTCGCATTGGGTGCCACTGGCGGCTCGTCCGCCAGTGCCAGCGTCCCAGCGTTTCTCCATTCTGGTCGTTGGCTGAAAGCCGACCGCTAATTGCTTGGCCTCAGTCACACAACTCAAACAATCCCGCAGCTCCCTGACCGCCGCCGATGCACATCGTCACCACGCCGCGGCGCGCCTTCCGCGCCCGCATTGCATTGGCGATCGTCCCCACCAGCCGCGCGCCGGTCATGCCGAACGGATGCCCGATCGCAATCGATCCGCCGTTGACATTGAGTTTATTTGGATCGATGCCGAGTTTGTCGCGGCAGTAGAGCACCTGCACCGCGAACGCCTCGTTGAGTTCCCACAGGTCGATGTCGTCCACTTTCAGCCCGTGACGCTGCAACAATTTCGGCACGGCGAAGACCGGACCGATTCCCATCTCATCCGGCTCGCAGCCCGCCACCACGAAGCCGCGGAAGGCGATCTTCGGCTTCAGTCCCAGTTGCTCTGCCCGCTTGCGTTCCATGAGCAGTGCGACGGAGGCTCCGTCGGAAAGCTGTGACGCGTTGCCGGCCGTCACGCTGCCGTTTTCCGGGTCGAAGTAAGGCTTGAGCGCCAACAAGCCTTCGAGGGTGGTATCGGGGCGGTTACATTCGTCGGTCGTCAGGTTGTGCTCTTCCTGGCTGACGACTTGGCCTGTCTTCTTATCGAGGATGCCGCGCGTGACGTGCATTGGGGCGAGTTCCGCGTCGAAAAACCCTTCCTTCTGGGCGCGGGCGGTCCGCTGCTGGCTGGAGAGGGCGTATTCATCCTGTACCTGCCGACTGATGTTGTACCGCTTGGCGACCACCTCGGCGGTGTCTCCCATCACCATGTAGATGCCCGGCTTTCGCTCCATCACGACCGGATTGACGTCCGCCTTGATGCCGCCGATCCGCGTGATGCTCTCGACCCCCCCTCCGATGGCGGCGGTCGCCCCTTCGTGCAGAATTTCGTGCGCCGCCATCGCGATCGCCTGCAAGCCGGATGAGCAGAA
>CAZVJA010000068.1:12626-23609 GCA_964626885.1 uncultured Planctomycetaceae bacterium | reverse complement strand
GGACACGGTAGTTCTCACGCTCTTCCTCGCGAGCTTCCGCCAGTTGGTGCATTCGTTGTCCCAAGTTCCGTCGCGACACGCCCCGATACGAAGGCATGGGCAACAACGGACCGAGTTCCGGATGTTGCCGCGCGCCGGTCGATCCCCCGCGGCGCGTCCAGTCCATGTCGGCCACCACAACGATAGGAAATTCGAGTCCTTTCGACTGATGAATCGTCATCAACCGCACTACGTTGCTCGTCTCGGGATGTGTCGCGGCCAGCTCCTCGTCGGTTTGTTCCGCCACGGAATCTCTCAATCGAGTGACGAATTCCCCCATTGAGCAAAGCCCGGACCGATCGAACTCGCGAGCCATTTGAATCAGCTTTTGCAGGTTCGCAAGTTTTCTTCGGCCGAGAAACTCGTTCAGTAGCGCAGCATCGTATCCAGTCCGTTCAATAGCTGTACGTAACAGACTCGCCAACGGAATGCGATCCTTTTTTCCGCGCAGCTCGCTGATGACGCGGGCAGCGTGTCGCCACTGATCGGCCTGTTGCTCGGGCAAAAGTTTTGGAGGGGCGGTCTCGAGCGCTTCTCCTAATGAACCGGCGGTGTTCGACATGGCCAACAATGTGTCGTCGCTCAGGCTGAAGAACGGTGAGCGGAGCACGCCAACCAGGCTGGCTTCGTCATCCGGGTCATCAATGCAGGAGCAGAGATTGACCAGATCGAAAACCTCCTGCTGGGCAAAAAATGCACGGCCACCGACGAGGTAATACTCGATGCCATACCGGCGGAGAGCCTCCTCATATAATCCGACGTTGCTCAGCGTGCGAAACAGGATCGCGATGTCCCCTGGCCGGGGTCTCTCGAGTTCCATTTTTCCGGTTTCAGGATTCTCTCGTCGCACGATTCGCTCATCAGTGTAGAGCAATCCGCTCAAACGTCGGGCGATCCAGTCGGCTTCGCGCCGACGACGCTCGTCGGCCGACTCGCGCGTTAGAGAATCCTCGGCCAGATCCGAGGAGGGAAACAGGAATTCGACGACGGGGGGAGATGTGATCTGGCTGACATGTGGTACGAGCGGCTCATAACCTGGATTAAGCGTCTCAGCGAATACCGCGTTCACAAAGTTCAGAATCTCCGGCTGGCTCCGGAAGTTCGTGCTGAGCGGTAGCCGCCCCGGCTCAGGGATTCGCTCCCTCAGATCCGAAAAAACCTGCGGATCGGCTCGGCGAAAGCGGTAGATGGATTGCTTGGCATCGCCGACCAGAAACAGCTTTCCACTCAGAAGTTGCGATCCGCACAACTGCTCCACGATTTCCGACTGGACCGGGTCGGTGTCCTGAAACTCATCAATCATCAACAGGTCGATCCCGCGCGACGCCCGCTCCCGAACAGATCGGTTGTTACGAAGCAAGTCGCGCGTCCGCAACAGCAGGTCATCGAAATCGAGCATTCCTGCTTCTTGCTTTTCGCTCGCATAAAGTTTGGTGGCAGATTGTACGACTTCCTGCGCCGCAAGGCTGAACCGCGCGGCGGCTTCCGCGTCTGACTCATCGACATCCAAATCGTCAGCTAGCCGTTTGATACTTTTCCGTAAACCATCGAACGCATTGCGCACGCCATCATAGATTTCCTCGCTGGTCCAAGCGGTCTTACCCCCTCCTCCCTGAATCTTTGCAGCCTCGTGCAGTGCGGTGAGTACATCCAATGGATTGCCGCTTTCGGTAAGCGTGGGCAAGTCCGACAAAATCATCCGACGCCGCGACTGCATCTCGGGGTGCGACGGTTCATTGGCCTGCAATAACGCCAGTACGCGCAACACTGTCGGAGAGTCAACGAATTCCCGGAGCAATTGCGGAACGGATTCCTCTTGCCAACGCCGAAGCCAGTCGGCGACATGCGCCTCGGGAGTTCGATTCAAGAAGTCGGTGGAGCCGGCGTGAAACCGTCCAGCGACCAGTGAACGAACCAGTTCCTGCGTTCTCTCCAGCCCGTAGTGTAAGACGAGATACAGAGCGCTTTCGTTCCGTTCAATCAACAATTGCTGCAGTGCTTCCGAAACCGCACGCCGCAGCAGCACCTCGCCGATGGCCTGCTCCATAACGGTGAATTGCGGATCGACCTCTGCTTCAACGGCGTGCGATCGGAGCAGAGCCGCGCAAAAAGAGTGGATCGTGCTGATCCGCGCGGTATCAAGCGATCGCAGTATCGCCAGCCAATGCTCAACCTGCGCGGGATCATCCGCATCGACCTGTTGTAGCTTCTCCTGGCACGCGGCGCGAATTCGGTCGCGCATCTCTCGCGCCGCCCGTTCCGTGAACGTGATGGCCACCACACCGTGGAGAAGATCACGATCGTGCTGCGCGACGTTCGACTCGGATGACTTTCGTCGTCGAGTTGAGCCTGCTTTCTTAGCCTGGGACTCAGGCTCAAGGGACGCCAGATACCTCCGAGTGAGAACAAACGTCTTGCCGCATCCCGCCCCCGCCGAAAGGGCAATCGACACTCCCCGCGTATAAATCGCGGCTTGTTGCTGCGGGGTGAGTTGTGCAACGTCGTTTGCCATGGGTCCGTGCGATCGATTGACAGCGTGGTGGTGCGACACAAACGTGCCAACAATGGATTTGACGGATCAATTTCGGAGCGTGCGCGTTGAGTTCGAATTCCGCCGTTTCTCCAACGATTCATCCAGAGGGCGAATTTGATTAACGCGGCAAACAGTGCTGTATGGACAGCGGCCGGTACAATCGTCATCGAGACTCATCACGGGGAATTCTCCAGAGCGAATCCCCGATGCGAGTCTCGGGACGAACTCGTCGAGTGTCTGTTCTAACTGCTGGATCGACTCCGGCGTGAGGGGCTCCGGCTTCTTCGAACGCCCCCCCTTCAAACCAGAGACATAACCGGTCTCGCGGAGACTCCAATAGCCCATTTGAAACGGCATTGCGCCGCGCCCTGCCAATTCGTATCGCATGACCGCGATGGTGTAGAGCGCCAACTGCAGCGACTTTCCGGAAGCCACATCTTCAAAATCGAACCGCGGCGGGCTGCCGGTTTTGTAGTCAATGACATTGAATACTCGCCGATCCTCGACGAATCCCACGTCCACCCGATCAATCCTCCCTCGCACATGTGTTTTATTCTTCGCCGTGCCGAACAGGAGGCTTCGGTATGAAGTCTCTTGTTCCATACCATTCGTGCTTGGTGCGCTGCCGAACGCGGTTTCCACGAATCGCGTCTCCGGTGCGGAGCCCCAGATTTCCGCAAACGCTGCGCGATAAGCCGAGTATTGATCTCCGTAAGCTTCCGCCCAGTCACATAACAGCATTCGTTCGACTTCCCGCAGCGCGCTCTGCAAATCCGAATCGGTCAGTCTCCGCTCTAACTTCTGCTGGACAAGTGCACGAAATCGATCAACGATGGATGAGGAGTCAGTCACATCATTCTTCGAGGAAGATTCTTCCGTTTCCATGGGACGATGGAGTTCCGCCAATACATCGTGCAACAGAACTCCCCTTCCCAAGTAATCGGTTGCAGTCTGGACTGTACTAAGTGGCACAATCTTCAGCACGTTGGAAAGAAAGAATCGGAATGGGCAGAATGCGTACTGCTCCAACTGCGTTGCACTAAATTGGTAATTCGGCGGGAACCGAGCGGCGAGATCGGCGGCGCTCCCGGGAAGATGAAGCTGCCCCTCGTATTCCGTGAAGCCGCGCGTCGAAAACCGTGCGACGGCGGCGTCGACAGCCGCAAGAACGCTCCGCCCGATCGCTCCTGTCCGAGGTTGGTCGCAGAATGCACGGAACAGTTCCGGCTGATTCTCGCGTACTCCCGCGGTCGCTACGAGTCTAAGTTCCGCATCTGTTAGAATTGACCGGCCTGATGGGACCGGATCAAGGTCTCCGACCGTCCGAAAATCGAGGGCACTCGGCTTAAAAAGATCGCAGATTGCCATGAGATACGGGCTTGGATACAGAATCAACCCGGACGAATTCACGGAAGGATAGCTCAGGGTCAATTTTTTCCGGGCTCGCGTCACGACCTGGTAAAACAGAAGCATCTCATCCTGGCTGTGGGCCGAACGATGCGCGAGCGTTAATCCCAGTGCATTCAGGCTCTTCCGTTCCGACTCGTTGTAGAGGCAATCGTCATGCCGGGCACGAGGAAAACTGCTTTCCGTCAGACCAGCCACGAAAAGATAGGGCACATCCAGATTCCGCACATCGGCTGCTTCGAGAACTCGCACGCTGCCAGTTTCTCGCAAATTGTGCGGCAGTCGCCGAGCATGGATGAGATCGATTAATTGCGATGTAAACTCGCGGAGCCCTATCGATCGCGATTCGCCGTCGATCAGTGTTACAGCCTGCGCCGCATCAAAGAGCATTCTCTCAAAGTGCTTCCATACAGTTCGATCCTGATCCACGATCGTAGCCTCGACAGCTTCGCCCACATTGCGAAGTCTTGGCGAAATCCCCAGTTCATTCGCTAGAGTAAGCAGCAATTCCACCCATTTACGGAACGGCGCACGGACTCGCAACCGTTTTGTCGCAGACATGAGTTGTTCCAGGAGGACACATGCATCCTGTGCATTCCTGGCTGCTTGCAAACGGGATTCTGCATCGTCCGGCCGACCTCTGCCGCCATCTTCTTCTTCGTCGCCGGAACTGCGGCCGGAACCGTTCCGGGCTGATACATCACCGCCCGACGCTGTTGACTCTATGCCTCCAGCTTCCTCAATGGCTCGTTGCAGACCTTTCAGATAAGCTTCTCGCCCCGACGCGGTGCCTAACTGCCGGAGTGCCGACACGGCACGCACTCGTATGCGGGGTTCCCACGCCGCACGATCCTCCGGCTGCAGATAATTCGACAACAGGAGCGATTTCAGCCGCTCAAACGGCCAGTCTTCGCTCTCCAGGTGCAATACAGCCACCAAAGCTTTCAAAATTGGTGCGTGGGAGAAGCGCCCCGCGGGGGGGCACGCGAATGGAATCCCCGCCGCCGAAAAGGTTTCCTCAATGAGATCCGCGTAATCTTCAAGCGATCGGACGGCAATGATGATTTCATCCGGCCCCACACCCTCACTCAAAAGCTGTTTTACGCCCTCGGCCAGGGCACGTACTTCTCCCACTTGCCCCGTGACAGCAAGCACCTCGATCCCAGTGGCATCCGTCGCACGGGGAATTTCGCGCGGATTCGTGAAAAGGAAGTCTCCTAAATGCCGCAGTGCGAAGGGGCGATCATTCGACGGCGATGACGTATCACACACGAACGTATTTAAGCTACCTTCGAACAGTTCGTTCAACCGTAAATTCGCCGCTGCCGGTTTCGCGAATAAGTCGTGACGTCGCATCAGCTCGGGGTGAATCGTTGATTCTCCCGGCAAAGAGATCATTAGACACTCGGCCCATCGCGACAAGTGCGCAAGAATCTCGTACTGTGTATGAGTAAAGTCCGCGAAGCCATCGACCACGACCAGAGACAGCTGGTCGAACGGTCCCCGACTCCCTCGCTTCAGGACATCGCGTGCCGACCAAAATCGCCCCTCGGCATCATACAAGTCGTGCTGATTTAACAGCTCCTGATACCGTTCATAAATCCGCGCCAGCTCGCGATCTTTACTCCCGAGCCCGCGGTCGCCACCGACGATCGCCATTCCCGAATCTTCTCGTCCGCGCTCCATGCACGCGCCGACAAACCGTTCCGGCCAGATTTCGTTCCGCTTCAATTCCGCGATAAACCCCAGAACCAAATCAACAAAGCCGGACGTTTGAGCGATGGGAGCGAAGTATTTCAGTTCGTTTTTCGACAGGAGATCGTCGATAAGCTGCGAGACAAGCAGCCGTCGTGCCGGGTCGCTAATTGGGTGAACGGCCTCTCCAGAACTCTCGAGTACCTGTTCTGCGAACTCGTCGAACGTAAAAATATTTGGTGCGAAACAGATAGGGAGCGACGCATCGGGAAGCTGAGCCAGTAGATTGCGACGTGAAAGACTCGTAGGAGTCAGCCACAACGTTGTCGCCGTGGTGCGTCCGCTCATCCTGCCGCCTAAGGCCCGACGGTAATGGCTCAAAAGCTGTGCGGTCTTGCCGCTTCCTGCCGGTCCAACGATGAGTTCCACAACGTTACGCATCCGCCCCCGCCTTCTGCCCATTTCAGCGTCGACGAGCAGTTGTAATATCTCGCACACGGCGATCATATCAGGCCCGGCGTGATTTGCACGGCCTTAAGGCTTACCCGCCCGACGTCAAATGCAAGGGGGATTGAATTGCCGGATCTTGCCGAAAGTCCGATGTTCTCATAAACTTATGTGAGCAACCCCGTCGTGAAGTGGGGATGAATTTCATAAGTCTTTGGCTTGAGGAATTCGCCGTTGCCTCGCGAAAGTGTCGGGTCGTTCGAAACTTTCATAACGCCGGGAGAAGAACCGAATGGCGAAGTCGTGGCAGCGTCTGGTGGGCGCATTGACTTGTGGTCTCATGGTGCTGGTCGTCTCGGCGTTTGTGATTGCAGCTCCGGAAAAGGCGAACGAAGGCGCTAAACAGAAAGACCAGGAATACTACGAACTGATGAAGCTGTTCGTTGAGACGTTCGAACAGGTCGATCGCAATTATGTGAAAGAGGTTGACCGCCGCGAACTGATGGAAGCCGCGATTCAGGGAATGGTCGGAAAACTTGATCAGTATTCGTCGTATATCAGCCCGGAAGAATTGACTCAGTTCAGCGAGGAGGTTGAAAAGGAGTTCGGCGGCGTCGGCATGCAAGTCCAGATCGACGAGCATGTGAAGCGCCCGATGGTCATGACTCCCCTACCCGGCACTCCAGCGTACAAGGCGGGAATCAAAGCCGGCGATGTCATCATGGAAATCGACGGCAAGTCGACAGAAGAATTCAAGACGCCGAAGGACATCGAAAAAGTTGTCAAACTGCTGAAAGGGACGCCAGGAGATCCGGTTACCCTCGGAGTGCGTCATTCCGGATCTGATGACGTGCAGCAGATCAAAATCGTCCGAGATATTATCCAGGTTGCCACGGTGTTGGGAGATAGATACAAAGCTGATGGCGAGAACTGGGATTTCATGCTCGACGGATCGCAAAAGGTCGGCTATATCCGCCTCACGCATTTCAGTCGCCGAAGTGCCGACGAACTCCGTGCTGCCCTCGACGAACTCGTTTCACAAGGCATGAAAGGGCTGATCCTCGACTTGCGGTTCAATCCCGGCGGATTGCTCTCCCAGGCGACCGAAATCTGCGACATGTTTATTGAGTCCGGAAAAATCGTCAGCACGAAAGGGCGCAACACACCCGAACGCAGCTGGGAAGCCAAGAAAGAAGGAACCTATAGCGGTTTTCCCATGGTTATCCTGATCAACCATTTCAGCGCCTCGGCTAGCGAAATCGTGAGTGCCTGCCTGCAAGACCACAAGCGAGCAGTGATCGTCGGCGAGCGTTCGTGGGGCAAGGGAAGCGTGCAGAACGTCATTGACATTGATGAAGGGCATGAAGGCCGGAAAAGCGCCTTGAAGCTGACAACCGCCAGTTACCACCGCCCCAGTGGAAAGAATATCCATCGCTTCCCGGGTGCCACGGATTCCGACGAATGGGGAGTCGTGCCCGACGCTGGATACGACGTTAAAGTCGACCTCGACGAAAACAGAAAGTACCTCGACTATCGCCGCGAGCGCGATGTCCTCAGCAAGTCCGGCCCTCCTAAAAGCGATTATAAGGATAAACAACTCGAAAAAGGCGTTGACGCTGTCTTAAAGCTGATCGACGGTAACTCAGGTTCTCCGACGGCGGGCAAGCCGAGTGAAGCCAAGCCGAATAACAAGCCGGTGGAGGCGTCAAAGCCGACGACTTTGGTGCCTCAGAGACTCCCGATCCCTGCAACAAACCGATCGTGAACAATTCGGAAAACAGCCATCCTGGGCGCACCACCGGTGTGGGCAGCAAGTTCGTAGACCAATCCGGCCGTAAGCTCATGCTTGCGATCGAGTCTTCTTGCGATGAAACTGCGGCGGCAGTAGTCGATGAGGATCTGACTGTCCTTTCAAGCGTCGTGGCCTCCCAAGATGAGTTACATCGCCGTTACGGCGGGGTTGTTCCGGAAATTGCATCCAGGGCGCACGTACGACGCATTTTGCCCACGATCGAGTCAGCTTTGCGGTGTTCGGGGGTTTTCTTCCGTGACTTGTGCGCTGTGGCGGTGGTCACGGAGCCGGGGTTGGTGGGATCGCTACTAGTCGGCCTGACGGCCGCGAAGAGCTTGGCGTACGCCCTACAAATCCCGTTAGTTGCAGTCAACCACATTGAAGCCCATATCTATGCCTGCCGGATGGCGGCAGGTCGCGATATTTTTCCGGCACTTGGTTTTGTCGTCAGCGGAGGGCATACCAACTTGTACGACTGCCCGAGCGCCGTCGATTGCCGGTTGGTTGGTTCGACAATTGATGATGCGGCGGGTGAGGCGTTCGACAAGGGAGCCCGGATTCTCGGACTCCCCTACCCCGGAGGGCCCTCCATCGAGAAGGCCGCCGCGTCTGGCAACCCGCGAATCGTGGATTTTCCGCGGCCGTTGATCCATACGAAACAGTTGGAATTCAGCTTTAGCGGATTGAAGACCGCTCTTCTCTACGAAGCACATGGAAACCCCGGATCGCGGGATACGCCCCCACAGTTAGACGACCAACGGGTGTGTGATTTGGCGGCCGGATTCCAAGAGGCAATCGTAGATGTACTCGTGGAAAAGTGCCGACTCGCAATCTCAATGACCGGACGACGGACACTCTGCGTCGGCGGAGGAGTTGCAGCAAACAAGCGATTGCGGGAACGTTTGAAAGAAATGACACGCGAGTCAGACGTCGAGCTGATAGTCGCACCGATTCAGTGGTGCACGGACAACGCGGCCATGGCAGCAATCGCCTGGGAGCAGCTAAAGCGCGGAGAGGTGGCACCACTCGACATCGACGTCACCCCCGGCCTGGTTCGCAAGCACTGATTTGGAATTATGCTGTTGCAGGAACTTCTCAGAGCTCTGGGAAAATATGTTAGTTTCCCGTGGGTGGCCCTCCCACGCCGGGAGCGCTCAAGAACGTAAATGTAAAGACATCACTGATCGCTGAAAATGTCGGGTTGAGCGACAATCGCACGTAACGTCGATCGCCCGAAACGACTGCAAGGGCTCCCAACGAAACGCCGTCAGAGATATTCGTCACGATTGGCGTATACCCGACGGCACCTGGCCCAACACCTGGTCCGATACCTGTCGCGACGGGAAATCCCGCGCGCGCAGCGGAGGGTCCACCGGAGATTGTCTGAAAACCTGTCTGTTGTGCCGTGACTGCGCGTCTAAGCGCGCGTGGATCGCCGCTAAGAAGGGCAGCACGTTCCCTTGAGGCTCCGAATCGCTGTAGCACCCCAACCACTGCGGATTCCCGCTGAAGATTCCCGTTGATATGAGGGTCGCTCGCCTTCCCTTGTTGCTGTCCGCCGGCAGCGCCCGCATTCGGGTGAGTTCCCTCGGGCTTCAATTCCGCCCGTCTCCCTTCCGGAAGCAATACCAGAAGCGTTGTATCAACACGCGAGATCGGCAGGGTGAATACCTGAGTCGATTCTTCTGAAGAACCAAACGCCCGCCGGATGGTGAGTTGCGCGCGGTTTCCCACGACATTGCCGTCCACGCGACGCACACGCACACGGTAGGCCCCGGACACTCCGAGCGCACACACATATTCTTCGTGACAGTTCTTCTGTTCGGGACCGTATCCGTCACGGAGGAGAACCCCACCACCGCGCGACAGTGGATTATCGGCACCACAGCGTGTTCCCGCGGGTTCGTCCACGGAAAGATCCAGGTCGGCTTCGCCGCTCCAAGTCAGTTCGATAACCAGATCCCGTCGTTTTGCTTCCTGAATCGCTCGCTCGAAAGCGTCTGCGTCCATTGCACGTCCTGCTTTGCGAAGTTCGTTCGTTGCTTCGACGGCGGCGTCTTCAGCCTTCAAATGCAATTGCTCGTGATCTTTGCCCCAGGCGGAGATGAGAATACCCGCGCTAGCCCAACGAATTCCGTCATGATCCTTCAACTCGCGCGCCAATGGCAGTCCCAGGATGTATGGTTCGGGACGTGTCGGATCGAGTGTCGACACCTGGCGATACAATCGCAGCGCTTGCTTCCGCCCGCCGAATCGAGTGAGGTAAGCCGCCGAATAGAGCATGCTCGGCACATCGGTGGCGGTAAAATCGACACGGGAGAGCAGCGCGCGTTCGACCTCGGACTTCGGTCGCCCCGCCAATTCGAGAGTGAGAGCGAGTACATCGTACATCCAAGGTTGCGACTGACCGCTCTTGAGCGCTGCCTCAATCGCGGCGATCACATGCTCGTATTTTCGCTCCTCATGCAGACTGAGGATGAGTTGGCTGACAACTTCTGGTTTCGGTTGGCGCTTGCTGAAGAAGTCGTCCCAGATTTCGCGAGGCGTTTTCGCGGATGCATCCAGCGGTAGCCCAGTTCCAGTCTCTTTGTCGGCCTTAACAAAAAAAGCGGAATCGGTCTCTAAAGACCGAGCCCGCTTCGATTTCACTTCCTGCCGGCCCTCAGCCCCACCTGCCTCAGCCGCCGAATTTAACGGCTCAATTGCAGTTTTTTTTTCCGAATTTCTGACTCGCGTCGATCGGAGACCTGTGCAAACGCCTGCCCGCTGGAGTAATCACGGCGACTCGTTTTTGGCGCGGCTTCCTTCCCCTTTCCTTCCTTGAGGATACTTTTCAGCAATCCATTTACCTCGGGATCGGCAAGTTCACGTTCTGGTTGCGCACTTGGCTTCACACGGCGATTCGTCGTACCTGCCGGCACACTGAAGAAGCCACCGCCCCCACCACCTCCCCCGCCACCAAAACCACCTCCCCCGCCGCCAAACCCACCGGCCCCTCCACCGCCAAAACCACCACCACCGCCGCCGAAGCCACCACCGCCAGCACCGCCGGAGAAGCTTTGGATTGGAA
>CAZVJA010000068.1:0-12526 GCA_964626885.1 uncultured Planctomycetaceae bacterium | reverse complement strand
CCACCGCCGCCGAAGCCACCACCGCCAGCACCGCCGGAGAAGCTTTGGATTGGAATGACGAGGTCAGCCACAGGATATACCCGGGTCTGAAGCTTTTCACGGGCTCGGTCGATCGTTGTGATTTTCATTACATCGTCTTCAACAACGTACGTCAGTTGCCGAGGTTCTAGGATAATTTTCAGCGCACTTCGTAGGGGAATACCGGAAATCGAAATGGAAACCGGGTCGTCTGGAGCGATTGGAATTTCTTCCAAAGCGTCTTTTTCGATGAGCACCGTGTAACCGTGAACGTCGGCCAAATAATCCATCACCTCGCTCAATGGTGTTCCGTCAAACTGGACTTGTGTCAAATCCTCGAGAACTTTCTCCACATGTTCCTCGGTGGGACTGTTTCGGTGCAGATCGACCGAAGCCCACTTCTTGCGACGTTCACTCAGGGCTCGCCACACCTGGGCATTCGGCCAGAGAATCGGCGGCTCGTCCGGGAACGGCACGTGCGAGAGTTCCACCTGATACAAGGTTTCCAAGAATTTATCGTTCCGCAGCGCTCGCATGCGGTATGCCTTGCTGATCTGGCCTGCTGCCTCCGCCCAGATAATCGCAGCCATCGACGTCGCACTTCCAGGACGGATGCTGTCCGACACGCGAGCCACGGCTTCGGCTTCCTCAAATGCATCCGAAGCGAGTTCGGTACTCCTGCCGGCGTAGCCTTCGGCCATCAAAGCCCGGACCTGGTCAATCAGTTGCGTAAATCGCTCTTCCTCACGCAAGAACTGGTCAACGACCCGTTTTTGTGCTTCAATCGCCGCCCTAGTTTCGGCCTGTGCCAACTTCTTCTGATCGTCTCGTTCTTTTTGGACGCGGACTTCCTGCATTGCACTGGCCAGCCTGCGGACCAATTGGTTGCGAACATCCGGGTCAATGTCGGTTGCCGTGCGAACGGTCGCATCCTGGCGCTTCAATTCGGATAGCGCCGCTTCGGGCTCCTCAAAGGCGGCCTTACGAGCCGCTTCAATCACGCGCGCGACTTCGTTCGTCAGTTGCTGCCCTTTGACCGCTTTCAGCTTTTCATACTGAGTCAGGGCACCGTCACTCGGGGGCCCTTTTTGCGATTCCAAGGCTTGATTTCCTGGAGTTGGAGGAGCCGCCGCCTGTGCAACCTCGGTCGTTTGGATGTTCTTAACGGCGTCGGCGATCGCCCGTGCGCGAGCGTTCGCCGGATCGTTTTCGAGAATCTTATCGCTCACCGCAGTAGCGGCGTCGAGGTTGCGCGCGATAATCGCGACTTCTCCGGAACGAGCCAGTTCCGCCATTTCCACGTCGAAATCACGCTGGGCTCTCATCAGCAATTCCGTCCCCGCCGACGCGGCACAGAACCCACCGTTCGATGACGCTTGACGATACAAAGCCGCCAGATAGGATCCTGCAGCTTGTTTATTGCCGGCGGAAAGCAACCAAGTCATCGGCTCACCGTCAACTTTGGCTGTAACCTTCAACGACTCCGGCAAAGACCCGCGCCCCAGAAAAATTGTCGCTCGATCGGCACGCAAGGGAAGCGACACTGATAACAGCTGCAAATCGGCGGCTGACTCTGCTCGAATTTCTTCGGCAAAAAATACACGTCCGCGCGCTGCGGCTGCCAAATCACGAGCCACGACCTGCGGTGAGTCCTTCTCAGCATCAGCCTGATCGAATCGCAAGGTGCCGCCCGTTTGCTGTGCTAACACGCCTAACAACTGCAAATCCGTTTGAGGCCCGACAGCGTAACTGTGGAACGCAATCCTGCGGCTTGCCATCTCGCTCAGCAAAGCCGACATCTCAGGCTTCTGAATCAATCCGGCGACGCTCATGCCGTCGCCAATGTAGATCATCGAAGTCGAACGATCCCCAACTGCTGCCAAGCCGGCTCGAAGGCCAGCAGGCAGATTCGTCGCACCGAGTGGAGCCCGGAGATCAAGCTTCGACAGTGCATTCTTCGCAGCATCCCCAACCGGAGAGCTGAATTCCGGGTTCAATCGGTCTGCCGTAACATCTACCGCAAACAGCGCGACTCGGTCATTCGACGGAAGGGCGGCCAACAGCTCGCGCACAACCGCCAAGCTCTGAGTCCGATGCTCCCCTGACTGGCTGGCAGAGGTATCGACCAACACGACGTGATCGCGCGGCTCAGCAGTTTGGTGGTTCCCCTTCGCTTTCAACGCCAATGCGAAGTACGCCTCACCGCCAGGAGCCGAATAGGCATAAACCCCCGCAATCGGATGACTTTCTCGTGTTAGCTCATCCGCCCCCAAGGCGGAGCCCGCCCACAAACCGACCGCCAAACACGCCATCACTGGACGAACGCTACAGAGATACTTCGACATCATTGCGAAACTCCCCAAAGATGGAACGGTACCCTCCACCGGCTACCGACCTGTCTGGGCCCGGATTTCTAACTGCTGTATCGAACAGAAAACACCCATTGATTCTATATTCTCTGTTGGACCTCATAGTAGCAAATTCCCCTTAAATTTGCTGAATTATCTAAAATTCCCCTCATGGAAACCAAGCCCATGTGCGTTATCAACACTCGATTTTTCCGTGGGAATTCCAAACGGATTTTAGCCACTTTTCCAGCGGCCCCCCCTGAACAAAGGTTCGTGCCGAATTAGTCAAATCCTGCCCCTTTTCCACAGGTTTGATATGCCTCATCTCATTGAACCGATTTTGCTCATTTCCGGGGTTGTAGCTGTCCGATGAACAACTCCAGAGACGCGAAATTTTCCGGACGCCGCGCCCGGAATGCGCACCTGGAACATTGAGAGAATTGTTCCGAACTTTCCTCGCGTCCCGCCGTCGCCAAAGCTGAACGCGAGGATCGCGGATGACGCTCCCCAAGCTCGGGATTTCGCTCCTTTTGGGGCTAATCGCCGCCTGGGGAATGATTTGGTTTTGTTCTCAGGCTGCCTCTCACGAGACTTCGGAGCATCCCCCGGAAGAGGGGGTTCCCTATGCCATCGACGTAACATCCGACCGCTCGAAGTTTGACCTCTCATTCGCTGACGGAGAGCGGTATTACCTCGTCCTGAGCAGCCTCGGCCTGGCATCTCGGACCTACGAACTGTCTCTCGAATGCGAGGCCGTCCCGGAGATCACCGCTTTCTCCGCACAGAGGCTCGAAGGCATCTCCCCTGCAAGAGCATCGGTTCCAAAAGGCAGGCACTGCCGTCCCGAGCCTTCCCCTGCACATTCAGCGACCACTTCGGTTGCCTCATCGCGCATGACCTGCCATCAGCACGATTCTACGACTGTTCAATCGCAAGTTTTTGTCGAAACTTTGGCCCGACAATCAGGAAGTGACGCTGGGCGTTTCTCCGACCCCACCGCAGTCAAAACGTTTTATCTCCATGTCACCGACGGAAGTCTGGATGACAAGAAGCAGTATGCAAAGGTTCTCAGCTCGCTTGTAGGCAAAGGACGAAACGTTCGCATCTATCTCGATCAGCAACTCGACACGCGACAGCTGGCTCCCGGTCTCGTCGGTGAAATCGTCCGACTGTTCGACGAAGAAATCATTCCCATCACCAGCCGAAGTTTGGGACGCTATCGAGACGTCGATGGCGACGAAAGTTTCACCGTGCTCTTAAGCCCTTGGCTTGATCGGCTGCAAGGAGGGCGGACATCGTTAGGTGGTTTCACGCGCGGGAGCGATTTCCGACTCGATATTCCCGAACCGTTCAGCAACCACTGCGACATGCTTTACCTGAATCCCAATCTTCGACCAGGACCGCATTTAAAAACCTTGCTGGCACACGAATATGCACATGCAGTCTGTTTCAGCGAACGGTTGCCGGGAGAATTTGACTGTGACGGGCTCCCGGACGAGGAAGACTGGCTCAACGAAGCCATCGCCCATTGTGCGGAAAATTTGTGCGACTCCGGCTGGAGCAATATCGATTACCGAGTCAGCCGATTTCTGAATCAACCGGAAAAATATCCGCTCGTCGTTCCGGACTATTATCGGGCCGGGTTGTGGCGCGATCACGGATGCCGGGGAGCGACTTATCTGTTTCTACGATGGTGCGTTGATCAATTCGGCGATGAACTGTTGACGAAGTTGATCCAGAATCCGAAGCGAGGAAAAGAAGGTTTGGAACTCGCTACCGGGCGAAAATTTCACGACTTGTATCGGTACTGGAACCTGGCATTGATACTGCCTCAATGTGCTCCAACCGAATCTCAAGACCGACGAATGCACTCAGTAGGAGTGGCGCCACTCCGATTCGGAGCTTACGACTCGCTCGACCCATATGGTCGATTGTCGTCGTGGGGGCTAGCAGGGCCCAGGACCGAAACATGGGATGTGAACTCCGGCGCGCGGGCCTTCGTGTTGAAGGGGACGGCAACTGTATTCCTCGAACTTCGGGGCGCCGCCGGCCCAGGTGCCCGGAGAATTCACCTCCGTGGCGAACCCGGTTCTGCCATCCAGGCAACCCTCGTTAAACTACCGGCCGACCGACCTGACTTGGATGCTTCCGCAGTCTGGTCGGTCGCTCAAAATTCGACGACGAATTTCAGCAGCGATGTCGACGCCAACAGCGTATCCGCCTTCAACTCCCAGCTTCACGTCTCTGTCACGACCGACCCGAAATCTACATTTACGATTGACGCCGTATCGTGCGAGTGGAACTTCGGGGAAACGAAGCAGGCTTACTATTTTGCGAGCCGCGATCTCGCAAACTTTGAGGACCGGCACAAGCCGTTCGAAAAAACCGGTGAACGATCGTGTCGAAGATGCTTTTGCTTTCCCGTCGAGAATCCACGAGACGCCGAAGCCGGGATGGTCGTCAAAATCTCAGCCCGCGACAAACGGGGCCGACGGGTGACAAGTTGGAAAACCCTCCCCTGCCATGCCGAATTGCAAATGCAGGCGAATGCCGAGCAAGGCGCCCGAACATTAACGCAATGACTTTGGCTGCCATGCGGGCGGGCAACTGTTTCCGCTCGGAAAACGACGGCGTTATGGCTTGGCCTCGATACCTTCTGCCTTCCCCGTGCGCCGGGCAAACAAATCCTTCAGACGCGCAACCGAGTACATCCGTACGACCTTGTTCTTGTAGGTGACGCGTCCTTCTTCATCTTTTCCCAAGTGCGCAGCAACTTCGGCAACCGCCTGATTCGCATACAAGCCGGCGAATGTTTCGGGATCAACACCACGTCCCGTTTCCAAATCTTCGATGGCATTCACTCCGCCAACGGTTGTCGCAAAGGAATTGATGCCGACGATCGCAGGGACATACGCTCCCTCTTGTTGAAGCAAAGCCATCGTGGCATTGAGCGCGGTCGTAGCGCCTTTGATGCTCTCGAGAGCTTCCTTGGACGGCCCTGCTTGTTTTTCTTCCGCCAGCGATGACGACGGCGCAAAAGCGCCGCTGGCCCCCAGAACATAGCCGACTGCGATCAGGCACAAAACCACAAAACTTCGCGACAAGATCCGCATCTAAATCTCCTCGGTATTTCTGGACTAGAGTTACTCTCTTACCTGACCTTGGACTGGCATGTGGTGAAGCAAAGGCCGCAATTTGACACCCGCCGGCAAGACGACAATTGACATTGCAACGTTGGCCCACGACCGCCCTCGGAGCGGCCTTCTCATAGTCGCTCCCAAACCCAATGGTTGCAAGGGAAAACCGTTTCGCGAACTCCTTGAACAAGGATGCACTTATTCAACGGAAACCATCAAAGACTTTGAGATTCGTGACTCAAGCTCCAGGCAGATTCTTTCTATCTCCGGATCGATCTCCACGCCACTCCCCAGCCCGACGGAATCCGCGTGAACTTCCGCGAAGTTGGCTGTCGGCTCGCGCATTCCGAGAAATTCATAGACACCCCGAAATGTCTCTCGAGGCTGACTGACGAGATCCTCATAACGGCATGCCAGGACGTCCAGATGCTGATCCAGTTCCAGCTCGAAGAAGAGAATGTTTCGGGCGTACCACATCAGCGCAGCAGCATCCTGCCGCGGCAAAGCTTCCGAAAATCGCTCGGCAATGAAGGCGTGCGTTTGGTCCGAAACACGTTCGCCGCGCCAATCGCTGGTGTTACGGTCGACGATCGGCTGTAAATGCTTTAGCTGCCCGCCGAATCGCCGCACGTTCGACTGCACAACATCTCGAAAGCCGCGAAAAACCCACAACGACTTAGAACCGGGAACATTGGCGAGGATTTCCCGAATGTTCTGACTTTCTACCAGAGGCTTGGCCACGACCAATGGGTGACGCACTCGCGAAAGAATCCGGTTTACCTCAGAAATCGGCCGCAACCTCAGCCGATCTCCATCGGTGCGGTTGAGTACGCTCTGTTCATGGTAGACCTGCGCTCGCATGTCTGCGTCAAACAGACGCATCAGGAGGGTCGTTCCGGAACGCTGTGCTCCAACGACGAACAGCACTTTCGGCGAGCATTTCGGATTAATCGAAAATAACCAGCGAAGCTCCTTCGCCCCTCTCCATGACTTTGTCTTGACACGCTGCCAAAGCGGCCTGGAACGAGATAATGGCATCGAAGCAGATCCGCGTGAAAACGTCCCATTTCGGAGCCGGAGTTCAACAAGCTGCAGGGTGCTTGCGGAATGCGCGGGTGAAATCCTAGGGCACGACAGTGGGCCTGGAAACCGCTAACGACCTTCGAGTCTACATCGCCGACAACTCGATCGCGACGGAAAACTCGGGAATTTTGTGCTAGACCTCGATCCTTGATGCGTAGGCAAGCAGGCTTTCCAGACGCTCGGCGATCAGAACCACGTCACCGGTCTTGCAGGCAGTTTCGAGATCGGCGGCTTCCGTCGTCAAACCTTCGAAGCCGTAGCCACCTCCCGCTCCCTTCAATTTGTGCGCTTCGCGCTGCAACTGCTCAATGTTATTCGACGCAAAGAGATTTCTCAGATTCTCCTTCGCCTCCTGCAGCGACACATAGAACAACTCCAGAAGTTCCGCGAAGTCGGGATCGTCCGCCATACTGGAGCGGACCGGAGTTTGCGTTTCCGTTGCGTGGCTGGACTGCATGGCGGAGCCTCTTTGAAATCGTCCCGATCGTTCGTACTTGCCGGATCCCATTCGGAAATCTGGAATTCCGAAGGGCTTTCTCTGAACCTAGCTCACAAAGATGCCCGGAGCGAGTTCTGGACGACCCCAGAACGAAAATGTCGTTCGCAAACCTCGCACTATCAAGCTGTAACAACTTGTCGGAACTTGCGGGCTTCTTCAGGATATCCCGATTTCTCGGCAAAGACGCCAAATACGGAAGAATCCGTAAGATCCTTCATGCGGCTCTACGGTCTTCCTGGCGATTCACGATCTGAGGAGCCAGCTGAATACCAGGATTCGACCGGTCCTGCGTATGTGACTTGCGCGCTTGGCCTAGGAAATAGCTCAACGACATCAATGTCCCCGATAGAACAAGAGCCGCGGCACAGCCGAGAAGCGCCCATTGATCATCACTTAACTGGTTCTGGACGATAAAATCCATGTCCAAATCTCTCCGCCAAGGTATCCGAATGTGAAGTTGCGACAGGTGATCGAACGGCAAAGCGCGGGACAATCCTTCCAAATCTTCGGAACCAGGAACCGTCGCGCTTCACCACGCCTGCGGGGATGCGTCGAATCTGTGGCAGCCGGTGCTCAACTCCCGACACTTGACGCTTCCGCGCATTAGTCAAGCTCGGAAATATGGAGAAAACATGCGGTCGCGGAGATCGATACCCCATTGGCAGACTCCGGCGCTCTGGGTGCAGTCGATCACAGCCGATTAGTAGCTGAACTTCAGTCGCCAGCAACAGTTCGGGATATCCCACTAGCGAGTCGATTGCTCTGGAGGCCCACTCGCCACTCCGACGGGGCACCAACTCGCCTTGACCAACACGCAGCCATTCCATATACGACGCTGCCGACTTATCTCCTTTTTGGAAGAGCGTTTAGGCTCGGCCCAACGCCATTGTCCTCGGCTGGGGAAAACCCGCATGCAAGTTGATTTGACTCGCTGAAACAAACAACCCTCCATGCCCCTGCTCCAACGCTACGTCCTGCTCGAACTGCTCCGCGTATTCGCGTTCGTGTTGAGCATCATTACGGTGCTTCTAATCTTTGTCGGGATCTTCAACGAAGCGACCGCCAACAGTCTCGGTCCGTACCAGGTACTTCAGATCCTTCCATTCATTGTTCCCAGTCTGCTTCCGTTCACAATTCCCGCAACACTGCTGCTGACTGTCACCGTCGTCTATGGCCGAATGGCAGGCGATCAGGAAATAACAGCCGCCAAGGCCGCCGGCATCAGCGCGCTTTCGTTGCTTTGGCCATCCTATCTCATGGCGGGGATACTCAGCATCTGTTCGCTGGTGCTCGAGGATCAGGCCATTCCCTGGGCTACGAAGAACATCGAGAATGCCATCACCCTGGCGATGGAAGATATCTTCCTGGACATTCTCAGAGCACAACATCATTACGTCCGAAATGACGTCGGAGTTGCGATAGCCGTTGAGGATGTTCGAGGAAGAACTCTGATCGGTCCCACGTTTCAGTATTCTCCCCCGAATAGCCCGACGAGCGATCCGAAGACCGTCATGGCTGCCGAAGGATCAGTCCACTTCGATATGGAAAATCGGGTCATCAAGCTCGATCTGTCCGACGTTTATATCAACAGCGGAGAACAATACCGCCTTCATGCTCCCGAACACCCGTTTATCTTTCCGATGGGCGAGCAATCAAAACGGGCTAATCCTCGGCACAAGAGTATTCGCCAGAATCGACTGGCACTCGAAGACATGACGCAATCGCTGGAAAATCGCCGTATCGAACGGGATGTGGAAATGGCGCTGGCACTGGCCATCGGAGATTTCGACCATTTGGCCCATGAGGATTTGCACCGGTACGATGTCGATCTCGAGGCGAACCGTGCAGACATTGCAAAGTTCCGAACAGCCATCCACAGCCGCTTCGCCCTTTCGACCAGTTGCTTCTTCTTCGCCCTGTTGGGAGGTCCGTTCGCCATCCTGCAAGCACGTCGACAGGTGCTCACCAGTTTTTTTATGTGTTTCGTCCCCATCCTCGTGATGTACTATCCCATCGCGCTACTGATGATGAACCTTTCGAAAACCAGCCAAGTCAACCCTGCCTGGGCAATGTGGGTCGCCAACGGAGTGCTATTCTGCGTGGCAATCTTTGTCCTGCGGAAGGTACTCAGGCACTGATGCAAATCGGCCTAATATCCCGGCAGGAAATAAGTTGCCGCCCCTCGTGCAGACACCCGTCTTGGCGAATCGCTGGTTGACCCACCGGCACCTGCCGATAATAATTTTACATAGTATCCGGGGAGGCTGCGGTCGAGGCGTTCTCGCAAGCTCCTCCACAA
This sequence comes from uncultured Planctomycetaceae bacterium, assembly GCA_964626885.1. Classification (GTDB taxonomy): domain Bacteria; phylum Planctomycetota; class Planctomycetia; order Planctomycetales; family Planctomycetaceae; genus CAZVJA01. The sequence continues at coordinate 3,142 of CAZVJA010000068.1, read as the reverse complement.
ACACGATATTGGGGGGCGATTGGATTCGACTGGGTCACCGCAGGTGGTGGTGGCGTGCCGTGGTTGATCAGTTGGCCACGTTAAAAGCTGATCAAAAAACATTTGCCGAAAAGCAATTCGCTTTGGCTGCCTAATAACGGCATCCCCGGCTTAGGAATCCCCGTCTGAGGAGTCCGAAGGCTGGTCGCAAAATCAGGCTGGCGTCGGGTCAACGGACGCTACGCCCGACGTGAGACACGTGGTGTCCTGGCTGCAAGCGGGCCTTGTTTGTCGAGCCTGCCGCAGTGAGATCAATCGACAAAACACGCACGTAGAAGCCGTCGCTAAGGGATCACAGGACGCGGGTTCGATTCCCGCCGCCTCCATCTCGAAAGGCCACTTGCGGATGATGCAAGTGGCCTTTTTTATTTATTTTAGGTCAAATACAGCATAATATTTTCGATCTCGCACTGCCCAAATCTGGCCGATTTAGTTGCGGAAGATTGTTCGACTGGGAATTCGAAAGAGGTGAAACAAATGGGCTTCAGCATCGAAGGCAGTGAACAACTGAAGAAGCAGCTTGTCAGCGAAGCCAAATCACAGTTTGCATTGGACGATAGCGACTTTGCCTTAGCATACAGCGACATTATCAACTTCGGCAGAAGGTTTGACGATTGCATACTCGCCGAAGATGGGTGGAAAATCCTGACGCTGGGTGCTCGTGGAGACGCATCGACGCATTACGTTTTGCCGAAAGATCACGACAAAGCATTGGAGGCGATTGGGAAGTTTTTCCATAAATCCACCGGCTCTCGTGCAGAGTCTCCACCCGTACAGACTAGCGAGCGTGCCACTGACAATGGTCAACCCGGCCCCACAGGCACGATTGTAACATCCAATGTTGGGCCAAAGCTGATACGTTTCAGCATTGAAGGGACCGGGCCTGACAAGAAGCAGTTTCTCCGCGAAGCAGAAGCAAAGTTCGGATTGAGCAAGGACGATTTCTCTGAGGAATACGGACACGCTAGGAGTATGGCAAGTGACTTCGACGACTGCATCCTCGCTGAAGAGGGGCGAAACATTCTGACCTTGGGTTCTCCGGACGAGGCGTCGATCCACTATAAGCTACCAGAGAATTACGACAGGGCACTTGAGGCAATCGGGACGTTCCTCAACAAGAGGCGAGTTTCACTCCGCGTACAGACCGCTAAGAAATCTTCCTCTGTTGCCTCCGATCAACCATCTGGTTTGTTTGGCAAGATTCTTCGCACGATCATCGGATCACGGCGTGACGATCATGGCGGCGACACCGTCGTTTCTCAAGTTCGGGTCGGCGACATCGTCACCACCCCCCTCGGCATGAAGCTGACATTGCTTCCGGCTGGCGAGTTCCTCATGGGGTCCGTGGGCTACTATCACGAGGCCCCCCTACACCGAGTCGCGATCACCACGCCGTTTTTTGTCGGCATATACCCTGTGACACAGGAAGAGTATAAGCGGGTGATGGGGACCGCTCCGGACCATTTGCAAGGCGATGATTGCCTTCCTGTCCACCACATTTCTTGGTACGACGCAGTCGAGTTCTGCAATGCGGTCAGCAGAAAAGAGGGTGTAAAGCCCTTTTATGAAATTGTCGGCGAGAAACCCGAAAGAACTGTTTCAATACTTGGAGGTAGTGGCTACCGGCTGCCCACGGAGGCTGAATGGGAATACGCTTGTCGGGCCGGAACAGCGACAGATTGGAGTTTCGGAAATGATGCGTCACTCCTCAAGGAGTACGCATGGTATTCGAACAACAGCGGCTACAAATTACAGCCTGTCGGTCAGTTGAAGCCAAATTCTTGGGGACTCCACGACATGCATGGCAATGTCGAAGAGTGGTGCTGGGACCACTACGAGTCGGACTACGGTGGGGAGTTACCTGCCATTGATCCAACTGGTCCGACATCAAAGTTTGGCCCGGAGAAGTTTAAGGGATACAGGGTCATACGAGGTGGGTCGTACATGGAAGACTGCAGCGGTCTCCGATCCTCCATGCGGAATTCCGGTCACCCAGACAATAAGTGTGGAATCCGCTTAGTGCGGACCAGCCCCATCGATAAGCACTTTGGAAAAGCCCCCAAGGCTATCCGCACAAGCATCGCAGCGGCGGATAGCAAAGGTGCCGGCGTTCCGACGGGCGAACTTGTCACCAACTCCATCGGGATGAAGCTGAAACTAATCCCTGCTGGACAATTCCTGATGGGATTCCCCGCTTCGGATCGAACTAAACAATCGGACAGACCCCAGCACCGAGTCGAGATTTCACAACCGTTTCTACTCGGCGTATTCCCCGTCACTCAGGATGAATACGTGCGAATCATGGGGCAGAACCCAAGCCAGTTCATAGGCAATGGTCGTCGTCCCGTTGAAACCATATCGTGGTTTCACGCAGTTACCTTTTGCAATCTTTTGAGTGAAAAGGAAGGTCTGCCGCTCTGCTACAAGATTGGCAGCAAAAAGGTGTCAATCATAGGCAACACGGGTTACCGTTTGCCCACCGAAGCGGAGTGGGAGTACGCGTGTCGAGCCGGAACCACAACAAAGTGGAGTTTTGGAGACGACGAGTCGTTGCTGCACCAGTATGCGTGGTATAAGAACAACGCTGGTGGCGAGACCCATCCTGTTGGTGACTTGAAACCCAACGCATGGGGGCTTTATGACATGCTTGGCAACCTTCACGAGTTTTGCTGGGACTGGAAGGACAGGCTGAGTGAGGACAGTGTTGTTGATCCAACTGGCCCTGCTGACGGCTTTGTCCGTGTGTATCGGGGCGGGTGCTTCAAAAGTCATTCCAACGTAGAGTTCCAATCCGCCTATAGTGGTGAAGTCATGCCACATGCCCCCCAACCCGTGATCGGCTTTCGTATCGCCAAAACACTCTCTCGAACATAGGGCCGACTTTCACTTCACTTGCGTCAGCACCTACGCGACCGTGGAGTGAAGCGATACCGCACATGCCGATGCACCTGCCGATGAAAGCCACTTCTGGTGACCCGGTTGATGTTTGTCGTTGATCGTCGCCATGTTTCGGCTCTTTTCCTGTTGCCTCATCCGCGGAGCGGCGTACGCGTGCTCTCCATGACAGCATGTGCGTAATGTAGCGACGTTAGAACACGCTGAC
>CAZVJA010000067.1:21901-23626 GCA_964626885.1 uncultured Planctomycetaceae bacterium | reverse complement strand
TGCCGGTGCGTAACTACGTCTGGCGTCTGGGAATCAAGGTGAATGCCAACAACCCTACCCATGTCGCTCGCTGGCCGGCCATCGTAAATCCCGCGCTTGTCGCCACATTGGGTGCCTTGGGCATCTCCCCGGCGAACCAAGTCGGATACTGCTTGGCACTCGGCGGTGGAATGTGGGGCGAAATCAGTTTCAGCCAGCAATGGTTCAAGGGGTCTCTGTATGACGGCAGCGGCTCCGAAGCGGTCGGTGGTGGACCCGGGGGTCCTTGCATTATGTGCACCAACGAGGCAGGCGGTGGTATCCGCAGCTTCCATCCGGGTGGTTCGCACGTGGTCATGTGCGACGGCACGGTCCACTTCCTGAGCGAGAATATTGCTCAGCGGACCTTCGGCTACATGATTACCCGTGAGAAGGGTGAGCCTCTGTCGCAGTTCACTGCCCCGTAAGTCGGGAGAGTTTTCTGCAAAGTTTTCGGGGTTCCGGCCCGTTGTTAGTAGCGGGCCGGAACCTTTCTTGTGTAAGCTGCCAATCTGTCGGTACTGCCCCAAGCAAGCCGGTCGATTGGCAGTGTTTATTTCCGCCAGCCGATTCCGCGGACGAAGCTGGTCGCCCGGTGCGGTTTTCATCCCCAAGTTCGAGCGGTTCTTGGCTGGTTGATTCGTCGCTAAACCGTCGTTTGGGAGACTGCCGCCGAAAAATCGCTGAAGTCATATCCGAATCATCCCTCTCGTCTGATGATCTTTGTCGTGGTTGGTTTCGCGGGACGAGAAGGTAATATGAATTTCTGTTTGTGCCAGTCACCGGCATGTCCGTCTGACTGGTTCGATGGATCAGACACATTCCTTACGGAGCCTGAGAACAATGCACTCGCGAAGATACTTCCGTTTGGCGCTGCCGGCCATCCTGTTGCTGGGGAGTTCGTGCCTGCTGGTTTCGTGCGGCGACAGTCCCACAAAAGTTCAGGGGCCGGAGCAGCGAAAGACACTGAGCAAAGTCACGGGAACGGTTACCGTCGACGGGAAGCCGACGCTCGGCGTTGCCGTTGTGGCGAACCCTATCGGAGGAGACGCGGAGAATCCCCATATGGGACACGGGGTCACCGATGAAAATGGCAATTTTTCCTTCTCGACCTACGCCAACAACGATGGCCTCCCGGCGGGAGAGCACGTACTGACATTCACGATGCCCCAACTCGTCTTTGGAGGGGGGGGCGGGAATCCTCCCGATCAACTCGGGGGGCAATACAACGACATCGAGAAGAACAAGAGTGATGCGAAGCTGAAGTTTCTGGTCACTGCGGGGCAGGATATGACCATCGGGCCGTTTGACCTCAAGAAGCCGGCAGCTCAGCCCTGACAAAAAGCTGATTTGATGTGGCTTCATACTGACCCTTGATCGGTGCCGTGTTCCCATCACCCTGACAAATTGGGGTTGAAGATCTGGCGCATGTACATTGAATTGAAGAGTCAGTGCTGGACACTGAACAATTTTCGTTCCGAAGATCATTGACCTCCTCGGCCGGTTTGCCCCGAGGAGGTTTTCTTTTAAGAAACGTGGTTGCGGGAAGCCAGTCTCACACGATCTGCAACTTGCCGTAAGGCCTTCCGGACAAACCGGCTTTCACTGGACATGTTTCATTTTCTGCCGATCGCAAACTCAGGCATCCGAGGGGAGGACTGCTGAGTTTCGTCTGGGGAAACGCAGCGCCCGGGAAGGCAATTCTTC
>CAZVJA010000067.1:0-21801 GCA_964626885.1 uncultured Planctomycetaceae bacterium | reverse complement strand
CCGGGAAGGCAATTCTTCGCGTATTCTTGATTCATATTGCATCCTGATTCAGCACATCGTTTCAATATGCTTTTCTGGGAGTGAGAGTCTTTCGCGCTGCCGCCGCAAACAGGTAAGTATTATCAACGGAGCGGACCAGTGGATCTTTCTGATGGCGGTCGTGCCGTTCTCTCCCGGTTTTGATGATTCCTCGATGAATGTGTCAGTCGCCGGAACGTCCGCCCGACTGGTTTTGGTTTGACGGATCAGAGCCCTTCCCACGGAGCCAGAGAACCATGCAGTCGCGAAGTTACTTCCGTCCGGCGCTTGTTACGGCCCTGCTGCTAGGGAGTTCGGTCCTGTTGATTTCGTGCGGCGGCCCCGCGACCGTTCAGGGCCCGGGACCACGAAAAGGACTGACCAAAGTGACAGGCACGCTGACCGTTGACGGACAGCCGGCGGCGCGCGTCCTGGTTAATGCGATGCCGATCGAGGGGGATCCCGATAATCCCCATGTGGGGCAGGCTGTCTCCGATGAGAACGGAAGTTTCACCTTCACCACCTACACTCCAAACGATGGTCTGCCTGCGGGAGAGCACGTTCTGAGGTTCACACTTCCTAGGTTGGGCGGTGGACGGATGGGCGATGGACGCAGCAGGGGTGATGACCCGCCGGATGATCTGGGGGGACAATACTCCGACCTCGCAAAAAACAAAAATAATGACAAGATGAAGTTTATGGTCACGGCGGGCCAAGAGTTGGTGATCGGGCCGTTCAATCTTAAGAAGCCCGAGGGGGAAAAATGAGGAGGATGAGTTTTCGCGGTGGCGTTCAGCGCGGTCACCGCCGAACGTCGTGAGTGGTTGCACCGGAAGCTTGTGCGGTCGGTTACGTGGTGACGTTTTTCTTTTGGATAATAAACACGAAACTCCTCGGCCGGTTTGCCCCGAGGAGGTTTTCTTTTAAGAAACGTGGTTGCAGGAAGCCGGTCTCACACGATCTGCAACTTGCCGAAACGCAATTCACACGCTCGCTGGTGAGGCAACGCCATCCCCCTTGACGTCCACGCCAAGAGATTGGTAGTATCCACGCTATCTGAATGCGTCCCGGGCTGTGGCGTTGCTTCGTCTCTTCTCGGGTTCTCGCAAAGCCTTGCGGACAATCCGGCTTCCATTGGGCCGGTTTCATTTTCTTCCGATCGCAAACTCAGGCACCGACAGCAGCGCAGGTGAAATTCTTGCGAGGAAATGCGACGCGCGGGAGGGCAATGCCTCCCGGTTTCGTGATCGTGCAGGCACCCGCGAAATTAAACCTGTTTCTGGAAATTCTCGGGAAACGCTCCGACGGTTACCACGAGCTAGAAACGCTTATGGTTACCGTCGATTTGTATGACACGTTGTCCTTCACGGAGGAGAATTCGGAAGAGATTCGCCTGCAAGTGATCGACGCAGGAAGGCGACGTCCATCGGGCCGGAGCGAGGCGGAATCGATTCCCGTCGGGCCGGAGAACTTGGTGGTGCGGGCGGCTGCCCTGTTGCGAGAGTTCACGGGCGTCAGGCGGGGTGTGCGGATCGAACTTCGTAAACGCATTCCCGCCGCGGCTGGCTTGGCGGGAGGTTCCAGCGACGCCGCCGCAACCCTTTTGGCGCTAGATCGCCTCTGGCAACTCCACCTGTCTCCGCGCGATTTTCACGAGTTGGCGCAACGGCTGGGGAGTGACGTGGCTTTCTTCGTCAGCGGCAAATCCGCGGCGGTTTGTCGGGGGCGCGGCGAGTTGATCGAACCGATCCGTCTACCCTGCGGTTTGCATTTCGTCGTTGCCAGACCCCACGACGGACTATCGACGGCGGATGTATATCGGCAATACCGGCCTGTGGGAAAGAAACAGCATGTGGAGGGATTAACCTCCGCGTTGATGCAAGGAGATTTGGCGCGGGCGGGTCGAAGGATGCACAATGCCCTCGAAACACCCGCGATGAACTTGAGTTCGGACATCGAGACTTTAAAAGCAAGATTCCATCGATTGCCGGTGTTGGGACATCAGATGAGCGGGAGCGGATCGGCGTATTTCGGGCTCTGTGCGAATCGCCGGATGTCGCGGCAGGCGGCCTCCCGACTACGAGCAGAACGCACGGGAAGCGTTTGGGAGGTTCAAGTCCGGTCCTGAAAGCAAAGCACCGAGAAGGAGGACGGCCGTGGATATTACTGAAGTGCGCATCAAGTTGATGGACGACCCGCATGATCGCCTGCAAGCTTTCTGCTCCATCACGTTCGACAGCTGCTTTGTCATCCGCGATCTGAAAATCATTCAGGGAGCAAAAGGGTCGTTCGTGGCCATGCCCAGCCGCAAGTTGACCGACCGCTGTCCCCGCTGCTTCACCAAAAACCATCTCCGCGCGTTGCACTGCAATCAGTGCGGCGCCAAGCTCGATGAGGAACGCGCCACGCGCGATAACGACGGCCGCGCAAAACTGTACGCCGATATCGCACACCCGATCAATTCCGAGTGCCGGGAGCTGATTCAGACCCGCGTGCTCGAAGCGTACGATTCCGAGTTGATTCGCTCCAAGGAGCCGGGCTACATCTGCATGTACGACGACTACGGCGAGGACAAATACGCCACACTGCGTGAACCCGATGATGAATACGCCCCCCCGGTCACGCGCGTTATCTCGACCGATGGCGAAACGACGCACCGCATCGAGCCCGCCGCGAGTTCCCCGGCGGCGCCGCATCACAACGTGGCGGCTCAACTGGGAGAGCGAGCAATCGCAGGTGACGGCCGGGTCCGGCGGTCCGCCGACCGGGAGAGTGACGACGAAGGCTTCGGCGCCGGGTTGGTGTAGCTCGAAAGTCGCGGGATTCGAGTTGATGCTCGTGGAGCGAGCGCGCCTCGCACGTTCCTGCACCGGGTTGCATTAACGCTGGTCTTTGCAGTTTACGCATCGACTTGCCGCGTTGCGGTCCCCCCGTTCATTCATTACACGTGGTCCACATCGACTGAAGTGTGTGCACTATCAGCTGACTGCCGCGGCTTTTGCCAGTTCGCGAGCCTGGGCGGCGGACGTGTCTATCGAGAGCAATAGCCGAGTACTCCACTTTCCGTCGGCCGGTGCCGTGAACTCCCAATGCGGCACCACGGCGCTCGACTGGTGTACCAGCTCGAAGCCCCCTTCCGATTGGCTCACGGTCTGAATCGGCAAGGTCCAGATTGCGGCCGGTACCGAGCTTTCGAGGGCGACGTCGATTCCGAGCCACTCGTCGATCAAGCCGATGCGGTCGCTGGGGGCCAGCGATTGCACCGCTTCGAGTTGGCCGGTCTGGCTGCCGCGCGAGTCATAGTAGTAGCGGTCGGAAGCGCCGGCCGCCATTCCCGCGAAATTGAACTCGACCGCGAAATGGAACGGCACCTTCGGCGGAAGTTGCGAGAGCGTGTAGACGATCTCCAGTTCGCCGCCGCGCGATGCATCGAGCGCAATCGACTTTTCGACTCGCACGCGATGTTCGCCGACCCGTCCCTCGCGGGTGAGCACCGCTTCCACGCGATCGGCCGAACGGCGCAGACGGGTTTCGTACACGCCGAGCATGAAATCGCCAATCTCTCCTGCTCCCGTTGTAAACTCATCCAGCCGAAGACCGGGACGGAGAAAATGATCGACGAGACTCTTGCGAGGCCAACGGTCGTAAATCAGCTTCTTGTCGAGATCGGGCTGCTTGAAGCGGACGGCATCGTGAATGCTGGCGACTTGCCCGTCGCCATGATGCTCGTCCGAGCCATGTTGCCGGACCGTCTCGTGGTACGGTTCCGGTCGTCGGTTGAGCGTGGCGAGCAGATTCAGCTTCGTACCGCGGACATCCAGCTCGTACATATGTCCGCCGCACGTGGGAGCGAGATACGCGACCAGACGATCCCCCGCAATGCGGACTTCCTTGCGGGCATCGAGATTGAAATCGTCCGCCTCAACCTGTACCCAGCGAGGAGGACGCGACGCGGCGGACTCCAGCAACGTATCGGCGGCGATCAGATGATGATACACCGCATTGCGCAGATGGGGCAGATACAACCCGCCGAATGCCCCGTGCCAATACGAGCAATTGCATTGCGCACGATATAGTTCCGTGCGGGCCTGATTGATAAGATCGGACCGGTCCGTCGTCAGCTCCCCGGAAACAAACCGCTCCAGCCGATCGCTGACTTGCAGCATACGAGAGTACATTTCGTTGCTTTCGGGATATTTCACCCGAAAGTTCGGCCAGAATCCTCCACGGACGAATTTCTTGATCTGTGGCCAGTCCGGGTCCGACTCTTTCCGTTTGCAGAGCTGCTGATATTCCAGTTGCCGTTCAGTCGGCAGCGCCCACTCTGTCATTTCGCGATAGCTGCCATCCGGAATATAGATCGATCCCGCCGGCGAAAGATGATCAACCGCTTCGGCGAAGGTGACGACGCTCAGCCAATCGGCATTCGCGCTGAGCGCTTCGAAGAACCGCTTCAGCCAGCCGTCTTCGTAAACGTGCTTCTTCGTTCCGGGCCAAGTGCCGAACTTCTCGCCGTCATCGCCGAGGGCCACGACGGAGTTGGGATAGCGCTCCGCGATGTCGCGCAGGTAATCGATCGTCACCTGTGGGTCCGCGAATGGAATGGTGTATCGTAGCCGCTCGCTGCCGGGAAAGATCTTCAGCAGCCGGCCTTCATCCTCGGTGAGGTAATAACCGAATAGCTGATCTTCCGTCAGCCCGGCGTTGCGGAAATGAAAATCGTCGAGAATAGTGTATTCAATGCCGGCCCGGGCAATGTCGGAGACGAACGACTGCTCCCAGACCCGTTCGGGCACCCACATCCCCCGTACGTGGGCACCGAAAAGGTGCTCGAGGTAGCGGGAGTAATTCGTGATTTGCCCAACGCGATCCCGGCCCGGTATGCCAGCCAAAATCGGCTCGTAGAATGGCCCCCCGAGAATCTCGATCTGTCCCCGTTCGGTGAGGGAGCGCACCCGGTCGATGTATTCCGGATGCGACTCCACCAGCCATTCCAGCAGACTGCCGGAAATATGCAGCGCCGTCGGAATCTTCGGGAACTGCTCAAGCAAGTCGAGAAACGGGGCGTAGCTGTCCTGGTAGGAACTTTCGAATACCCCGTCGAAGTTGCCGATCGGCTGATGATTGTGGGTCGCAAGGACAAGCCGGACGCGGCTGGTCATGAAAAGATTCCTTTCCGTCCGGATACTGAGCGAACATCCATGAAACCAACCCGCATGAGAAAAACCAAGTCTGCCGATTCCGCGATCAATGAAAATCCCGCCGCGACCTGCTGTCCGTAACGGTCAGGTTGAGCCTGCGGCCGCGGGGCGGTGAAGGATATCCACCTCGGCATGCCGCAAAAACTCCGCCGCTTCTTCCGGAAGCACCGGGTTGATGTAAAACCCGCTCCCCCATTCGAAACCAGCCACTCGCGTCAGCCGGGGGAACATTTCGATGTGCCAGTGGTAGTGCGACAGTTCCTTGGCATCGAACGGGGCGGTGTGAAACACGTAGTTGTAAGGCGGATCGTCGAGTGCCACTTCCAGCTTGCCCAGCAAGGTCCGCAGAACCATTCCCAATTCGTCGATCCCCTGGCGGGGGATGTTCTCGAACTGGCTCGAATGCTGCTTGGGAATGATCCAGGTTTCAAACGGAAATCGGCTGGCGAAGGGGGTCAGCACAATGAAGCTCGGCGTGTCGAGCACGACCCGGCTGCCGGTGGCCAGCTCCTGCTGCACCATGTCGCAATAGATGCAGCGGCCTCGATAATTATAGAACTCCAGTGCCCCGGTCATTTCCTCCCAGACGGAAATCGGTACGACCGGCGTGACAATCAACTGCGAATGGCTATGTTCCAGCGACGCCCCGGCCGGAGCTCCTTTGTTCTTGAAGATCAGCCCGTGCACCAGTCGCGGGTCGCGTTTGAGGTCGACGAGCCGATCGCGGTAGACCCAAAGTATTTCGCGGATGTTGTCGACCGACAGCCGCGACATGTTCACTTCATGGTTGGGGCACTCGATGATCACTTCGTGCGCGCCGACACCGTTCATCAGGTCGTAAATTCCTTGTCCGCGCTTGTCGAGGTTTCCTTCGACCTGCAGTGCGGGAAACTTATTCGGCACGACACGGGTCCGCCAACCGCGGCCGTTGCGCTCGCTTCCCGGCTGTCGGTAGGCGAGGATCTCCGGCGGGGTCGAATCCTCGTTTCCCTCACAAAACGGGCAGAAGCCCGCCCGTGCCGGCTTGTAATCGCTGGCAAAGTCTTCCGGGCGTTTGGCGCGGTCGGGAGCAATAATCACCCACCTTCCGACGATGGGATCCTTCCGCAGTTCTGGCATGTTCGGAGCCTCGGGTTAACAGATAGCGAACAGATAGTCCCAAAGAGAGAAGATGGCTTCAGGTTGTCAGGCTTCGGGTTTCAGGAAGACGGGGTTCATCATTTTCCATCGACCGTTCGCCTCTTGCCATCCTCCATCTTCAATCCTCCATCGTCATTTTCTTTCTGAGTCTCAACTCTCAACGATCTTCACGCCTGCCACATCACCAGTTCAAAGTCGGGGGATGGGGTAGACGATTCGAACGAACCTTCACGCGGTGCCCGATCCTGGCTTTGCTTGTTGGCGAAGACTTCCAGGTGCATCTGAATCGGGTCGTCCGGTTTCAATTCCAGATCGGCGAAGAGGGCCGTCATCTCCAGAATGGTGTCGACAGCCACCTCCACCTGTGCCTGCGACAGGGGTTTACCATCCTTGTACAAGCTCCCTTTGGGAGCGCGCTGCTTCATGCCTGTCACCCGAATCTCGCATCCCTTTGGTTCGGTGAAGACGACGCGGATTTCATCGACCGCTTCGAGATCATCAATCGCATGATGCGCGGTATCAATGCGGATCATCAGCCGCTTGGGATCGAAGCCGAAGAAAACCTGACGCACCACCCCCTCGGTAACGAGCGTCATCGTGCCTCGCTCGCTGCCGGCCACATAATGGCCGGCGCTGATCCACTCGAAATACGTATGCCGCCCGTCGACCTTGACCGGTAGAAATCCAGTGGGCTGCGTGTGGATCGTGCGGCGATGATGCCGCGAGATAGGATGTGAGAGGACGCTCGGGCAGGGGGCGTCCAGCAGGCTGTAAACGTTTTGCAGATGTTTGCGGAAGAGCTGGTCAAACAAACCGTCCTGCGCGGACGAATGATCGTCGCCGAACCACCAGTACCAGTCGCTCCCTTCGGCGATGTAAATTTCTTCCCACGCTTTGCGAATCGCTTCTGGAGAGGCCGTCTTTTGTGTCTCCGACTGCTTGAGGAACTCGCGGGTCTGAAACAGCAGATCCCAGGCGGTGTTGTCCTCGGAATGGCCGATCCAGATAGCGAAGTTGTGCGAGATCCAGCTACCGGCATACAGATGGCCGATCCGGTCGGAGGCGGGCTGCTCGCGCAAGTAGTCTTTCATGCAAGCCGTGCGAATTGAGGGATTCTCGACACAACCCCGGTAGAGGGCTCGCAGAAAACCGACGCCGCCGTCGGGGTAATATTCCCAACAGTTCTCGCCGTCGAGGATGATCGGGACGAGCGCCGTGCGCCCGGCGTTATTCGCTTCGACCGCCCGGCCGATCGCCAGCACACGGCCGATCATGTCGTTCGCGGCGTGGTGCGGATCGCTCCGTTGGTAATGAAAGCCGATGAGGTCGCTCAGCGCGTGATCGCGGAAGACGACCTGCAGATGTTTCTCGCCGCTCTCGACCCGCCACGGCCGATAGAGCATTTCCGGGTGCCGAAGATGCCCCTGCCCATCGCGGGAGATCCAGCCGTTGGTGGACTCCGCGAGTATCTCCTCGTCCGTGGCGATCCATTCGATACCCGCCTCGGCGACCGCAGCGATAATGTCTTGCGAGACCGATCCCTCCGAGGGCCACATGCCGACCGGGGCCGAGCCGAACGTTTGCTTGTGGAACTCGACCGCGCGGCGAATGTGGAGTTGGGCGTCTTCCTTATACGAATCGAGGTATCGCGGCAGGTTGCAGCCGGGCATCGCGACCCGCGCCGAGCGTTTATCCCAGAGCAGCGGCAGGATGGGATGGTAATAGGGAGTCGTCGTGAGCTCGACTTGCCCGGACTTGGCGAGCTCGCGATGCAGGGGAATGATTCGTTTGAGGATTTCGAGCTGTTTGCCGAGCAGCCACGACTTGTCGCTTTCGCTCCAGCCTCGTCCCTTCGCGCGGAATTCGCGCAGGTCGGAATCTTGCTCGAAGGCGAGTTCGTGAATCCAGGTAAGATTGCTCCAGATTTGCAGATCGCGGATGTCGCGCACCGTGAAGCGGGGAACGGCATGCTCGACCGGATCGATGCCGAATCCGCGCTTCAGGTACAGTTCGTGGTACCGTTCGAACGGGCGGATCATGCTCTCGACATTCGCCATGAAGAAATTGTCGAGCAGATACATGACGTCCCCTTCGCTCATTCCGTCGGCGGGGAGACGCGAGGTATCGAGATGCTGATCGCTTCGGCCGTGGTCGGTGTAACCTTGAATTTGCGCCACCAGACTCGGCACGAGGTTGATCGTGCAACGAAACTCGGGCACTTCCTTGATGTGCAGCGCCATGCCGTAGTAATCCTTCGTGCCATGCAGGCGGACCCACGGCATGAGGGTTTCCCCGGCGAGGTCGTCGGGATAATACGGCTGATGCTGATGCCAGAAAAAAGCGATCGTTACGCTTTGCATAGCTGTCGAAATCGGTGTCCTGAGAAAATCATTTGCGATTCATCGATACCGTGCCGCCGTTTTGCCACGAGGCACGTTTTCATGTCGCGGCAACCGCCGCTCTTTCTCTCTGCTTGGCTTTTGCCCGTTCGTAGACGGCGACATATTCCCGCGCGCTGCGGCTCCACGACCAGTCTTGCTGCATCGCCGTGCGGACTACCTTGTTCCACGCGTCCGGCTGCTGATAAAGAGTCAGAGCGCGGTCGATCGCGTCGGCGAGCGCCGCGGGGTCGTTATTGTCGAATCGGAATCCATTGGCCTTACCGGCCGCGCGATTTTCCGGCGTCGCATCGACAACCGTGTCGGCCAAGCCGCCGACGGCCCGCACGACCGGCAGCGTGCCGTACAGCAGACTATACATCTGGTTGAGGCCGCATGGCTCGAACCGGCTCGGCATCAGGAACAGATCGGACCCCGCTTCAATGCGGTGCGCGAGTGCGTCATCGAAGCCGATGACCGCCGCAACCTTCGTGGGATGTTTCGCGGCGAGCTCCTTGGCCCAGGTTTCGTACTTCGCGTCCCCCGTTCCCAGGAAGCAAATCTGAACGTCCTTCCGCAGCAGCGAATCGGCACACGCTTCCAGCAGGTTGAAGCCCTTTTGGTCGGTCATCCGGGAGATCATGCCCAGCAGTGGCACATCCCGACGTGGCGGCAGCTTGAGCTGTGATTGAAGTTGTGCTTTGCAGGCCGGTTTTCCGGTAATCACACTGTCGACCGAATAGGCCGCCGCCAGATGCGGATCGGTCCGCGGGTTCCAGACGTCGGTATCGACACCGTTCAGAATCCCCACGAGATCGTCGCCGCGCTGCCGCAGAACACCTTCCAGCCCGTATCCGAACTCCGCCGTCTGGATTTCCTTGGCGTAGGTCGGACTGACGGTCGTTACCATGTCGGCGAAGACAATACCGGTCTTCAACAGGTTGAGATGATCGAAGAACTCCATCTGCTTCCAGTTGAAATACTTCCAATCGATTCCGGTGAGCAGCATATCCCAATGCCAGAATGATCCCTGAAACGCCATGTTGTGCACGGTGATGATGCTGGAAGTCCTCTCGAAGCCGGCTTGGTCTTCATACTCGATCGACAACAGCGCGGGAATCAGGCCGGTCTGCCAGTCATTCGCGTGCAGCACGTCGGGACGAAGGTTCAACACGCGGACCGCTTCCATCACCGCGCGGCTGAAGAAGACGAACCGCTCGCAGTTGTCGCGGTAGTCGCTTCCCCCCTCCACATAGAGACCGGCGCGGCCAAAGTAGTCGGGCTGATCGATCAGCAGCACAGTCACGTTCGAGCCGGGCAACTGCGACTTCAAAATGCGGCCGGTAACCGTTTTCGACCCGACCGTCACTTCGACGTCGTGTCCGGTGGGTGTGATACGCACCGTCCCATCGCGGACGACACGTTCTTGCACTCGCGAATAGTTGGGAATGATCAGCCAGACATCGTGGCCGCCCTGCACGAGGGCTTTGGGGAGCGCGGAGGCAACATCGGCTAGTCCCCCAGTCTTGGAAAAGGGGACCGCTTCTGAACTGGCCAGCACGATTCTCATTAAGGCCGAATCCCTACGGAGTTGAGATGAAGAGTCCTGCGGACGTCAGCGGACCGGCCGGCTTGTTGCCGACGGAAGGCTCGGATTGACGATCCCTTCCTGGCCGTCAAGTTTTGCCAAGTTGCCCGATCTTGAACTTACTTATGCGCGGGCAAGCGACTGCCCGCTTAAGCTAAATCCTGGGGATGCCGCCCGTATGGTATGTCCAAATAAGGGTTTGTGTCAAAGGCAACACTTCGGCTCAAGAGCCCCCCCGTATTCCGATTGCTAACGGCGATCGCAACCTCGGTTCGCTCGCGAGGCGGACTTCCTCGGTTTCAAATCTGTCGGGCGGAGTCGGGGGGAAAACGAAGCCGATTTCTCTTCCCCGGCTGGTTCCCAATGCTAAAAAGGTCTCCCTATAATCGAGGAAGAAGAGTGAATTTTCGCGCGATGCGAACTGTGGAGTCCGTAATCGGAACATCGGTCGTGATCCGCGATTGCTTGGTTTTTGTATTGTCCCGTTGAATTCGTGCGCTAGAAAAAATGTGCTCTGGAGCCGGGCACTGGTGCCGATCGTCAAAACTCGGAAGGCCGAAGTACATTGCAAGCCCCCCCCGCCAGGATCGACCGTGAAGAGTTTGCGTGGGATCTCGCCGCCGAGGCGGTGACCCTCCGCATTCGCTGGTTCGGGCTCTGCGTGGGTTACGTGCTGGTGAATCTCATTGGAACCACGGAAGGGAACCGGCCTGTCCTCAACTGCATCCTCACGCTGGGGGCGATCTACGCTCTGATCGACACCTATTTCAGCTACAACGGAAAGGTGTTCCTCAGGGGGAGCCCGCTGGTGATCTCGCTGATGGAAGCGGTCTTCATCGGACTGCTTTGTTATTTCGACATCGGCCTCGAAAGCCCCTTCCGTTTCTACTACTTTCTGTCTCTGCTCGTCTGCGCGATTCGGTACTCCCGCACCACGACGTATTCCACCTACGCGCTCCACGCGGCGAGTTATTGCGCGCTGGCATTCATTCGAAAGATTGAAAGCCGCAACGACGTCACTTCGCTGGTGCTGATGTTGATTTTGATGGCCTGGGTAACATGGGGGAGTGCGGCTCTCGCCACCCTCTTAAAGCTTGTCAGCCGGCGGTTGTCGGAGTTGAATGACGAACTAAAGCAGAATCAGGAGGATCTGGAGCGCCGCATCATCGAGCGAACGACCGAATTGCAGGAGTCGCAGGCACTCCTCGTCCAGCAGGAGAAACAGGCAGCGTTTGGTCTGTTGGCGGCGGGAATCGCCCACGAAGTCGGCAATCCTCTCGCGGCGATCAGTTCACTGGTGCAGATGCTCAACCGCCGGCATACGGACGAGTACACCCGCGAACGGCTGCACATGGTCGACGATCAGTTACGGCGAATTCAAAGGACGCTCCGCGAGCTGGTCGATTTCAGCCGTCCCGCAACCAAAAACGCGACGATGTGCGACGTCCACGAGGTGCTCGAAGCGGCGTTGAGCATCGCCAAGTATTACAAACGCAAAAAAGGAAAACGGATCGTCACGCGGTACGCGGCGGATCTGCCGAAGCTCCGCGCCGTCCGCGATCAGTTGGTCCAGGTGTTTCTGAACCTGATCCTCAACGCGCTCGACGCAACCGAGGAGGGCGGGGTCGTCGAACTCACTACCGAGCTGCAAAACGGCTGGATCCGCATTTTGATTCATGATGACGGTCCCGGTGTCGCTCCAGAGCACCGAGAGCTGATTTTTCAACCTTATTTCACCACCAAGGAAACCGGCACCGGCCTCGGGCTGTTCGTCTGCCGCAACATTCTCGAGCAGACCACCGACGGTCGGATCGAACTGCTCGACAGTGAGGAACGGGGGGCGACCTTCGCCGTGTTCCTCACGTGCGAGAATGTTCGGACGCATCCCGATGTCTCCGCCGCTCCCATTTCCGAGATTGAAGAAGTTCCCGCCACGTGACTCACAAACGCTCCATTCTCATCGTCGAAGATGAAGAAATCATTCGCACCACGCTCCGTGAGTTTCTCGCGGGGGAAGGTTATGCGGTCGAGACGGCCGGGACCGTCGCCAATGCGCTGGCGCTCGCCCGCAGTCGCGAATTTGATGTCGCCATCTGCGATGTGCAGCTACCGGATGGTGACGGCGTGAACCTGCTGCGCCGGTTGCAACAGTTGCATCTGGAAACGTTCGGACTGATCATCACGGCCTATGCGACAGTGGAAAACGCCGTCGAAGCGTTCAAGGCGGGGGCGTTCGATTACCTCGTCAAGCCGGTGATCTTCGAGGATCTGGCCAACAAGCTCGAGCGCGTCTTTCAGTACCGCGGGCTGATCCGGGAGAATCAGTCGTTGCGACGCGAGCTCGCGCGACGCGACGATTTCGATCAGATCGTCGGTTCCAGCAAGATTCTCGCCGATCTACAGGAGACGATTCGCAAAGTTGCGGTCACAAATTCCAACGTCTTGCTTGTCGGCGAGACCGGCACGGGAAAGGAGTTATTTGCCCGTGCGATCCACACCGCCGGACCGAAAAGTGGCGAGAAATTTTTGGCGGCCAACTGCGGCACGCGCCCGGTCGAATTGCTCGAAGCGCAACTGTTCGGCACACACGTCGGAGGGGACGGCCCGGCAGCTGCCGATCAGCACGGGCTCTTTCTCCACGCGAAATCGGGAACTGTATACCTCGACGAAGTCGCCCAGTTGCCGCTCGGAACGCAATCGAAGCTGTTGCGGGCCATCGAGTATGGCGAGATCATGCCGGTCGGCAGCTCAGAGACGGTTCGCGTGGAAGCGCGTCTGGTTGCCTCGACGACCCGCGATCTGATGCGCGAGGTCGCCGACGGAAACTTCCAGGAAGACCTCTTTTATCGGCTCGACGGCGTGAAGATTCATGTGCCGGCGCTCCGCGAACGTCTCGACGACATTCCCGAACTTGTCGATTACTTCATCGCCAAGCACACGAAGGCAATGGGCAAACGAGTGACCGGCGTCACCAGCGAAACGATGCGATTGCTGATGGCGGCTCAGTGGAAAGGAAACGTTCGACAACTCGACAACGCGATCGAGCGGGCCGTGATGATGTGCGACGGCACGAGCATCGATCCGAAAGATCTTCCCCCGGACTTGCTCGGTATCGGACAGCCCCTCCCGGATACGGATGATCTTCGTTCCGCCCTGCGGCATTACGAGCGACTTCACATCAGCCGCGTGCTGCGGCAATGGCCCGACAAGCGCGAAGCGGCCAAACGTCTCAAACTTGGCCTTTCGAGCCTGTACCGAAAGATCGAGGAGCTCGGTATTGACCCTGAGACGGAACGGCCTTGACCGTCCCCCGGTCCCGGCTATACTTCGCGGCCTGCCCCGTTTACCGGAATTCCACAAGGATTCTTGCCTGTGGCCGCGACTCTGTCCGACGATCGACCGCGTCGACTTCGTTTGCCGCGCAGTCGTCGTTTAACGATCGATGTGCTCCACTACTATCGTCTGGTGCCGACGTGCGCCCACGATCGAATGATGGATCTGAGCAGACTGGCCGAACTGCGCGGCCAATTGCCCCGCAGAGTCTCCTGGTCAGTACTCTTCATCAAGGCGTTCGGCCTGGTCGCGAGGAAGCATCCGGTATTGCGGCAGACTTACCTCCGCTGGCCTTGGCCGCACTTGTATCAGCATCCGCATAGCGTCGCGATGGTGGCCACCCATCGGGAGCTCGAAGGCGAACCGTGGCTCTTCTGGAGCCGTTTCACCCGCCCCGAGAACAAGCCGCTCAGCGATTTGCAAACAACTCTCGAAAACTACCAGAACGCGCCGATCCGCGACGTGTATCTGCGACAATGGCAATTGAGTGCGTTTCCCACCCCAATCCGCCGGCTGCTCTGGTGGTGGACACTGAACGTCAGCGGCGTGTGGCGCGCACGGCGCACCGGCACGTTTTTTTTGACGACGATCTCGGGCAAAGGGGCCGAGATTCAGCATCCGCCGGCTTTCCTCACCACGAACATGACGTTCGGCCCGCTCGACGAAACAGGCTGCTGTCGAGTGACCATCGCGTATGATCATCGCCTCATGGACGGCTCGTTCGTCGCGGACTGCCTGGCGGAGCTCGAAGAGACGCTGAACGGAATTATCGCCGACGAACTCCGCGAAATGCTCAAGTCATCGATGCTCACGGCTTCGTCGTCCCCATTACGAATTCCGGCCTGACGGCTGCTGGTGTCTGCTGAGGGGATGAGCCGGACCCGAGTCAGCCCACCAAAGAAATATCTGAGGAACGAACATGAGAGAACTGGCCGGTCGTACGGCGCTGATTACCGGTGCTTCCGCGGGCATCGGTAAAGCTGTCGCCCTGGCGCTGGCGAACGAGAGGATGAACCTCGTTCTCGTGGCCCGCTCACCCGACAGGCTTCGAGCGGCGGCGACGGAATTGGCGGCCACCGGCGTTCGAGTACTCGATATCCCCGCCGACGTCGCCGACCTCCGCGCGATGCGGCAGGTTGTCGAGACCTGCGTGAAAGAGTTCGGCGGCATCGACGTGCTGGTGAACAATGCCGGAATCGAGGCCTTTCGCGATTTTCATGAGATCGACGTCGCTGCGATCGCCCAAACGATCGACGTGAACCTGACGGCGAGTCTGGTGCTCACCCGCATCGTTCTGCCGCACATGGTTCGCCAAAAGCGAGGCCACATTGTCAACATGGCCTCGACGGCAGGGAAACATGGTCCGGCTTACGGTGCGGCCTACGGTGCCTCGAAAGCCGGTCTCATCGCGTTTACGCAATCTCTCCGTGGGGAATATCACGGCACCGGTATCTCCGCGAGCGCGATTTGTCCCGGTTTCACGCACGCGGGGGGCATTTACGATCGCATCCGTGAAGAGACCGGACATGACACTCCCCCGCTGATAGGTTCCACTTCGGCCGAGGCCGTCGCCCGCGCGGTCGTGCGGGCGATTCGACGCGACCAGCCGGAAGTGATCGTCAACAATCCGCCGATGCGGCCTCTCTTTGCCTTCGCGGAAATGTTCCCATCGCTGGCGGAGCGAGTTATTCACAAGGCAACGGGGCGGTTCCTCAAGCGAATCGCCACCTCGAAGCGGCGCAACGCGGAAACGTCCCTCCGATAACACGGCACGCTCGAGACATCACGCGGCGCGGCGATGATCGTTCGGGTTCGGCGAATCGACACGCGATGCTGATTCTTCAACCGTTGATTGAAGAGCCTTCGCCAAAGCCTCAGGGCGTTTCTTTCTCCCCAGATGGTGGAGCAGATCCAGAAACCCGGGAGCGAAACGTTTCGCATTGAACAGCAGATGCGCCATCGGCGTCACCAGAGTCATTCCGCGGTTCTTGCGGATGGACCGAATCGCTTTGCGGGCAATCGTCTCGACCGATGCGCAGAGCCAGGCTGGGGGCTCCGGTACGCGTTTGCTCTTCTTTCCACTGGCTGCGGAGCGGTACAGATTGGTCCGCACCGGCCCCGGGCAAAGCGCGGTCACTCCGAGGCCGCGCCGGCCGTACTCGGCGCGAAGTGCTTCGCTGAAACCGACGAGGCCGAACTTGCTTACATGATACGCCGCGAATCGTCCCCCCGCGACGAGCCCGGAAATGCTGCAGACATTGAGAATGTGAGCTTCAGGCCGCGCGAGCAGCGTCGGCAGCAACTCTCGCGTGATTTGAATGGGCGCCAGAAGATTGATGCCGAGCAGCCAGTCCCATTGCTCGGAGGACATTTTTTCCGTCGGTCCATAATAAGCCACGCCGGCATTGTTCACCAGAATGTCGATGGAACCCCATCGATCAAGAACAGCGGCGATGGTCCGCGAAATTTCTTCCGATTGTGTCAGATCGCAGCGCAGACCCGAGACCTCGATGCCGAACTCACGGGCGTTCTCGGTTGTGTCGCGCAGCGAGGTTTCATCGACATCAAGGAGCACCAGATCGGTCCCTTCGCGTGCCAGCTGGAGCGCGATTCCCCTGCCGATCCCTGAAGCCGCACCGGTGACCAGGGCTCGTTTGCCTCGAATGATCTTCATCGAGCGGCTCTCTTCGGGCGTCGCGTTTCGACAGTTGAGTTGATACGCATGTCAACCGACCGAAGCGAATGTGGAGGGTAATCCTGTCGCTTTACGGAGGGTATTCGGGGCGGAATTAAAGCAAAACCGCCGAGTTGCGCCAACAGGCGGTTAGGAGTGGTTCGTAGAGAGGGGTATCTCCCCTTTGGGGCGAATGAGGCGGGGAGGCTGCGCCTCGATCCCGTTCACTTTCGGGGGCCGGTTGCTGTTCGCTTCACCCGGTAGGTTCGGCTACAATCGACCCGTGAGTGTGCGCCGCGGATCGACTGTATACCGCTCTCGAAGACGGTTGACCGAAGATCGACACCCCGCATTCGAACTGTCCCTTACGCAAAATCACCAAACGAGGTTGATACATGTTTCGCAGATGGTCGTGGTTGTTAATCCTGGCGGTGGCGTGTGCGGGATGTTCCAGCGCGGCGGAGCCGATTGTTCAGGCGGAAGCCGCCGAAAAGGAAAAATCCGGCGAGGTCGCGAAAGAGGCGGAACACGATCATTCGCATGAGGGACACGATCACGCGCACGACCATTCGAAGGAGGCCGACGCGGAGAAGAACCTTGAGCCCCGCACAAACATGGAGGGCCGTTGGCTGATCGCCATTACCAATTACAAGGCGGGGGGGGAACACGGCCCCGCGATGGAACTTCCCGGCATTATGTTTGATGTCAACAAAGGGGATGACGGCAAACTCCACGCGAAATTGCACCAGTACCGTTCCGACTTCTTTCCTCAGGGCGAAATAAAGTTCGTCAGTGAAGAAGTCACCGACAATTCCGCGCATCTGGTGAGCACACTCGACGGTCAACCCTTGTTCGATATCCGCGCCGATTTTGCGGACGGCATAGCGCGCGGCAACATGATTTACGGCCGGAACAGCTGCGATCCGGTCCGGTTTCTTCCCACCGTGAAAGACACTCTGCAAGGCCTGGAGCCGAAGCTGCTTCCGGGAAATGAGCAATTGGAAAAAGCCTTGGAATCACCGGAGGCAAATTCGCTCCTGCAGAAGTTTCGCAAGGAATTTCCGGAAAGCCCATTGGCGATGGCCGCCTATGTCCGACTGATCGACGAGGCAAAAGATCAGAAGCTCGACCGGGACGCCGTGCTAGCCTTAGCGAAAGACTATTACGCCTGGGCTCGCCAATGGGGATTTCGGCGGGAATTGAAGGCCCGGTTCGACGTCGCGGTGCTGCTAACGCATCGCAAATATTTGTTGAACGATGCGATTTCAATATACGCATCTCTCGAAAAGGATCTTGTTGACGAGCTGACGGAGCGCTGGAAGCCAGTCGTAGTGGCCCAAAAGCACACAGCGGAGGTTTATTCCGCAATCGAGGAGTTGGGCAGCTCGGACGAGAACGCGAAGAACAAAGCCGCCGAGACACTGATCGCAACCGAACGGAAGGAACCGTTCAATTTTGAAGTAACCTTCGCTTTGGCCCAATTCAACGAGAAGCTGGGGAAAACTGACGAAGCGATGGATCGTTATGCTCGGCTGACCGTGACTCCATTGGCGGAGAAGATGCTGCAAGGGAGCTGGCAGAACGAGAAGTTGACGAATCCGCTTCCGAGCGAAACGGTCGCGCGGCTTTGGAAAGAGAAGCACGGCAACACCGACGGGCTCGATCCATTTCTCGACAAGCGCTACGCGGACGTACTGCATGGTTTTGGAGACGAGAAAGTTCCTCCACGCGGGGCCGACGGCGGCAATCGCGTCGCGCTCGTCGAGCTCTTCACGGGTGCCGAATGTTACCCGTGTATCGGAGCGGACGTCGCATTCAGTCGCGTCATTGCGGCCTATCCCCCGTCGGATCTGATCGCACTGATGTACCAGCAGCACATCCCCGGGCCGAGCCCGCTCTCCAATGACGATGCGGATTTCCGGATTGGGTACTACGCTCCGAATCCCCAGGAGCGGGGCACTCCAACAGCTGCGATCAGCGGCAAGGTTGTCCAGGGGCTGGGAATGCCGCTGGTGGAACAATCCACGATGGTCTATCAGGCGTTGTGCAAGGAAATCGACTCCGTGTTGACTGCAAAGACCGATCTTCGTTTGAAGCTGGCGGCACAGGCCTCCGGAAGTTCGATCGACATTAGTGCCGAGGTCGAGGGAATCAAGGACTCGTCGCAATCGACGCGTCTCCGCATGGTCATCGCTGAAGACGACGTCCTGTACGTCGGTGGGAACGGCATCCGCCACCATGAAATGCTCGTGCGTCACATGCCGGGGGGCCCGTTGGGTATCGCTCCGACCGACGGGAAGCTGAGTTTCAAGAAGAAGCTCGACATGGCCGACATCCGGCAGCAATTGTCCGACTACCTCGACGCCTTCGAGCAGCGCTTCGAACATCGGTTCCCCGCCAAGCCGCTGGAACTGAAAAAGCTGCATTTCGTCGCTTTCGTGCAGGACGATATGACGCACGAAATCTTGCAAGCCGCCTCGATTCCGGTTTCGGGAAGCCTCGAGCTTCCGCCGCTCGCCGCCCCTGCAAAACCGGCCGCACCGCCGAAGCAGAACGCTCCACAAAACGGCACCGCGACGCCGCAAAAGGAACCGGAGAACAAGAACGCCCCGAAAGAGGACGCGAAGAAATAGCTTTCCCGCGGCACATCTTGTCGAACTCCTTTGGAGGGCCCCATGCTGCGGGTTTGTACTTTCATTTGCCCGGCGATTCTGCTGGCTTCCACTTGTCGATTGCTCGGGGATGAACCCGCCGCCGGCGACAAGCCGCCGCGCTCGATGGATCAACGCCTCCAAATTCGGCTGGTCGCCGAGCATCCCAAGCTCGTCACTCCCACCGGCATCGATGTCGATCCGCTCGGCCGCATCTGGGTCATCGAAAGTAACACCCACTTCACGCCGGAGAACTATCAGGGACACCCGACCGACCGGCTGCTCGTGCTCGAAGATACCGGCGGCGACGGATCGGCTGACCGTATCAAGACATTCGCTGACGGATTCAAACATGCGATGAGCGTCGCGGTACGCCCCGGCGGCGCGGTTTACGTCGTCACGCGCCGCGAGGTGCTGCTGCTCACCGACAAGGACAACGACCTCAAACCGGAAAGCCGCCAGCGGATTCTGTTTCTCGATACCCCAGGCGACTACCCGCATAACGGACTGGCGGGGCTCGCATTCGACGCGATGGGGAACATGTATGTCGGCCTGGGTGAAAATCTCGGGGCTCCGTACAAGGTCATTGGCTCCGACGGTCGGAAATTCAGCGGCGAAGGAGAAGGGGGAAGCATCTACCGCTGCCGGCTCGATGGAAAATCGCTCGAACACGTCGCCACCGGCTTCTGGAACCCGCACGCTTCCTGTGTCGATGCCTTCGGCCGGATCTTTTCCGTCGACAACGACCCCGACAGCCGTCCCCCTTGCCGATTGCTGCACATCATCGAAGGGGGAGACTACGGCTATCGCTTTCGCAACGGACGCCGCGGCCTGCACCCGTTCACATCGTGGGACGGTGAATTGCCCGGCACGCTCCCGATGGTCGCGGGGACCGGCGAGGCTCCATCGGGAATTGTCGCCTACGAGTCGGACGGCCTCCCGGCGGAATACATTGGCAATCTTCTCGTCACCTCGTGGGGCGACCACCGCATCGATCGCTTCCAACTGAAGCCGAAGGGGAGTTCGTTCACATCGACCGCCGAGCCGCTGATTGTCGGCGGACAGAACTTCCGTCCCGTGGGAATCGCGGCCGCTCCCGACGGCAGCCTCGTTTGCAGCGACTGGGTGCTCCGCGATTACAGCGTGCACGGCCAGGGGCGCGTCTGGCGAATTTCCGCGGTGAATCCGCCGCGACGCGAGGTCGTCGACCTGAAAGAACTCTCAAAGCAGCCGGTCGAGGAACTGAAGCGACATCTGGAGTCGCCGCGAATTGATGTTCGTCGTGCCGCGGCGCAGGCGCTGGCGGAACATGACGATCAGCTTCAGTTCATTCGGAACGCATTGGGGGAGAAAAACCTGTCCTCAAGAGCGCGGATTGAGGCGTACTGGGCCATGGAACGGACTCTCCCCTCGATACGCCAGAAGTTGAAAGAAACCTCCGCGAAATCTCCCGAACAGAGTTTTGGATGGTCCTGGGCCTATCACGATGACGAGGTGACGACGGAATTAGTTCTTCATCATAGTTTTCCCATCACCCCTTTTATGGAAGCAGACGAGGAACAGGGACTGTCCAAGTATCTCGACAGCCTTCGGCAACCGCGAACACGAGACCACCTCTACCCGCTCGCTTGTCTCCCCGGCAATGTTCGAGACTGGATCAATTCACGAACCGATTTGTTGTCGCAGCTCTTTGACATCACCGATCCCTTCGTCTTCGCGGAAGCGGTTCGCTCATCGGCCAAATCCGCGACTGCCATTGAGATCGCAGATCTGATCGAACTCGACAGACACCTGCGCCTTTCCCCGCGCGCCCGGCTTGGGTTGCTGTTGGCTGCCCGGCGGCAGAACGGCCTGAATGCCCGAACGAAGGTCGTCCCGCTTGGTCTCGCCGACCCCGACCCCGCGATCAAACGGGCCGCGGTGCAGTGGGTCGGCGAAGAGAAGTTCACGGAGTATCGGCCGCAGGTGGAACAGATTCTCGACGGACCGGACGTCACGCCCGACCTGCTCGAAGCGGTTCTCGCGACGTTCGAGCTGCTCGACGGTGTTCGCCGCGATCCGAAGTTCGAGGGGTCCGGAGCCGGGCATCTGCTCAAGCTGATCGAAAATCCCCAGCGGCCCGCCGCCTTGCGCGCGATGTCGTTGCGGCTGTTGCCCCCCGAGCATCCGGGCTTTACGGCGGATCTGGCGCGGAAGCTGCTTGTTGAGCAAGACGAGGCGCTGCGGCTGGAAGCGGTCCGGGCGGTCACGTGGTCTCGCCTTCCGGAGCGAGAAGAATTCTTGCGGGGCATTGCTGCCGACGAACAAGCAGACGTCCCATTGCGTGCGGAGGCGATCTCCGGCCTGGTCGGAACTCGGCCATTCTCGAAAGGAGCTGCGACCGCGCTCACACAACTCCTGGCGGGGTTGCTCGATTCACCTCAAAGAGCATTGCGGATCGAAAGCCTGCGGGCGTTGCGGACGCTGGCGGCGGGAAATGAAGTCGCGAAAGCAACTCTGGTGAAAGCGGCTGAGCACCACGCCGCGAAACTGACGGCGGGAGAAAACGACGACACGGCTCGCGAATTTTCCGATCTGCTCAAGCTGGCGCTCGAAGGATTGAATCTTCCCGTGCCCCCGGAGATTGCGAACGGCAGTACGCCGCGACCGGCCGACCCCGACGCATGGCTGGCCGCGTCTGAAAAAGGTGGAGACGCCGTTGAAGGACGTCGGGTCTTTTTCGATGCGGGGGGAGCAGGCTGTGTGCGCTGTCATACCGTGCAGGATCGCGGAGCCCGCATCGGTCCCGAGCTTTCGACGATTGCCCGAACGCTTGACC
>CAZVJA010000066.1:0-23686 GCA_964626885.1 uncultured Planctomycetaceae bacterium | reverse complement strand
CAGCAGCCCCATGCGGCAGCCGGCCAGGTAGCTGTCGATGTGCAGCGCCTCGTCGACCGTGTGCGGGTTCTGCTGGCCGCAGCCAAGCGTGACCGTTGGCAAACCGCGGGCTGACGTCCAGTTGGCATCCAACCCGCCGTTGGTGATGCGGGTCTCCGGCTCCAGGCCGATCAATCTCGCGGCCGCCATCGCCGAACGGACCGACGGTTCCTCCGCGCCGATCAGGAACGACTCGTACTTGAGATCCTCTTTGACGTGAACTCGTCCCGTCTGCCCCGAAACATTTTGCAGGCTCGACGCCGCCCGCTCGAACGCCTGCCGATACGCCGCGACAATCTCCTTGCGGAATCCGGGATCGTGGCTGCGGGCCTCCGCGCGAAGAGTCAGCCGCGGCGTGACGACGTTCGTCGCGTCGCCGGCCGAAATGACGCCGATGTTGCTCGTGCCGGTCTGCTCCCCGCGAATCACTCGGCCATGCCAGCCGTTGCGGACGAGGTCGTCGATCGCCTGCGCCGCGATGGCGATCGCGCTCACCCCATGTTCAGGATGCACCCCCGCGTGGCTGGCGATTCCTTCGACCTGGATTTCGATGTCGTATCCCCCGGTCGCGCCGATCGTCGCGGTGTGAGCCGGTCCGCCGTCCCAGTTGAAGCAGAGCTTCGGCCCACCCAGCTTCGACAGTTTTGCATGCCGTGCACCGAGCAGGCCGATCTCTTCCTGCACGGGCCAGAAGAGAGTCAGCGGCGGATGGGGGAGCTTTCGCCGGCGGATTTCCAGAATGGCCGTCAGTACGACGCTCGCCCCGGCGCGGTCATCGGCCCCGAGAGCCGTTTTCGGATCGCGCGAGACGATAAAGCCCCCCTTTCGGACCGGTTTCGAGCCGACGCAGAGCGGAACGGTGTCCATGTGCGCCATTAACATCCGCCGCGGCCCGCGAATGGTGCCGGGAAGCTTGACGATCAGATTGCCGATCTCGCCCCCCAACGGACTGCGCTTGTGGGCATCATCAAAGCTGATGGCGGACCGAGGGACTCCAGCGGCGGTCAATTTCTTGCGGATGAAATCGGCGACCCCCTTTTCCTCGCAACTTTTGCCAGGAATGGCCATCATGTCGGTCACAAGCTTGAGAGCCCCCTTCTCGTCAATTCGTG
The DNA here is from genome assembly GCA_964626885.1 of uncultured Planctomycetaceae bacterium. Classification (GTDB taxonomy): domain Bacteria; phylum Planctomycetota; class Planctomycetia; order Planctomycetales; family Planctomycetaceae; genus CAZVJA01. The sequence goes on along the minus strand of CAZVJA010000066.1, from coordinate 22,535 downwards.
TCGGATCGGCTGCGGATGCCTTTGCCATGCGTGAGTTTTCCCTGTATGAGAAGAGCTGTCAGCCATCAGCTGGAAGAGAAAGCAGGTATCATACGGCCCGCCTCGTTTGAGAGCTGACTTCTGAAAGCTGACCGCCTCATTAACATACCTGCTGCGGCCAGAAGCACAACAACGAACCAAGAAATCATCCGATGCCTCAGGAACTCGATATTCACGTCGCGACCGAGCAGGAGCAGATCGAGGCGTTCGACAATCTGCACGATGTCTGGAGCGGCGGCAGATCGCGCGAGGAACATCTCAAGTACCGCGTCGAATCGCCGAAGCACCAGAACGCCACCTGGTATGTCGGAACGCTCGATGGTCAAGTCGTCGTCGGGCTGGGATGTTACCGGTTCGAATACCGCATCGGCGACAGTATTGAGCCGGGATATGCCTTCGGCGAAGTGCATACAAAGCCCGAACATCGCGGCAAGGGGTTCGCTCCATTACTCATCGCGTGGGTCGAAGAGCACCAGAAATCACAAGGACGTTCTGTCGGGATGCTCTACTCCGATATCAACCCCGACTATTACGCCCGGCTCGGTTATCTGCATTGCCCAGCAAACGAAGGTTGGGCCGATCCCCGGTCGGCGGGATCGAACGTATCACAAGCATGCCGACTCGTTCCCCTTTCGCCGGCGGATGAACTCGACGCGATGGCGGCGATGTACGAAGGTTCTCATGCCGCTCGCGCCGTCTCGGTCGCGCGCAGTTCTGGGTATTGGAAGTACCTCATCCGCCGCGACCCGCAGAATGAGTATTTCCGGGGAGTCGACGGCGACGGCAAAACACTCGGCTACGTCCGGCTCGCGTGCAGCCCACAAGAGATCAAGCTACGCGATTTGGCGCTCGTCAGTCAGGAAGACGCGACGCGCCGATCCGTCCTGCTCGCGTTACTTCAACTTGGAAAAGAGCGGGGAGTGGAGCGCGTCGGGGGCTGGATGGCGGACACGCCCCTGCACCGCGAGATGTTTGAAGTTCGCCCGCGCACGCGCGAACTGACAATGCTTAAATCGTTGCGAAGCGACCTCACATTGGAACCCGCCCTGTTGGCGGACGTCGATCATTTCCAGGAAATGGATCACGTGTGAAGGGAAGAACGCTTTGTTTTCGTCCGGTGCTGCTGAAATAATCATTGTGGCGTGTGGGCCGGTGCCCGGTTGGCAAACGGAATTTCATCGAGGTTGAGTAGAACGTGATACTCCCGGCATGACGAAGCTCGCTCTTCCTCCCTTCAAGCCACATCCGCTCTTCCCCGGCGGACACGCGCAGACCCTTGCGGGAGCATATCTCCCCGGCAAGCGGTACGAATACACCGCGACGCGTCATCTGGTTCATCTTGACGACGGCGACCGGCTGGTGCTGCACGATGATTGCCCCTCGAACTGGCAAACTGGCGGCCGAACGGCGCTCCTCGTGCATGGTCTCGCCGGCTGCCATCTCAGCCCCTACATGGTTCGCATCGCCGCCAAATTGAATGCGATTGGCGTTCGAGTCTTTCGCATGGATCTGCGGACATGCGGTGCCGGCCAGAAACTCGCGCGAAAGCCATATCATGCCGGGCGATCCGATGACGCGCGTGCCGCGATCGAGCAGATCGCGCATCTTTGTCCCGGCTCAATGACGTCGGTGGTCGGGTTCTCGCTCGGCGGCAACATCGTCCTCAAGTTGCTGGGGGAATCGCCCGATTCCGTTCCGACCAATGTCGACTGCGGCGCCGCGGTCAATCCGGCGGCGGACCTGTCGGCGAGCGTGCATGCGCTCGTCGGACCATTGCGAAGTTTGTACGACCGACATTTTGCGCGGCTGCTGCGGCAACAACTGCATGCGGCGCGCCTCACACCGGAGAGTCTCGGGGTCTCGCTCCCCTACGAACCGCGGCGGATCATCGAGTTCGACGACCTTTACACCGCAAAGGTCTGGGGCTTCGGCACCGCGGAGGATTATTACGCCGCCTCCAGTTCCGCGCCGCACATCGCAAAGATTCAAGTCCCCACGTTGATCATCGCCGCCCGCGACGATCCGATGGTCCCGGTCGAAACAATCGAAAGGATCACGCTCTCACCCGCGGTGCTGCGGCACATCGTCGATCATGGGGGGCATATCGGATACGTCGGACGACAAAATGGCGATCCCGACCGCCGCTGGATGGATTGGCGGATCGTCGACTGGATTCAGAACGCCGGCTGACTGCCTTAACCAGCACTTTATGGCTGAGGCGAGGGCTGAACATTACGACGCCCGGTTGGCGGCGGAGTGCGGGTGGGCCTTGTCGTAGGTTTCACGCTGACGGCGCGTGCTGACGTGCGTGTAGATCTGTGTGGTCGTCAGGCTCTTGTGGCCGAGCAGTTCCTGCACGCTGCGGAGGTCGGCTCCTCCGTCAAGCAAGTGCGTCGCGAAGCTGTGGCGGAGCGTGTGCGGCGTGGTGATCTGTTCCAGGCCCGCCGCCTGCAAGTGCTTTTCGAGCAAGCGGCCGATGCTCCGCGTCGTGAGGCGTCTACCGAAACGATTGAGAAACACCGCCTGCTGTTCGTTCTTGGGAGCTTGCGGATCGGGTTCTCGCACTTCGAGCCAGCGGTCGAGCGCACGGGCTGCGTAACTCCCCACCGGTGCAATTCGCTCCTTCCGCCCTTTACCGATCACGCGTAAGATATTCGCGTCGCGGTCCCAGTCGCCGACGTTCAGCGAAACCAGCTCCGCGACCCGCAACCCGGCGGAATACATTGTTTCGAGGATCGCGCGGTCACGAAGCCCGTCGGGTTGATTCGCAGGGGGCGCTTCGAGCAGCGTGGCGACCTGTTCCGTGGTCAAAAAATGCGGCAGCTTCCGACCGATGCGCGGCGTGCGGAGTGCTTTCGCCGGGTTTCCTTTCGTAATCCCTTCTCGACTGCAATAGCGAAAGAAACTCCGCAGGCAGGCAAGACGACGGGCCATTGTTGTCCGTGCGTATTGGCATTCGTGCATGTACGCCACGTAGCCGCGCAGAATGCCGACCGTGATTTCATCCGGGGGTGGAACTTGCCCGAGCTGTTCGGTGAAGTAGACCAGCAGGCTTTCGAGATCCTCGGAGTACGACTTGAGAGTCAGCGCGGAGGCGTTTCGCTCGATGCGCAAGTATCTGAGGAACGATTCGATGGCAGCCTGCATACGTCCGGCCCCTTGTCTCGCGACCGTTCCGTTGTCACTCCACGATCGTTCGATCCGAGCATCCGCTCACGAGCGAGATCAGCCGGCGAAGCGCTGCTTCGGCGCGTCCTGGTGCACTTCGCGCCGCATGCGCCGCACTTTCTGGCTCAAAATGGCGGCGTCGTACCAGGTGAAGCTCAATTCCGGATCAGCGGCAAAGCGCCCGAGAGTCTGTAGCAACGCCGCGGGACTTTCGTCGTCGTAAAGGAAGACATACCGTTCTGAATCCTTTACCAACGCCAAGACATTCATGCCGCGCTGCACGGTGGCCTCTCTTCCCTGGAGTATGCGACCCAAATGTTTCGTCACCGATTCTCGGCCGACTTGGCCGGGTGAAGTGGCTGGGGGAGAGTGCTGATTGCCTTTGTGGGATGCTGCCATCCCGCCAAGTGTCTCCACTCAACCCCAGCCACCTGGTGATTCCCAATGAATGACTGCTGTCGACTTATGACAAAGAACCAGACCAATGAGGGATGTTCCCTCTTCAAGAGTTATCGACCGGCGGGGTTGTTCCCTTATTTGTATTTTCGATTCTTGAGGATGAATCGGTGACGTCCCTCCCCACCGTGCAGCGAAAGCATTTCGGAGATCACCATGTGTGACGTGAAGCGGATGAAATCCTCGCTACGATGCAAATAGGCTTCCCAGCCTCCGCTACGGAGATCGCCGCTCAACTCGACGTAATCGCGCAAAGCGGCCACCAGATCGGCATCGGAGCCGTCGAACATCCGCGTGTACGACATGAACGGCAACCGCGGATCGAGCTGCCAGGGCTGAACCGGCTGAGTGACGTTGTAAGGGTTCGGCTGCGGCGGGAGCGGTGCCAATTTCGGATCGCGGACAGGAAGCATCGGCGGCGGCAATTCTGCTGGCGCCAGCACCGGAGCGGGAGTCGGCTCGTGTGCATGCTCCGGCTCGGTCTCCTTGGGATCAGCAACACGCGGCGAGTTCAACTGCGGAACCGCGGCCGGACCCGGCACGATCTTGGGGGACGCCGGATCAGCCTCTGCCGGTGCCTGCTGCGGTGCCGAGGGTGTCGGAGAGATCACCGGCTCGGGAAACACTTCAACCGGCACGGATGACGGGGTATCGGACAGACTAGCTTCCGTTCCGTGCGGAGGCGATTCCATCGATGATGGCTCCGCAAGTTGAATCGGCGTCCCGTCCCCCGATAACTCTTCAGTCGGCGCGCTGAGACTCGCCCCCAACGGCAACGAAGGTTCGATGAGCCGCCGTGATGTCACTATACGGTAGGGATTCGTTGAAGGACGGTTTTCCGCCCGGAGTACATCCCCAGGACGTTCAATCCAGCCGATGCGCGCGTTCTCGGGTTGCCATTCACGAGACGACAAATCCGCTTCCTGGTTTGTCATGACCCGCGGCAATTCTTCCATCGACTGTGCGCGGAAGACTGCCATTGGCGAGTTATCGTGCTGCACAAGCGTCGGCTCGCCGGCCAGCTTTCGAACCCCCGGCAATCGCTTGATTTGCCACCAGGCACGATGCCAGATGTGGTATTCGTGCTTGCGTTCTTCGTCTCGTTCCTTCTGCCGGCGACGCCATTCCTTGACCTGTTCTTCGTCCCAATCCTTGAACTGCTCGCGCGTTTGCGGTTCGATCTGAATTCCGGGATAAAAAGCCGCCGGGTACGGGGAATACCATTCGATTTGATAACCGATGCGCGGCGGGTAATAGGGGGCGTATTCGGTAATCGCCCCGACGACAACGGCATCGACGTGCAGGATGCGCGCGAGCTTCAAGACGTCGTCGGGGCTGTTCAAGCTCAAGCGGTTCTCGACGATCGCGGCTTCGGTAACGCCGATCGGCAAAACCTCATACCCCGGCACCTTCTGCAGCTCGGTGAAATACACTTGCGCAAATTGCCGGCCGTCCACCGCGCGTTCATTGCTCAAGTTGATAAAAGGGGCCACCGCGACCGTTGACATCCCGGGGACGGGGTTTGTCACCCCAACGTCGACGATCATGCAACCCGGAAGGCTGGCAAGTACAATCAACGAGAAAGCCGTCGCCCCCAGCAAAGCGCGGCCCCGCGACGAGCGAAGACCGCGGCAATATCCTCTGCGGATGTTTGCCCGGCATGTGTTTGACGGCTCTTTGTGGGGAGGAGACGCAACGAGAGACAACAGACCGACCTTCCAAGATCAGGGGGCGGAAAAGAACCCGTAGTCACAGATATCGGCATAATCGGTTGCCTCTCATCAATCGATATTCTCAACCCATTCTCACAACTCATCCCATTTACACACGGGAGCTTGCTGCCATGCCCAGTTCCAAACTTTTGAAGAGCATACTTAAGCAGTTTGAACAGGCCGGGACGGCCCAGAACCGTAAGGTGTACGCACGCCACGGCATCGGTCCTGCGATGTTCGGAGTCAGCTTCGCTAGAGGTGGTTTCAAAATCTTGTATTTGGGAGGGCGACACTCCCGTGGAGCCGCCGCAACGAGAGACTTTCGGTCGTAGCGGCTCGGCGGGAGCCTCGCCCTCCCTGTTTTGAAAGTGGAAGCACTTCCGAAAACCCCTGAAAAACCGGCCTCAAATCCGGCAGATTCGCCCCCTACTCCCGTGCGGAATACCGCAAAACATCGCTTCTCCCCTTCCGCGCGGGGGACCGGGCATGCGAGACTGAACCAAAGCGGCGCCAACAGTTTGCGGTGTTCCGCCGTCATGTCTTTCAGTCCCATGTTCTTTGCCCGATACCCAAGACCGTTCTCCGTTCCATGATCTCCTTTGTGGCTGCGTGCCTGGTCCCGTCATTTCTCATTTCGCTCCTGGCGACCGGGGCGATGCGTCGACTCTCGCCGCGGATTGGGCTCGTCGACCATCCCGCCGCGCGCAAAGTGCATGTCACCCCCACTCCCCTGGGAGGCGGAATCGGGATCGTGCTCGGCTTCGTCCTGCCGTTGGCCGCCGCACAATTGGCCGCGTGGCTGTTCGTACGGCACGAAGAATGGCAACGCTGGCTACCCAAAAGCTTCGCCGAGCATATCGACCTGCAGGGAGCACTTGACCGCTCGGGCCAACTCTGGTGGATCATCGCCGGCGGGGCAGTTCTTTCGGTGATGGGACTGATTGACGACCTGCGGAATCTTCCTTGGGGACCGCGACTAGTCATTCAATTCTGTGTCGCAACGGCGTTAGTGTTCGGCGCTGGGGTGCAAGCGACTGTCTTCGCCCCGTATCCGTGGATCGGCCAATGCCTGACGGTCCTCTGGCTGATGGTGTTGATCAACGCATTCAATTTTCTGGACAACATGGATGGCTTATCATCGGGAATTGCATTGGTTGCCGGTTTGTTGTTCGCCGTGGTGATGCTCAGCGCGACGAAAGAGCCGCGGTGGCTGGTCGGCGGGTTGCTGCTGGTTTTGTCGGGCTCGCTGATGGGATTTCTGGTGCACAATTGGCCCCCGGCGAAAATCTTCATGGGTGACACCGGGAGCTATTTCATTGGATTGATGCTGGCCTCGACGACCGTTCTGGGCACGTACTACGATTACACCGAGGATGCGGCGCGGCGGCATGTGATCCTCGCTCCCTTTTGCATTCTGGCCGTACCGCTGTACGACTTTTGCTCGGTCATGCTCATTCGGCTGCTCGAAGGACGGAGCCCATTCCATGCCGATAAGAGTCACTTTTCCCATCGGCTTGTGGAAATGGGACTCAAACCGCGCAATGCGGTTCTTACCATCCACCTCGCCACCCTCACAACCGGGCTCGGGGCCTTGCTGCTGTATCGTGTTCCGGATTGGTCGGGAGCGTTGCTGATCGTGGCTTTGATCTGCTGCGTGCTCGCGATCGTCGCGATTCTCGAAACCGTGAGAAGACGCGAGAATGGGAACGGAAGCAGCGGCAACAAGGCCCCACACTGACGCTCGTCGAAATTTCACCGAACGGATTGCATCCCGATGACGAAGCCGAAAGCGAACAGCGATCAGCCATCGTCGCGCCGGCGTGGAACCTCCCCGCCGACGAAAGCCGCGAGTGACGAAGGTGTCGATCTACTGACGACGCTGCTTCGAGGGATCGTGGTCATGTTGTTGGTTGCGCGCTGGCTGCTGCCGACTGAGTCTGCCGCCGAAGGGGAGACACTGTGGCTGTCGCAACTGACACTCGGAGCGGGGTTGATCTGGATTTGGTCGGTGTTTCGCGGCAGCCTCGAAGGAATTCGCTTCGGGTGGATCGATGCCTGCGTCGCGGTCCTTGTTCTGGGACACATCGTTTCCGGGGTGTATCTGCTTGCCGTCGGCGGCGAAAAAAGAGCCGCAATCAACATGATGTGGGAATGGGTCTCGCTCGGCGTGTTGTTCTTTCTGATGCGGCAAATCTTCTTCGGACCGCGCGATGCGCGACGAATACTGACGGTCCTGCTGACGACGACGACCGTACTGGCGGGACTGGGAGTCTGGCAGCATTACGTGTTCTATCCGCAGGCCACGCGCGAATACGATGCCCAGAAGAGCGAGCTGGAACGACTTCGAAAAGAGATCCTGTCGGCCGCTCCGCAACAGGCGCGGAATCTACAAGCGCGAATACAGGAGATCGAGTCCAACTTCTTTGCACAAGGCATTCCGCTCGAAGGTCCGGCACAACAGCTGTATGAACAGCGTCTGCGCGCAAGCACCGAGCCATTCGGGTTGTTTGCCCTGGCAAACAGCTACGCCGGCCTGTTGCTGCCGGGTCTATTCGTTGGTTTGACCTCCCTGGCGGGAGTTCGCGCGGGAAACAGCGGCCGCGGCTCGATGGTGATGATCGCTTTCGTTGTGACGTTGATTGGGTTTGCCCTGCTACTCACGAAGAGCCGCACGGCTTGGGTCGGGTTGGCTGTCGGGCTGAGCAGCTGGGGGCTGGCTGCCTTCCTGCGCGGATCGACGGAACGAACCTCCCGTCGAGTTTTCGGGATTGTGGGTTCGCTGGTCGGGCTCGGGGTGATCGTCGGGGGAGCGATCTTGAGCGGGGCACTCGACGCGGCCGTCCTCACGGAAGCCCCGAAATCCCTGCAATACCGCTTGCAGTATTGGCGAGGTGCAGCCGGAGTTCTCCGGGAATCTCCGTTCTTCGGCACGGGGCCGGGAAACTTCCGGCAGAACTATCTCAAGCATAAGCTTCCGGAATCGAGCGAGGAGATCGCCGACCCGCACAATCTTCTACTCGACGTCTGGTCAAACGGCGGGCTGATTGCCCTTGTGGGGTTGTGCGGATTTCTGGTCACGGCGGCTACAGCCGCACGACGTAGGCCGAGTGTCGATTCCGAAGAAAGTCAACCACGTCATCAACCCCCGGCAGCACGCGGGGGAAAGAATACGGACAACTCGTCGAGCGTTTTCTCAATACGGAGCGGTCGCGAAATCTACTTGGGCGCGGCCGCGGCGTTTCCATTGATACTCGCGGCAGATCTTCTGACAGGGAACGCCATGGACCTGCGGCTCGTCGTTCTCTGGATCACCTGGTGCATCCTCAATCCACTGCTCGTCCGCATGCTCACTTCGGGCAAGATCGCCGAATCGCGACGATCCGACCCCATCTCTGCTCTCGCGAAACTGTCGAACAGCTGCCTGCTCGGCGCTTTGGTGGCGATCACGGTTCATCTCTTGGGCGCCGGCGGCATGGAGATGCCGGCGATCGTGCAAATCTTTTTCCTGCTGGCCGTTTGCATCTTCTCGATACGGGACAGTTCCCTCACACCTTCAAATCATCAATCGCGCGCGGGTTTTCTCGTGGCGGGATCATTGATCGCCGGCTCCTTCGCCGCTTGCTTCTATACCGCGGCCATTCCCCACATCCGCTGCAATGGCTTGATGGCTGCGGGGGATTCCGTCGTGGCCTCGGGCGGATTGGACGGCGCTGGTCGCTACTATCAAGAGGCAGCCGCCGCCGATCCGTTTGCTCCGGAGCCGCTTGAGAAGCTCGCGGAACTCACATTCTCTCGCTGGCAGCAAGCTCAGAGTCCGTCACAAGAACTGTTTGACGATGCCGTCCAGATTTCTCGTCTGTCAATCGGGTCAAATCCCAACGAACCTCATGGATACTGGCATCTGGGAGAATGGTACCTCAAGAAGTTTGATCGCTCGAAGGATCACCAGGATGCCGTGAGCGCCATTGAGGAACTCAGCCGCGCGGTTGATCGCTATCCTCACAGTCCCCGGCTCCGGGCTCTGCGGGCCGTCGCGTATGTCCGAGCGGAGAATCGCGAGGAGGCCCGAATGGAGGCCGGGGTTGCACTGGAACTGCACAAAATCAACCGCCTTGAAGGTCACAACGACAAGTGCCTGCCGACACGGGCGGAACTCGCCAAGCGGGGAACCACAAACGCGTCCCTGGAACCGACCGTCGAGGAAATTCGACAGATTGCCGGCGAACCGACAACGCCCTGACCTCAAGCGGAACGATTACAAAAAAGTCCATTTTGGAACGGGGGCGAACACCAAACGTGCATGAGGAATCACACCCGGTTGCTCTGAGAATCGAACGTCGATTATTAATTCGGGCATTTTCCAAGATTTTTCGGGCATCCGCCGTAGAACGAAAGAAAGGTCGACTCCCGAATCACCCTGTTTTTCACGGCTGGCCGCTCGCTCGTGAATGAGGGATGGTTCGTCTCGGAATTGGTGCTGCTTGAAGTTATGATGTGTCTTCCAGAAAGTTGGCGATCATTCGGACCGCCTGTCGTTCATCAAAATCCTCAAAGAATCTCCGACGATTGATGAGAGTCGTGCCATGACATTTCGGGCTTTAGTTGCTTGTGCCATCGTATTCGCGGGTTCACTATCGATCATCGTCTGGTTAAACCGCAGTGCTGATATCGCTCGGCAAGACGAGTTAAAGCGGAACCCGCCGAACATGGGAACAAAGGAAGACCAGGAGGAATACGATCGGATTCGCCTGGCCGGCGCTCCGCCCGTCTCGCCGCAGGGGCCGCATCCGAAAGTCATCCTGTCGGAAAAAGTATTCTCCTTCGGTCAAATCGCGGTGAAAGAACAAAAACGGCACAAGTTCATAATTCGGAATGAAGGCGCCGCAACTCTGAAGCTCGTCGCTGGAAAAAGATCCTGCCAGTGCACCACCTTCACCATCAAGGACACGGAAGTGCCGCCTGGAGGGGCCACTGAAGTTGAACTGGTATGGGAGGGAGAAAATTTTTCCTCAAGTTACGAAGAGCAAGTACACATTCTGACGAACGATCCCGAATATCGCGAAATCATTCTGCATGTCGCTGGGGGGGTCGGTTTTGGGCTGGCCCTCGGGCCGGTGCAACCTTGGCGGTTCGGCGAAGTGCGCGGCGACAAACCGATGACTTTGCAGGGCTACATTGGCATCCCAGACAAAGGCACCTTCAAGATTCTCAAAATCGAAAGTTCCAGCCCGCATCTAAAAGCCGGGTTCGCAGAAATGCCTGCCGAGGAACTCGCCAAAACAAAATGCCCGTTCGCCTATCAATTAACCGCCGAACTCTCGCCGAATATTCCCACCGGACAATTCAAAGCAAAGTTCACCATTCATACGGACCTGCCCAATGGGCAGGATGACACGGGAACGACAATGTTCGTCGCGGTGGAAGCGCTGAAACCCGGCTCGTACCGAACTCTCTCGGCGTCCAACGGCTGCCGTTGGTTTCCGGATACAAAACGGCTGGATCTCGGTCCCTTCGAAGCCGCAAAAGGAAAATTCACCATGATTCCGATGCTGGTCGACGACCGTGCGAATCCGCCCCTGGAATTCGTCGATGTCCAGAGCGACGGCAAGTATGTAAAGGTCTCTCTCACCCCGGCAATAGGAGAAGATACCCGGGTCGGAGATCGGCGGCGTTACGACTTAAAATTTGAAGTCCCGCCGGGAAGCCCCGCCGAAGGGCATCGAGAATCGAATCCGGTCACGATTCGCGTGAAAACGAACCGGCCGGATATTCCCGAGCTCGATTTCTACGTGTATTACGTTTCCGATTGACGACAGAAATCACGGCAATTTTAGCTGCTCTTTTATTGCAAGCCGGGGGAAATTCTCCGTTCCGATGGGGAACTCAAGCTTCATCGTCGGATGAACGGACGACTTCCTCAAGAGTTCTGATTCCACCGCAATCCTGAACTTGATCGTGATTCAGGGAACTGACATCCCGTTGAACAAGACGATCCGCTAAGATTCCGCGGGATCGATCGCAAAGACGGTCCGAGACTTCGGCAACGTGACGAAAGTAATTGGGTTCCACGTTCGACTGGCCTGACGCGGAATGCCGTTCTTGCAGCCATCGCGTCAAGTCTGAGCCGGCATCATATTTCACAAGCATCTGCAGGAGGAGGAAACCGATTCATGTGGTTTCGCGGCATGACACTCGTCTTCGTGTTTGCCCTGCTCTCAACGGTCGTGTTCCACGTTGGCGGATGCAGTAACAATTCATCAGCGGTCAGCCCCACCGATCAATCGAACAATTCCGGTCCCCCCGCGGATGCCGGCGTTCCCGTCATGCCGCTTCTCAAGGATTGGCCCAAGCCTGCTCTGGCCCTCATTCTGACGGGAGAGCGGCACGGTTATCTCGAACCTTGCGGCTGCTCATTGACGCAGTCGGGAGGCATGATGCGGCTGGCGGACCTGATCGAGCAAATTCGAAAAAGAGAGTGGCCCATACTTCCGCTCGATCTGGGCGGAACGGTCAAACGGGATCGGCGACAGACGAAGTTCAAATTTCATACACTCCTCGCCGCAATGAAGGATCTCGACTACAAGGCCCTGGCGCTTGGAATGGGAGAACTTCGCCTGGAACAGACCGAACCGGGATATCTCCTGACGGAGTTCGAAGTCAACACCAAGGAGCCGCAACCCGTCCTCCCCTTCCTGGCAGCCAATGTCTCGCTGTTTGGTACACCCGAATTCGGTGTCCCGAACAAGGACGGCGTCAATGTTCCGCTCATCACCCGCTCGCGCGTCGTCACCGCCGGCGAAACAAAAGTCGGCGTCACCGCCATCGTGGGAAAGAACATTCGAATGGCCTTACTGCCACAAGGGGCCCAAACAGAATTGACCATCGACGATCCGGAAGCCGCCCTACCCGCGATCATTGATGACCTGAAAAAACAGTCGCCGCAACTCCTCGTGTTGCTTTCGCACGCCGACAAAGCCGAGTCTCGTGCCCTGGCGGAAAAGTTTCCCGATTTCGATATCGTGCTCACCACGGGTGGCGAGGAGGGAAGTGAAACACCGGAAATGATCGGTAAGACCTGGCTGGTCGATGTCGGACACAAGGGAAAATACGCCGGCGTGCTGGGGTTCTATCCCAACGATGCCGCGAAGCGCCTCCGGTTCGAGCTGGTCGATCTCGATAACAAACGCTTCCACGACAACTCGAAGATGCATGATCGGATGCGAGAGTACCAGAATACTCTCAAAGACAATTACGACACGGTGCTCGACGATCTACCGAAATCGCCGCATCCGTCCGGCGCACGATATGTCGGCGCTGCAAAATGCGGCGAATGCCATACCAAGGCCTATCAGAAATGGAAAATCGACACCGAGGATGAACCGCATCACTCGCGGGCCTACAAGAGCCTCAGCATCGGACGGAAAGGGCAAGAGAAAGACTGGATTCCGCGGATTCACGATCCCGAATGCCTTGCCTGCCACGTCACAGGCTGGGATCCCCAGGAGATTTTCCCGTACGACTCGGGGTTCATCAGCGAAGCAAAATCCCCGTTCTTGACAGCTCAACAGTGCGAGAACTGCCACGGCCCCGGCAGCAAGCATGTCGCGCTCGAGGAACTTTGGAAGAAAGACCGCAAAACATTCACGGATGAGGAAGGGCTGATCAACGAACGAAAAGCGATCAAGCTCACGAAAGAACTCGCCGAGAAGCAGGTTTGCGCCCGTTGCCACGACTACGAAAACAGCCCGGGATTCAAATTCCCGGAGTACTGGAAGAAGATCGAGCACCCGTGGAAGGATTAGAGAGCCAAACTTTACTTAGTGCAATGACTCAGGTTGAGTTTTATCGATGCCGACCGTCTTGCGTGTTGGACCGTATCGATTCTATTTCTACAGCCACGAGCCGCACGAACAACCGCACGTTCATGTGGACCGTGACGATCTCTCGGCGAAGTTCTAGCTCCCGATTGTGGAGCTGGCGCACAATCGCGGGTTTCGGCCGAAAGAGCTGCGCGATATCCAGAAAATTGTGGAAGACAATCAAGCGGGACTGCTGGAGGCCTGGAATGGGCATTTTGAACCTTAGAGCGGACGAACGGGTGGCGAATGTCTCTTGCACTTCGGACGTCCTAAGCGTCGAGCTGATGGACGGAAGAACAATCAGTGTTCCTCTCACCTGGTATCCCCGGCTACTGAACGCTTCGCCCGCGGAGCGAAAGAACTGGAAAGTCTCGGGCGGGGGCTATGGAATCCACTGGCCTGATATCGATGAAGATCTGAGCACGGAGGGATTGCTCCGCGGCGCCCCGGCGCCGGCAAAAAATCCTCCGGCCTAGTTCCGTCCGCCATGCGCTCATCCAAGTAGCACAATTCGACCGTAGTCAGTTTTTTGCACGTGATTACGATCCGAGTCGATGCGGCAAGAACGCCGCCAGCGAGTAGATAACCGCGTGGTAAGTGAAGACGATCGTCAGGGCATGGTAGCCGACCCGCCGCAGCAGGCTTGTCAGATGCGGCCGCGCGTTGAACACGAAAAACTGCACAACCAATCGCACCGCCCAGAAGATCGCGATGAACCCACACATTCCCCTCGCCAGCGGGCTGCCGGCAGCCAGCTCGGTTGAATACACAACCGACAGCACTCCAAAGGCGATCAGCACCAGCACAATAAACGCCCCGTGTACCCAGATGATCTCCCGCGACAACGGATCGAGTCCTTTCAGTGATTTTCGCCAGTCGAGCACGCGCGGCACCGCAATGCCCGCCATCAACAGACTGAAGTGAAGAATGCCGCCAATGACGATGAGTTGAGGCAAGCTGACCATAATTCACACCTCTCTGTTTCTCTTCAGATCTGTTTCTCTTCAGAAAATTTTCCTACAGGTGGTTTCAAAACAGGGAGGGCGAGGCTCCCGCCGAGCCGCTGCGACCGGAAGTCTCTCGTTATGGCGGCTCCACGGACCACCCTCTGTGCGGTGCCCTGTCGTCCTCCCAAATACAATGTATTGAAACCACCTCTAGGAAACTCCACCAAACATCGCGGCTTGCAGCATCGGCAAGACCACATTCAGAACAAACGGTCGATGAAACAGCAGCGGCAGAGGCACCGCCACCAGCGCGAGGCAACACGCTCGCCCCGCAATCCCACTCCCCAATGCTGCTCCCCTTCCCCGCCGGCTTTGCTCGATCAGCAGGCCGACCCCTTGCAGCACAAAATACAACGTCGGCAATCCATACCCCGCACCGGCGGGAATGGAAATCACCGCATCGTGAATGAGTCCGGACACCACGAATACGGCCAATGACGCGCTGCGAGGACCGCATCGCCATACCAACGGGCGATACAGGTGGCGAAAGGACACGTCACGAAACGCCACGTTCCAGCGGCGCCCCCAGAAGTCCGCAAGCGACGCCGCGGTTATCGGCCAATTCATCAGCGGCGCCGCATTCACTCCCACACGACGCCAGGAAAGCGAGAGAATGTGGAACAATCCAAAATGCAGCAACAGGACGATGCCCACCATCCCCAACCAACCGGTCAGCAGGTCTGGCCATTCTCGCGCCCGTGCAACAGCCACCCTCAAGGCAAGCACCCCAGCCGCCGTTTTCAGTGCGGCAAACATCCATTCTCGAAGGCTGCCCGGCACGCCAGACTTGTTGCTTAGAAATTGCGCCGCATCTAGCCCCGGCCAGGCAATCAAATATCCGAGGGCTCTGCCGCGGGAAAAGTTTGCCACTGTGCTGGCATCATCCACGAACGTCAGCCATTTCAGACCGGCGAATATTGAGATCGCCAGTCCCCACATCAACATCCAAGCCGGCCAGCTCCACGCGACGCAAAGCACAATTGCGGGTAGAATGAACAGCGGCAGACAGGCAGTCTTCCGAAATTCGGTTGGCAACCGCGCCTCATTCAACGACTCGGCTTGATTCAGAATGGTGGACGTCACGGCATTTCCCCTAAGCAAGGTGGTCCTTTTCGGCCCCCTCTGCTTCAGTAGCCGCATTGCGAACCGCGGCTTAACAGGGGAAAAACTCGTTGCTGGGGGTGAGCGTGAGATCCGCGCCTTAAATGTGGTGAGAGACACCTGCCGCACAAACTCGACGATGAGTGGACAGAGCCTGTCTTAGCTCTCCAGCTCGACGTTCCAGTACGCCTCGCTGATGAAGCGGGACCAGCTGTCGATGCGGAGATCCTGCGTGGCGTAGATCGGCTTCCAGTTCGGGCGGGCCGGCTCGCGCATCAGCGGCATCCGCGCCTGGGACGGCGTGCGGTTCGCCTTGCGCTTATTGCAGTTCACGCAGGCCAATACGCAGTTCTCCCAGTTCGACATCCCCCCTTGCGAGCGCGGAAGGACATGGTCGATCGTCAATTCCTCGCTGCCCGGCTGAATGCCGCAGTATTGGCAAGTGTAACGATCGCGTTTGTAGATATTCCGCCGGCTGAACGTGACCGCGGTGGTCGGCATGCCGTCGTATCGGGTCAGCGACACCACCTCGGGAACGCGCAGCCGACTTTGCACCGTGGTGATGAACAGCTCCCCTTCGGCCGGCACCAGCTTCGACCAGTCGAGCCAACTGTAGAGCTGATAATCGTCCGGGTCGACCACACGTGCGGCGTCATTCCAAACCATCACCAGCGAACGGGCGACGGGCGCCACTCCCACCGGCTGCCAGTTCCGGTTGAGCACCAGAGTCGGTCGAGTCAAAACCGCAGAACCCATGCAGCGCCTCCGAAATCGAATCGCACATTTCGGATCAATTGCCTGCGACGTTTCCCGCGACGAATCGAACTCCAACGCGATTCATCCCGAGACCGTTTCGCTGACGACGCCCACAAGTGGACGCCGTCCACCGTTGCGGCCATCATAGGGAGTCGAAGCGGCAATGTCGATGCTGACCACCGACGAGATGCCTCTCTCCAGAAAACCCAAGTCCCGGCGAGAGCATCCTTTACCGATGTCTCACGCGGCTCGGCAGGCACGGAACAATTTTCCGTGAATCTTTAGAATTCCGACCGCTGCGGATTATCCTGCTTGACGGTCTGATAGGTCCGGCGCTGATCGCGCCGAAGAACCTCTTTTTCCATTTCGGTTTCCAACTGCACGAACGCCGCCGCCTGCACATCCGAAATCTGCCGCGACGTGGCAACTTGTTCGACGTTGTTCCAGGCACGCGATCGGAGTTCCGTGATCTGCTCGTCCGTGAGCTTCAATGGCGACATCAAGATCCGCATCTGTTCGGTCAGCCGATGCACGAACCATTTGCTGCGGCTACTTTGCGAGAGCGTTTCCAGAATTCGGACACGGTGCTTTTCGACAAGCTGCTTCAGTTCATCCCGCAACGGCTGCAATTCCTTTTTTGCCTCGTCGATTCCTTTCTGATCCATGGCTGCCGACAATTCGCGGAGTTGCTGTTCAAGGGACAGCATCCGCGCGTATTTCTCCGATTTCATCCAGCGGCCAATTTCCTGGTCACGGTTCTCGAAGGCGATTTCCAGCGCATAACTTTCGCCGTCAGTCGGCCGGAGCACCCCTTTCATCTCCGCCAGTTCCAGCTTCCAGTCAATCTCGGCCGGCTGCACGGCTTGAGGATCAGTGTTGGAAGCTGCCAGCGCCTTTTTGACGACGGCGACTTTCTCCTGGGGTGTCATCCGTGCCACGACTGCCTGTGGGGTGGGCGCGGCGGGAGGCTCCAAGCACGAAGTGGCCGCCGTTGACACAACCGCGGCACAGAAAATGTGCATCGCTGTTCGGGGTTTCATGTCGTCTCGTCCCGGGTGTCAGCTCTAGACCAAAGGTACAGAGTCTCGGCGTCTATTCATCGTATCATGGCCAGAGGGGCATTTTGAAGGGGGAACATCCTCTGCAGTCCGCGGACTCCCATCCCCGGCGGAAAAGCTAAACACTCCGTCCACCGGCCTACACCTCGCCGTTTCATGACCGGTAGGTATTCTTGTGCCGCAATTCACTCCGGTCGAAACGGCGACGTGGTGGACGAATTCCCCGGTGAGGTGTTCACCTCAAAGAGGGGGACTTTTCGAGCCGGCTCCCTTCGTTGCCCGACAATAATGACACACGCTCATCCCCATTCGGTTTCGCCGTCGAGACGAAATCGGAGCCGTCCGACTCCCGACAGTGTTGCCTTGTCTGGATTGGACAGTGCCGAGAGCTCGCGAATCGTGCGCCTCGGACCGACTTTACGCGACGGCCCGGGAGGTTGAACATCCTTCCCGAAGTACTTGCGATTAGGTTGCTCTGAGCCCCACCGACAACAGCAACCCTGTGGAATGAAGCTATGGCAATCCTTTCACACACCCCCACCGGTCGCGAACGATTCTTCGATGAAGATGAGATCATTGTCAGCAAGACGGATCTCAAGGGAATCATTACGTATGCAAATCGAACGTTTATTCGGATCGCCGGATATTCCGAGGAAGAGCTTCTCGGAAAGCCGCACAACCTGATCCGCCACCCCGATATGCCGCGCTGCGTGTTCAAGCTGCTGTGGGACACGCTCCAGGCGGGAGACGAGATCTTCGCATACGTGATTAACCTTTGTAAGAACGGCGACCATTACTGGGTCTTCGCGCACGTGACGCCGAGCTTCGACGAACACGGCTCGATTTCGGGTTACCACTCCAGCCGCCGCGTGCCTGACCGGCGCTGCGTCGAACGCGCGAGTGAAATCTACGCCCTGTTGAAGCGGAAAGAGGACTCATACTCCGACTGGCGCGATGGCATGCGCGCCGCGACGGATTTGCTCGTCGAGCATCTTGGCGGCCTCGGGGTTCAATACGATCAATTCGTTCTGACGCTGTGATCTCCCTGCCCCTACAGGCCGTTTACTTCGGAACCGCACACGGGAAACCTGCCTCATGAGTCTCATCCGAGAAGCCTCCATTGCTTCGGATTCGAACTTTTCGGAATCGAGGATTTCGTCGGCGGACGTCTCGTCCGACCGCTCCGCTGCCGCTTGTTCGGATCAAATCCGCCATTGGATTCACCGCATCGCCGATGTGTGCGAGCAGGCCGCGCACGGCAACCTGGAGGCACGCCTGCTGCACGTGGACGTCGACGGGGATCTGGCGCGAATGATTCATGGCATCAACGCGCTGCTCGACAACACGGACGCGTTCATTCGCGAGGCGAAGGCATCGCTCGCCTATGCCGCCAAGGGGAAATTCTTTCGGCGGGTGGTGTTACGCGGAATGGCCGGGACTTTCAAGCATGCCTCGCAGCTCATCAATTCCGCTTCCGAAGAAATGGAAAAGCAGTCTCTGGCCATCTCCGACGCGGTGGTCGCGCGGGAAATGATGGCGAATGAGTTTGAACAGACCGTACAGGGAGTTGCCAACTCCATCGCCGCCGCCGCAACGCACATGCAATCAACTTCCGGGATGCTGTCCCAATCGATGCAACAGACTTCCGAGCAGCTCAACTCCGCGCTCGAGAGCGCCCAACGGACGGTGGGCAACGTCCAGCAAACGATCGATTCGACAAACAAGTTGACGACGACGGCCACGAACATCGAACAGAAAGTGCATGAGTCCGCGGGAGTCGTGAGGCGCGCCGTCTCGGAGGCGGACGAAGCAGGCGGCATCGTGACCGACCTGAACCGGTCGTCTACAAATATCGACGATGTGGTCAGGACAATTTCCCAGATTGCCAAGCAAACGAACATTCTGGCGTTGAATGCCTCCATCGAGGCTGCCCGCGCCGGCGAAGCGGGGCGAGCCTTTGCCATCGTCGCAACCGAGGTGAAGCAGCTCGCCCAGCAGACGGAAGAGGCGACGCGGCAGGTGGACGGGGAAATCCGCACGATCCAGGGACGCGTGCAGAACGCCGTCAATTCCATCGTAAAGTTCAGCAAGACGATTCGCTTGCTCGACTCGATCAGCGAATCGATTTCACAATCTGTCAGCGAGCAAAGCCACGCGACGGAGGAGATTCATCAGAACGTCGATGAAGTCGCCCAGCGAACGGACGAAGTCACGGAGAACATCGACCGCGTTTCGAAGATCGCCGGGCAGACCAGCCAGTCGCTTGAAGATGTCCTGCGGGCCGCCAACGATCTTTCCCAGCAATCGGAAACTCTCAATGGTGCCGTGCAACAGTTCCTGCAGATCGTCCGCGGAGCGAAATAGGCTGTTTCCCGAATTCGTTCACGGTCCGGCAATCAATGTAAAAAGCACAGACGCAACCGTCCGTGCTTCTCATAGAAATCTGCACCGGAGCATGGAAGAGATGCCAGACAGTCCTGACGCTTGCACTCCGCCCCGGGTACCAGCCGCTAGCTTTTGAGCTTGTAGTTGCCGGTTTCCCTCTCGTGCTCGATGCGCGGCGAGTTGTAGAGGCATTGATAGAGCACGTTCTTGAAGTCGGAACTCCCGGATTTATAACCGGTGGCCAGCACCTTCTCGGTGAGCTTCGAAAGTGTGTAACCAGTCTTCGAACGCGAGAGAATTTCGGTCACGACCTTCGACAAGGACTTCTCGTTCTTCGGGCGTTTTCGCCGGCGAGTCAATGTTGATATCCCACCGCGGCGCCCTTCGAGTGAACTGATTCTTGATTCGACTTTCTCGAGATCACGCTGCAACTTCTCGCGTCGGCTTGCCAATGTTTCCAATATTGACTTTCGCTTTTGAAGCATCCGCTCCAATGCCGCAACCGAAAGATCTCTGCTCCCATTCGCCATACTGCAAACTCCAATATCTTCAGTAAAAGAGATGGTCCTTGTATTCAACGAGGTTTTGTGCTCGCCTAGCCCTCGTCTACATTTCAGTTCACACAAAACAGCCCCACGCGCCAAGCCACGCGTGCAAAAAATTCATATGTTCACAGGGAGCGAACTATTGAAGATTCCACTCGTCGCATTCAGGACTTCAGGAACTGTGAAGTGGGGAAAATCACGCAAAAATTGCACCACTTTCAGAACCTTGGAGTGAACTCGTGAATTACGCCTGGTAAAGACTCACTTAATATCCGTACAGTTCATCTGCCTAGAAGTCGTCTCGACTCAGGTGAGCACGCGTAGTTTCCGAACCGATCCTGCGCGGTTCCCGCCGCACTCCATGTTTTGGAAGTCCCACTCCGGCAGCCATGCAGAAACATCCCTATCTAAAATCAAAGTCTCGAAATCACCTCTAGGAACCACATGTTCGCCTGCCGCGCAAGCTCACGGAACGTTCGACCGCATCCCGAACGTTCGTCTGGCCGACAGTATTGGGTTCGGTTTTGATCTGGTGAGCGGGAGGGCCGACAGGCAGGGCTTGTAAGACTGAACCGATGGCTAATTCCATCGACGGATGGCCGCCATCGCCTCCTTGGAATGGGGAGCCCCGCGGTTAGCGTGCAACAGAGCCTGCAGTCGGCGTCGCGTACACAAACACACCCGCTCGAGCACGACCAGAGTCTGGGGCACCGGCGTAATGCCCCGCGGGAGACCTCATCATCACAATGGGGTTTCCGGCTGGCGAACCCGGCGGCGCGACGATCCTTAAGATCCCAACGTGACGTGTGTTGCGACGAGCGAATTCGGCTTGTTGAGACATCCCAAGCTGGATACACTCCCCTCTCTTCCGTGGGGGGGCTCGGCCGGCATGGACGAGAATCAAGGATGATGCGATCTCGTCTTGTCTGTATTAAGCATATTACCTACGCGGTCCTCTCCCTGATTCTGCTTGGCTGCGGGCTGGAGATCGGCCTGCGGGTCTACGATTCGTATACTGGTGAACTCTCAACTTCACCTGACGATTCCCCTCTCTCCACGCGCTGCTGGTGGTCGCATCACCGCCTGAAGCCCCTGCTCGACGTCACAGAAATCCAACCTGACAGCGGCGCCGAGATTCACCTTCTGACCAACAGCTATGGCCTGCGTGGAAGTGAGATTTCCGTTCCCAAACCACCGGGTGTATGGAGGGTCGTCTGCCTGGGGGACGAAACCACTCTCGCACCGGATGTTGAACAGGGGGAAACCTTTTGCACCCAACTTCAGACCCTTTTGCAGTCACAATCGCGGTTAAAGGTCGAAGTGATCAACGCGGGGATCCCCGGCTACTGTCCGCTGCTGTCGTATTTACAGGCGAAGCAAAGCTTGTTGGCTTTGGAGCCCGACCTGTTCATCTTCAATTTCGACATGTCCGACATAGCGGACGATCATCAATACCGACGCTTCGTCCGCACCCAAGCCGGACTTCCACTCGCTTGCCCACACCCCACGCTCGACGCCCGTTCCAAGCAAGCCGACGAAACCGGCCGATTGCGATTGCTCACTCCCGGCTGGTGCAAGCGACATGTGGGTCTGCTCCTCAATTCGGGAGAAAACTCGGAAGATCGCCGAGACATCGACACGCCGCAGGGGCGTTACGCCTGGTTGCGGGATAACCCTCCTGACTGGTCGATTTATGTGGAGCAGGCCCTTTCGCCGATCGGATTGTTAAATGAGCTTGCCAAACAGTCTCGCTCGGCACTTTTGCTGGCGGTCGTGCCGGCCCCCTGGCAAATCGCAGCCGGAGCATGCTCCGGCCGGGAGGCGCGCGATGCCGCGGGAGTCCCCGTCAATGCGATTTATAAGAGCCGAGCCCCTTTTGAGATTCTCGGTCAATACGCGCTCGAAAAGCAGATTCCCTTTTGCGATGCGTCTCTCGTGTTCCTTCGCATCGAGCACCCTGAACGGCTCTATTTGCACAATGCCCCCCGACTCTCGGTCGACGGTCACACCTGGTATGCCCGTGTACTTTCTCGGGCCATCGTAAATGGCGGCGCCGCCCCGTGGAGCAATCCCTCACCCAACGTCTCTCCTGGAGGACCGATTCGAGAAGCGGCCCATGAGACCGGAGCCCGGAGGCCTGTTCAATAAACTCCGGAGGCCGCAGTGCCCACAATCCCAATCCCCTTATCCTCGCATCCGCAATTGTGTAATTCCGGCGGATGGTTGTATTCTTGTCGGTAACGGACTGATCCTTATCGGCGGGAGAGAGTGAAAGGCATGACGCACTACGAGACGACCGTCCGCTATTTTTATCAGGCGGCCGAATTGATGGGGCTCTCGCAGAACATGCAGAAGCTCCTGCTGACTCCCGAGCGCGAGTTGAAAGTGCAGGTAGCGCTCGAACGGGACAACGGCGAAATCAGCACATTCATCGGCTATCGCGTGCAGC
>CAZVJA010000065.1:0-23751 GCA_964626885.1 uncultured Planctomycetaceae bacterium | reverse complement strand
ACATCCCCGGCGAAGGGCACAACCTGCAGGAGCACTCGATCGTGCTCGTCCGCGGGGGCCGCGTGCGTGACCTTCCCGGTATCCGATACAAAATCGTCCGCGGTGTGCTCGACACGCTGGGGGTCAGCGATCGCCGCCAGGCCCGCAGCCGCTATGGTGCAAAGCGCCCCAAATAAGGTGCTTGGTCCATCGCGACGGGCGGACAGCTCGTGGGGAGCAACAGGTGATGTCGCCAGCTGTTCCAAACGTCAGGATTTGATTACGGAATTGGTTAGACAACAAGATCGTCGGACAAGCAATTCGCTTCTCCCGGCAGTATTTTCCATCCGCTCCTGGAGAGCGGGAAAGTTCATCGATGGCCGATAAGTTCACCGCCAGCGCGTCGCAGTTGAAACCTGATTCTCGATTGAAGTCGGTTCTGGTTTCCAAATTCGTCAATTGCCTGATGCATGACGGCAAGAAAAGTGTCGCCCTGAAAGTGTTTTACGGCGCTGTCGACATCATCCAGGAAAAAATGCCGGACGAAGATCCGGTTGTTGTCTTCACTCGAGCCGTGGAAAACGTGCGGCCTTCGATCGAGGTTCGTTCGAAACGGGTCGGGGGTGCGACGTATCAGGTACCGACTCCCGTAAACTTCCGCCGGCAGCAAACACTGGCCATCCGTTGGATTCTGGAAGCGGTCCGAGAAAAGAAGGGGCGCCCGACTCACCAGAGCCTTGCCGAAGAGTTGATGAATGCCTACCGACGCGAGGGAACGGCCATGACCAAGCGCGAGAACGTGCACCGCATGGCCGATGCCAACAAGGCGTTCGCGCACTTCGCCTGGTGATTCTCTCGGTCTGAGTTTTTGACGGCGCGCCGACGCCGGCCGTCGGGGGCCGGGGCGCACAACGCCATATCCGTTGTTCCCCGCCTTTTCGCTGTCGGATTGCCATGCCCGCCGAGATTTCCCACATCCGCAACATCGGCATTGTGGCGCACATTGACGCCGGCAAGACCACCACGACCGAGCGGATTCTCTTCTACACGGGTGTGTCACACCGGATGGGTGATGTGGATTCTGGAACCACTATCACAGATTTCGATCCGGACGAGGCGCGCCGCGGCATCACGATTTATTCCGCCGCAATTACCTGCCGGTGGAAAGAGACAACCGTCAATATCATCGACACGCCGGGGCATGTCGATTTTACCGCGGAAGTCGAGCGGAGCCTGCGCGTGCTCGACGGCGCGGTGGTCATTTTCAGTGCCGTGGAGGGAGTCGAAGCTCAGAGCGAAACGGTGTGGCGACAAGCTGACAAGTACGGAGTCCCTCGAATCTGCTTTATCAACAAGCTCGACCGGATCGGGGCCGACTTTGAGCGAACGTTTTCTCAGATTGAGCGCCGGCTTTCGGCACATCCGATTGCCCTGACGCTGCCGTTTGGCACGGGAACCCCTCCTTCACCCGACGCGCTGCAGGGAGTCATCGATCTGATCGAAATGAAAGCGCTCTATTTCGATGCCGATAGCAAAGGACAGAAGATCACCGTCAAGGACATTCCGGCGGATTTCGTACTGGCGGCCGAAGAGTGGCGGCAAAAACTCCTGGATGCGGTTTCGCTGCTCGACGACTCGGTGATGGAAACGTATTTGGCGACGGAAACGATCCCCGCGGACGAAATTCGACGTGTGCTACGCACGGCGACGATCCAAGGCCAATTGCAGCCGACCTTCTGCGGGGCGTCGCTCGATTATATCGGCGTGCAGCCACTGCTTGATGCCGTGACCTGGTATCTCCCCAGCCCGCTTGATCGCCCGCCGGTCGAAGGGGTGAATACAAGCGACAAGAAGAAAGGGAAGACGGAGACACGCAAGTGCTCCCCGAAAGAGCCGTTTTGCGGACTCGTCTTTAAGGTGGTCGCCGATCAGCATGCGGATCTGTACTTCGTCCGCGTCTATTCGGGGGTGTTGAAAAGCGGCATTCGCGTGCTGAATTCCCGCACGGGGAAAAAGGAACTCATCAGTCAGTTGTGGCGTGTGCAGGCGGACGCTCGAGAAAAGCTGGAGACCGATCAGGTCGAGGCGGGAGATATCGTCGGGGTCATTGGCCCAAAGGAAGCGGTGACCGGCGACACGCTTTGCGACGCCCACCACCCGATCGCACTGGAAAGCATTGTTTTTCCGGAAACGGTCATATCCATGGCTGCCGAGCCGGAAACCAGCGCCGACCGGAAGAAACTGGCCGACGTCCTCGCGCGGCTCAGCCGGCAAGACCCGACCTTCACAGCCAAGATTAGCGAAGAGACGGGGCAGACGATCATCAGCGGAATGGGAGAACTCCACCTGGAAGTTCTCCGTGATCGAATTCAGCGCGATTTCGGATTGAAAATCCGGGTTCATAAACCGCGCGTCAGCTATCGAGAAACAGTGCGCCGGGCCGTGGAATCGGAAGGAACCTTCCACCGGCAGACGGCGGGGGAATCGCAGTTTGCACGCGTGAAGGTGCGGATCGAGCCGAACCCCCAGGGAGAGTCGATTACAATCGACAACAAATTGAAGCCCGGTACGCTGCCCCCCGAGCTTGAGTTGGTTCTCGAACAATCGGTGCGCGACAAAATCCAAGGAGGGGGAATTGTTGGGCATCCGCTCATGAAGATCCGGCTAACGATTCTCGATGCGGATTACCGCGTCGGCGAGACGACCGATGTTGCAGTTCAAGCTGCGGCGGCGGAAGCGGTGGACAAGGCGCTTAACGACTCGGGGGTGGTTCTGCTGGAACCGATCATGGATCTGGAAGTCGTGACTCCGGATGCGTTCGTCGGCAACGTGCAATCGGATCTCAATGCACGCCGCGCGATCATCGTGAATTCAGAACGGCGCGGCGACCTGTGCGTGCTGGAGGCGCATGTGCCGCTGTCTCAGATGTTTGGCTACTCCACACAGGTCCGCAGCCTCTCGCAAGGGCGGGCATCCTATTCCATGGAGCCGCTAAACTATGCCGAGGCCCCCCCCGACGTTCTTGAAGCCATGATGGGCTGATTCTGGTTCAGCGTTGCAAGCCCTTCGTGGAATGCGGAAAATCAGGGGAGAGGAGCGACGCAAGCACGGCTGCATACAGTTCGAATTGGGAGATTGCACCGGCGAGATGTCGTTTCATCCTCCATATTCGGAGTAGTTCCTCGTGGCGTTGTTGTACACCGATCTTCGATTTCTGGAACATCAGACCGGTGAGCACCCCGAATGTCCGGAGCGTTTGCGATTTCTGAATGCGCAGCTCGACAAGACCGGACTGGCTGCCAAGTTTGAAAGGCCGGCGGTGGTCGCGGCAACGCGGGAGCAGATTGCGCGGATTCACAAGCCGGCATACATCGCTGAAGTAGAACGATTCGCGACCGCCGGTGGCGGGCGCATTGAAACCGACACGACCATGAGTTGCCGTTCTTATGAAGCAGCGACCCTTGCGGCAGGCGCGGCGGTGAGCGCTGTCGATCGGGTACTCGACGGCCCCGTTCGCCGCGCGACCTGTCTTGTGCGTCCGCCGGGGCATCATGCGCTCGCTGCGGGGGCGATGGGGTTTTGCCTGTTCAACAATGTTGCCGTTGCGGCGGCCCATGCCCTCAGCCGCGGACTGGAGCGAGTCCTGATTGTCGATTGGGACGTGCATCATGGGAACGGCACGCAGGATGTTTTTTACGACGACGGTCATGTCTATTTTCTCTCGGTGCACCGTTATCCGTTTTATCCCGGCACCGGAGCCGCCGAGGAAACGGGGACAGGTGCCGGGGCCGGAACGATTTTCAATCTGCCGATACGGTTTGGCGTCAAGCGGTCCGACTATCTGCAGCGATTTGAAACAATCCTGACCGAAGCGGCCAAGCGGGCGAAGCCGGAACTTGTGCTGCTGAGCGCCGGATTCGATGCTCATGCGGCCGACCCGATCGGATCACTCGGATTGGAGACTGAGGATTTTGCTCCGCTGACGACGCTGGTGCTCGATGCAGCGGAACACTATTGCGGTGGCAAGTTCGTCAGTCTGCTGGAGGGAGGGTACAACGTGCCGATACTCGCGGATTGCGTGGCGCTGCATCTCGAAACCGTGCTCGCTCGAGAAAAACAGGGCTAGCGATTTGTCTCCCGGAGCCAGTGTTCCCATGACAACGGCATTGCTTGCGGGAAAAGCCGAATTTCGGGCTCAGACGTTTCTCTTGGGAGAACGGCTCGAACTCAAGTCCTTGAGCGTGTCCGATCGCTTGGCGTCCAACCCCATGACGATCAACGTTGAGGGTGGAGGTGTCGCTGTCCTGTTGAGATACGGCGCGGTTGTGCTGTTCGCCGTGCCGGACGAGGCGCGACGGACTTTCCTGAGCGGTATTCAACCGTTCGTCACGAGCGCGTACATGCAAACAGAAACCGAGGAAGTCGTCATCCGAATAAACGCCGGGGAGGTAGAGGGAGTCAGCAACGGCACGGTCAGCCTGCGAACTGCCGATGTTGAACGGCTGCAGCTTGTGGCCGACGTCCTCAGCAAGAGCGTGATCCTGTCTCTCTATGAATCGAAAGTCGCCGAGAGTTTCGATCGCGTGGAACCCTTCGCCATTGAATTGGAGCGGCACGGGCGCAGTGGACGTAACGCCCGAGAGCTGTTACGCCACATCGGCGGAGCGCTATTGAGCGAACATCGGATGGCTGGCCGTGTCGAACTGGGGGACAAGCCGGAGCTTTTGTGGGAACACCCGGAACTAGAGCACGTGTATCTTCGACTCGCGGATGAATTTGAAATTCGGGAACGGCATTTGGCGCTCGAACGGAAACTGGAGCTGATTTCGCGCACGGCGCAGACGATTGTGCAACTTTTGCAACATCGGCGAAGTTTGCGGGTCGAGTGGTACGTTGTATCGCTAATTGTCGTGGAAATTGTATTGACCCTCTACCAGCTGTTTTTCCGGGGGTAATGAGCCTCGCCGATTTTTTCTTGCATCGAGTTGCGGCAGGTTTAAAATAAAAGTTCGGTGGCCTATGAGCGGGCAACCGGATCGACGCGATGAACGCCCGTCAGCCCCCCAAGGTCTGCGGGCTTTTTGTTTCTGCGAAGAACCCGTTTGTGTCCACAAGAAACAACCGGATGATGGTTATTGCGGAAAACAGATCGCGAGGGAGAGACCGATGAGCTTCGACACCCTTGATTCACGGCCGAGAACTGAAACGGCCCCGCGCGACAACGATCGTCAGTTCGATTCCACAAGACTTTCTCCGGCGAAGGGTAGTACTGAAGCCGGGTTAAGCGGACGGTTTGAGACGGAGCATCACGTTGCAACACGAACGGCCCCGACACGGGAATTCCAGAAGTCGGGCCGGGTCTGGCGCTGGGAATTGAGACTCCTCGAGCGACTGCTTGACGGGCTCGGGCGTCCGCCGATTGCGATTGCGGTCTGGAGCGGCGAAGCAGTATCCGTTCCCGGGGCCGACGTGCATTCGACCGTCTTCATCCACGACCGGGGGACATTGTGGAAGGTTCTCAGCGATCCACTGTACCAGTTCTGCACAGGATATTGTGAGGGACGGATTGAAGTTTCCGGTAACTTGCTCGATTTTCTTCGAATCGCCGACCGAGCCATGTTGGAGCGGCGCGGAGCAGGTTACCGAGGCCACGGATTGTCGCGGTGGTTTCATCGATCGCGCCGTAACACGCTGGCCGGGTCGCGCGAAAACATTCATCAGCACTACGACCTCGGAAACGAATTCTATCGGCTCTGGCTCGACACGAATCTGCTCTACACCTGCGCGTATTATGCGCGGCCGGAGATGACTCTTGAGCAGGCACAGATCGCCAAGATGGACCATGTCTGCCGTAAGCTGGAATTGAAACCAGGGAACGAGGTCATCGAAGCCGGTTGCGGATGGGGTGGTTTGGCCTTGTTCATGGCCAAACGGTACGGTGTTCGCGTGCGGGCGTATAATATCTCCCACGAACAAATTCGATACGCTCGCGAATGGGCACGCACGGAAGGACTGAGCGATCGTGTTGAGTTCGTCGAAGAGGACTGGCGGAACATTTCCGGCCGTTGCGACGCGTTCGTATCCGTGGGAATGCTGGAGCACGTGGGACCGGAGAATTACTCACTCCTGGGGGATGTCATTCATCGCTGCCTGAAAGACGACGGTCGTGGACTGATCCACACAATCGGCTGCAATGCGCCGCGCCGGCTTGACAAGTGGACTCAGCGGCATATCTTCCCCGGCGCACAGCCACCGAGCCTTAGCCAGATGGCGCAGATTTTTGAGCCGCACGGCTTGTCAGTGCTCGATGTTGAGAACCTTCGTCTGCATTATGCGCGAACACTCGAACATTGGCTGAAACGCTATGAGCAGCGCGAAGAAGAAGTCCGTGCGATGTTCGACGAGGAATTCGTACGGACCTGGCGGTTGTATCTCACCTCTTCGATTGCTGCATTTGAGTCCGGCTGGCTGCAATTGTTCCAAGTCGTCTTCGCGCCAGGGACAAGCAACAGTGTTCCCTGGACGCGAGAGCACTTGTATTAGTCGGGGCGTTCCATCTCGGCGTAGCGAAACGTATTTGGACCCCTTGAATTTTCGGCTGAATTGGGTTACATTAGAATTAGAAATGAGGCTCGTGTCGGGCGGAGTTTCCTTAAAATCATGGTCAAGATGGCCCCTGCGGCGAAGCACGCCAGCAGGGGCTTTTTTGTTTGTTTCTTGGAGTCGATGCAAGAGTGAGTGGTTTTGCGAGAACTGGATAGATAAGGAGAAGAGCCATGACCGAAACATTACCCACCAAAGTATCGAAATCGTTGCGTCCGCTGTTTAGCCGCGAGCCGTTTCACACTCTCCGTGAGGAGATGGATGATCTGATCGGACGATTTTCCGCCGATTGGGGTGGCGAATGGCTAGCCAAGGAATTCAGTCCATCAATGGATCTCGCGGAGACCGATGAGTCGTTGCAGATTCGAGTGGATGTTCCGGGCATGAAGCCTGAAGAGATCGACATCGAAGTCAACGGAACGACGTTGCGAATCTCCGGAGAAAGGAAAGAGGAAAAAGAAGAGAAAGGGAAAACGTACCATCGCGTGGAACGTCGAGTTGGATCTTTCTCGAGAGTGGTTACACTCCCCTGCGCGGTGAAGGAAGACAAAGTCGCGGCGGAATGTCATGACGGAATTCTGACGGTCACCCTTCCCAAATCCGAACAAGCCAAGATGCACAAAGTGAAGGTCAAGGGGAATGGTACCAGCGGTAAGCACTCCTGATGGACCTCTGTGATGTGTCGGGACGCCGCGGCCGTGAGACCGGTGACTTGGAAACGCCTACTGTGGTACAATCCGGTAGCGACCGCGGCGTAAGATGGTCGGCTTTCTTTCCGAGACGTGTCTTCAATTAGGAAAACACCGATCGGTGAGCTCGCTGTCATGGAACCATCTGCGATTTCAACAGCAATCACTCAACCCTGACATATGAGGTTTCCAATGATTCGCCTGAATAAGATCCTGGTTCCGACCGACTTCAGCTCACACAGCGAGGTTGCACTGAAGTACGCCTGCGAGTTCGCCGAGAAATTTGGCGCTGAATTGCACCTGCTGTATGTGATGCAGGATCTAATTAGCGACTTCGATGGCTTTTATGCCGTGCCGGGGAATTACATGGCGGAAATCAAAGCCGAGGCGGAACGGCGCCTCGCGTCCTTCCTCGATCCGAAGTGGAATGGAGGTAAGGGAGTGGTTCGAACCACCCACGCCGGGACGCCTTTTCTCGAAATCCTGCGGTATGCCGACGAAAAGAAGATCGACCTGATCGTGCTGGGAACGCACGGTCGCGGTGCAATCGCCCACGCCTTGATGGGCAGCGTCGCCGAAAAAGTTGTCCGCAAGGCGGCTTGCCCGGTTCTCACCGTGCGCCATCCCGAGCATGAATTTGTGATGCCGTAGCGGCAACGAATCGCCCGGTTACGGATTCGGCGGCGACGTGCAGATCAGAATCTCGAGCGCTACGTCACCGGTGTTCTCTACTCCGTGCTCACACCAACTGGGAAGGTGGATAAACGTCCCCTCACGGACTTCTACTTTTTTACCGGCCAGCGTCATTGTCCCCTCGCCGCGGAGGATGTAATAACATTCCTCGTTCTCGTGGCTGCCAGGAGGGAGGATGACGTGCGGCGGAACAATGAAAACCACCATCCCGAAATTCTTCGCGGGGGCTTTCGGGTTCGACGGATGCACGACGCGCACGCCAATTCCCTCGCAGCCGGGATATTTAACCGGGCAGCCATCGCGGACAGTGACGATATTCGGCTGAACTGGAATCTCCGGCTTCTGGATCTTCCCTGCCCCTTCGTAGCTCTTGAACATCTTAATTTCGGCCATCGTTTGCTCCGTTCATTGTTGTCAGACTGTTCAATGGTTCCCAATCTTTACACATCGTGCCATCACGGTTGTGGCATCACAGCAATTGTCCGTGTATTCAGTTCGTGGGTTTCAACCGGCCCTTTCCGCCGAATTTCATGAAATTCACGAATCGTTTACCAGTCGCGCGTGTATCCCGCCGTCCAGCCGCCATCCACGGTGATCGTGGCGCCGGTTACATAACTTGCCTCCGGCGCGACGAGAAATAACACCGCGTGCGCAATCTCTTCCGGCTCGCCGGGACGCCCGAGCGGAATATGTGACACGAGACTGCTTGCCATTTCCGAATACGCGCCATCTGCGCCGTAGAACAACGCCCGGGTTCCCTCTGTCAGTGTCGACCCGGGAGCGACCACGTTGACCAGGATGCCGCGCGGTCCCAGCTCCAGGGCCATCGACTTCGTGAGGTTGATGACCCCTGCTTTCGCGGCGACGAACGCACTTTGCAGCCGCAGTGGAACAAGGCCGGCGATCGATGCGATGTTGACGATCCGTCCGCCACCAGCGGCGAGCAGATGCGGAATTACAACTTTGCTCGTCACATACACGCCGGTCAGATCGACGCGCAAAATCGCCTGCCAGTCGTCGTCGGAATATTCATGGATCGGGCGGCGGTCCTTGCGGGTGTTGATACCGGCGTTGTTGACCAGGATGTCAAGCCGGCCGAAACGCTTGGCGGCCTCGGCGGCGATCTCTGCCATCCGGACACCGTCCGAGACGTCGCCTCGATAGACGCCAACGCGCGAGCCCGATGGGTCGAGTTCGGCCGCAGTCTGCTTTGCAGTCGCCTCGTCAATGTCGACCAGCGCCACCGCCGCCCCGTTGGCGAGGAGTTTCTTGGTGATCGCGCGGCCAATTCCCTGTGCACCGCCGGTGACGAGGGCCACGCGGTTGTTCAAGTCGACTTGCATCGTAATGGGCTCTCCAAAGGCAAGATGTTTGCGTCGTCATAACAGCCAAACGGTCTATTCGAGCGACGCTGCGGGGAATAGGGGGTATTGTATCGCACCGTGCTCCGTGAGTCTTGTATGGAAAAAGAATCGCATTTTGCGGGAGGCGCTTCGACCGTCCACAGGTCCATTCGGAACCATGACGCGTGTTCAACAGCACATTTGGAGACGGAAAGTTTTCCAATTGCTGGCGCGATAACGGGTGGATAGACTTGAAGCAGACGGACTGTCAACGATATCCAAGTGCCGCCGATCTGATTGCGGGGGTTCCGTCCGACTTTTTCAGCACTCTCATGCGTGGGGAACAAATCATGATGCGAGAAAACGGAACCGGGTTCCGGGCGTGGCTTTTCCTCGTTGCAGCGAATGTCGTGATGTTGGCTGGCTGTATGGACGCCCTCGAAAAACAGGGACAGAAGACGGGCAGCATCATTGGCAAGACAACGCAGGATGTAAAGCAGTTTGACCCGAACGCCAAGCAAATTGTGAGCGATTCGAAAGTTCGAATTGAGCCGTCTCCCACGTACGCTCTCGAAGCATATCGTCCGATCCTAGAGCAAGCTACGAAGTTGAGCATCCATCACGCGCTCGAAATTTTCCGCGGTTTGAACGACCGCTATCCGAAAGATCACGCGGAGTTCATGCAGAAGATTATTAAGGAAAACCAGATACACCTCCCGGTTCTGCCTGAAAAATACCAGTACGCATACGACGTTGAAAATCACGAGCTTCAGATCGTGAAATCCCTCGAAGACGGTGGGGCAGCAGCGAACGGCGACGGGAAAGCAGCGAAATAACCAGGATTCAGGGGTCAGAAATCCAGCTCTTCTTCGTACGGGGCGAGCGTCATGGCCGACGATAACCCTGGAATTGGCCCAGGCAGCCGGCGGGGAAGTGTATCAACTTTTCTTCTTTGGATCGTTCTCAGCGCTATTTGCGTCACCGCCTGGACATTGATTTGTGCACACGCTCCGGCCCGGATTAGATTGATCGGGTTGTTCGCAGTCGGCTATGGACTGGGAGCGGGTTGGCTCCTGAAGCAACTGGCCCGCAAGTTAGCGTTCGAAGGAGAACGATTCATACCGTGGTTGGTCGGACTGCTGGTTGTGGCGGGTCAGATAGGATTGGCGGTCGAATCTCATCGTCTGTTCGTCAACGAGATGCGTCGCTCGCTCGAAAACGACAAAGCCAGATCGGCACTCGCAGCACTGCTTCAGAACAATGCTCCCGAGGGGGATCCAACGTCGAGAAAAATGCTCGACGATATGCGAGAGTCACTGGGGTTACACACTGAGTTTCGTGGTTATCTTGCGCGGCGACTGGCTCCTTTCGGGCGCTGGAGCTCCCCTTGGCCCGAAATCTTCTGGTCACTCGAAATCGCGGCGAGTGCGGCTGCGGCCGTTTGGATTGCGTCGCAGTCCGTCAGTCGCGAGTTTAAAGCCGTCTCGCGCCCATGCGACTGATGCCGCAGAACGAAGCTTCATTCGCCGCGTCGCGATCGCCGATGTCAAAAACCGGTTCTGGACATTTGAGTCGCCGAGATGCTATCCTTTCAGCATCTGGCGGCGACATGGGCCGAGACACCAAACGCGACCGTCCGCTGAGTCTGGACGCGAATGCGGAATCGATCACCGCATCCTATTCATGTTCATGGAAGCATGCCATGACCGGTCGCGCCCCAGCAGCAAGGAACGATGATGGGCAACCACAAAATAGAAATTACTCTGCTGGAAAACCTCAGACCTTCCATTTTGCAAATGGGGGCGTATTGCCTGGCAGTCGTTCTTATTCTGAGTTCGGCAAGTACAAAGGGGCTTGCGCAGGTTCCGACAATGACGAAGCCCAATCGGGGTGCCGTAATCGACGAGCGTCCGGTTCTCACACCGGAGCAATGGATCAAGGTCGATCGTGCGGTCGATCGTGGTATTGAATTCCTCTCGCGGCGTCAGCAAAGCGATGGTTCGTTTCCCACCAGCTCCGGTGGGCAGCCGGGGGTCACAGCACTTTGTGTCATGGCGATGCTCGCCCGAGGTCATCAGCCGGGAAAAGGACCATATGGCGAGCAAATGGAACGGGCCATTGAGTTCGTTCTGGGATATCAAGATCCCACTACCGGCTCATTGATGGGGAGACGCGGCGGCTATTCGTCAACGGCCGGGCACTACAACCATGCCATTGCCGGTGTGATGCTCGGAGAAGTTTACGGAATGACTTCGTCGCACTTGCACAATCGTATTCGCGAGGCGATTCCGCTGGCGCTCAAATACACGCGCGCTCAGCAATTGCAACCCAAGCGGAATCCCGACGAACGCGGAGGCTGGCGGTACCTGCGGGAAGTAACGCAAAATGACGCCGATCTTTCGATTACCGTCTGGATGCTGATGTTTCTTCGCTCAGCCCGCAACGCAGAGTTCGAAGTGCCTGAGGAATGGATTACCGAGGCGATGAACTACGTTCACCGTTCTTTCGACTCTCAAGAACGAGGGTTCGTCTATGCCCTATCTGGAGACGAACGCTATTGCAGCCGGGGAATGGTTGGAGCTGGAATTGTCTGTCTCGCCCTGGCTGGAGAACATGGCGACCCGACCGCGAAGCAGGCCGGCGACTGGATCTTGCGGAGCTCGTTCGCTGAATACAATCGCTCGCGGTATTTCGAGGACCGGTATCATTACAGCGCATTCTATTGCAGCCAGGCGATGTTCCAGCTTGGGGGAGATTACTGGCACCGGTTCTTTCCCGATTTCCTCGATGTGATGGCAAGAAATCAGGCGTTTGACGGTTCATGGCAGGCAGAAGCAATTCGAGATGGGAAGTTCGGCAACGTCTACACGACTGCCCTCTCGGCCTTGGCATTGAGCACCCCGTACCAGTTGCTCCCCATCTATCAACGATGAAGTTTTAGAAGCACACATCTTTAATGAATGAAAAGGATGGGCGCCATGCTGGAACACTGATGTCGTGCCGGCTGATGAATTTGCTAAACATACAATCTGAGTTGATCATCTACGCTGAGCGACTGTTCAATGCAACCCATTGTTTAGAAAGCACTTATCACCACAACAGCGACTGTTTGCCACCTGAAACGCATCAGCAATCACTGTTGAGTTGACACATTTTCCAAGGCGAAGTCTAATACTGCTGTCGTTTTTCGACGGCGACTGACCGGTGATACGACGATCCGCGCGCGGGAATACGGCTCCTTTGTAACGGGGACCGGGTCTCTCGGCCGCAGGGGGCAGAGGTTGCCGTTGAGTTCACAGCCATTGGAACTGGAGAAAACTTCATGCGCAGCGTTTGGAGAATGAAAACGGCCCTCGTATGCGGCCTCGTGGTATTTGGAGTGCTGGTTGTCTCCGCCACTCGACAAGCGGAAGCTCGGCCAAATTACCAGACGGAGTTTCTTAAGAAATACGAGGAGGTCGCGAAGGCGAACGACATTAAGAATACCGTCAGATGCGGTGTCTGCCATATCGGCAAGCCTGCGGACAAGAAGTGGAACGCCTATGGCAAGGCGATGGCCGAGTCGCTCAAAAAGGTCATCGGCAAGGATAAGATTGAAAAGCCTGGAGTGAAAGACCCCAAGCAAATTGACGAGGCTTTGAAGAAGACCGAGGAAGCCAAGAGCGAGGTCGAAGGCAAGACCTTCGGCGATCTGCTCAAAGCGAAACAGTTGCCCGCGAAGAACGAGACCAAAGAAGAAAAGAAGTAAGACTCTCGGATTTTCAAAGTAACACGAAGTGATCACAAGGCCGCCCCTCCAAAGGGCGGCCTTGTGCTTTTCAGTCGGATGAATTCTGCATCATGGCAGGTTGGTTCAACAGGTGAAAATCAATCACCAGTGGAAGGTGATCCGATGCCCGGCGAGACAGATGCGAGCGAACAACTCGCACATGACGGACGTCGACTTCCCCACGGGCAAACGCCTTGTCGAGCGATCCGACCGCCAGGTAAGCGGGAAACGAGCGAAACCGTGAAACCGGGGCCGTCACCTGCGAGAAACCTCGGCTGCTAAATGGACCATCCGCCAATGTGTTCCGCCAGTCGTTGAAATCGCCGACTATCATCGTTGGCAGCCCTTCCGACTCGCGAAAGAGATGGTGGCCCAGCAGATGCTCCACCTGCCAGTGGCGTTCACGTTCCCCCAGACCAAGGTGCCAGTTGACAAGTCGGAGCAATCCTTCGGGGGATTCAACGGTTGCGATCTGCGCGCCGCGCGGCTTCCGGCTTTTATGGCGAATCGAGATTTGATGCCGCGTCCGAAAGGGCCAGCGAGAAAGGATTAGGTTCCCATACCCTCCGGTCGAAAGATGAACGTTCATCTGAAACATCCGCTCCGCGGAATTGAATCGGTCCGCCAGCAGCGCGGGTTGGTCCTCAAACCTCGAACGTCGGACATTTCGGTCAACTTCCTGCAGGCAGATCAGGTCGGGATTCTCTGATTCGATAACATCGATGATCCGCTCAAGCCGGTAACGGCGATCCCGGCCACCTATCCCCTTGTGAATGTTATAGCTTAAAATACGCATGGGCGTGGGTAATCGCTGGTTTGCGATCAGTTCGCGGGGATGTCTGAAGTTCTCTTTGCGAGTCTGATGAGAGCCCAGCCGGATTTCAAGCCGGCCGAAAGCTTGGACAGTGCGAGACAGAACGTCTCCCTGGAATGTAAAAAGCCCAGCGACGGCGATCGCTGGGCTTCAGTCGTTATGGTGATGAATCGGCAAGCCTGGACGCTAGATTGTCCAGCCTTGGCGATATTCGCGTTTGATAAACGGATCGAGTTCGGGATGGTTGGTCGCCTTCAAGTTGGCAGCATCCCAATCGACTTTATTGCCGCTCCCCGCCCGCAGAGCGAGATTGCCCAGCAGGATCGTCTCGGTGAGCCGTCCGGCGTATCCGAAGTTAGACATGGCAGGCGCACCGCCGCGGCAGGCAATCGCAAACTCCTTGAAGTGGCCGGGAGACCGCGGCAAGCTCGGCTCCGGCTTCTTGAAGTCTTTGAAGTTCTCTTTCGGCAACAACACGTATTGAGCACCGTAATCGTTCGGCGAGTAAAGTGAGCCCTTGTCGCCGATGATGAGTGAGCCGCTGTCGGCCTGCTTTTCACCATGCAAGAGCGCCGGATCGACCTTCTTGCCGCCATCGTACCAGGTAAACTTGATTGGGCCCCGTTTTTCGTTCGAGGGAAACTCGAAATTGATGATCGACCATTTCGGGAAAGTCTCATTCTCGACGATTCCCGGAGTCTCGGCAACAACCGAAATCGGGTCGAACAAATCGAGCGCCATTACCGCCATGTTTGCTGTATGGCAGGCCATGTCTCCCAGGGCACCGGTGCCGAAATCGACCCACCCGCGCCACTTAAACGGATGATAACAGGGATGATACGGACGGTCTTGTGCCGGTCCCAGAAACAGGTACCAATCCACATTGCCGGGAATTCCAGGCGTCTCTTTCGGACGGCCTTCTCCCTGTGGCCAAATAGGACGATTCGTCCAGACATGGACCTCCTTCACGTTACCCAACGCCCCGGAGCGAATCACTTCCACGGCTTCACGCAGTCCCGACTCCGCGGTTCCCTGGTTCCCCATCTGGGTGGCAACTTTTTTCTCCGCGGCGATCTCACGCAGCCGTCGTGCTTCATAAATCGACCAAGTGAGCGGCTTTTGCGTATGACAATGCTTGCCAAGATTCATGGCCATCGCGCTCGCGGCGGCATGACTGTGATCGGGAGTGGCAACGGTTACAGCATCAATGTCACCCGCCATATCCTCCAGCATCTTCCGGTAATCGCGATATTTTTTGGCATTCGGGAACTTCGCTGCCTTCTTATTCAATTGATTTTCGTCGACGTCACAGAGGGCGACAATATTTCCCTCGGACCCGGCGGCATCGGTGTCACTGGACCCCTTTCCGCCCACTCCAATGCACGCGAAATTCAGACGCTCGACCGGATTCTTGCTGTCTTCAAAACCGTAGGCGGTATTTCCCACCCACCAGGCCACACCCAGGCCCAGAGCACCTGAAGATTTGATGAAATCTCGCCGTGTCGACTTGTGACTCATGAAAAGACTCCTGCAATGCTGTTGAACGCGACAAAAATCAGATGACCCGGAAATCGAGTTAGAAAAATGGAGAGTACTTACGCATACGACCCCAGATTGGTATCGTCCACGGAAGATATCAACCAGCATTGATGATATCAGGCGACCAGTGCAGCATCACGTCTGGGAGCCGTGATATTCAATTTTTTCTGCGATCTGAACCGGTTTCCACTTTGGGGAAATCGCCCCTCATAGCCTCGGAGAGCATCATTCGCGGGGACAGATCCTCATTCGGTGAGTCGTGACGACTTCCGGTCTCCTGATATACTCCCCCAGAGGGGGACCAGTGACGAATATCGGGTCCAAAATCTGGCAGATTCAGAATCTCCCTCGCCCTGTTCCCGAATGCACAAAGCAGGTTTGCGAGCGAATACTCTGGCCAGATCGAAGGGGGCCTTCAAAGCGGGCCTGAGCAGCATTCCTTTTTGTACAGTATTGGAAATCTCCCGAATCACAATGTTCGAAGATGCAGCCTCATTGATTCAACCGTCGACAGCGGATGAAGGTCTAGCCCAGAGATTGCTGACGACGGTCGGCTTCAGTGATTGGCGCGGGGCATGGCGGCGTCTGTGCGATATCTCCTCCGACGAGCCAACCCGCGAGGCGCTAGCCGAATGTCTGCCGTTATTACTGGTGGCTCTGTCGGATGCTGCAACACCGGACGGTTCGCTGATCAATTTTGAACGTTATGCGCAGAGCGTTTCCGATCGTGTGGGGCTCTTTCAATTTCTGTCGATGAATCCACGAGCGGTCGAGATTCTGGTGAAGCTGTTTGTCGGCAGTCAATTTCTAACAGAAATCCTGCTGCGAAATCCCGACTATCTCGAGCGGCTTACCCGCCACAAGCGACTGGCGGAATTCAAAAGCCGGCAACAGTTCGTTGAAGAAGAACGGGAAGCCGCGAGCTCGGCGGGAAATGTCGAACAACAGCTCAACGCAATTCGGCGATACCAGCACTGGGAGTTGCTGCGGATCGGTGCCTGCGATTCCTTTGGGCTGTTCGATTTCAAATCGGTAACTGTGCAGCTATCGCTATTGGCCGACAGCATTGTGCAATCTTGCTTGTCGATCCTTGCAAGCGACATCAAAATTTCCCCGCGGGGTTTCGCCGTTCTCGCGTTTGGAAAACTCGGGGGAGAGGAGCTGAATTACAGCTCGGATATCGATCTGGTCTTTCTGACAGACGGCGACGCGACCCGGTTCTGGAATCTCGGGCAGCGGCTGATCAAGGCTCTCACGCAATCGACGGGAGAAGGATTCCTGTATCGGGTCGATATGCGACTCAGGCCATGGGGGCGTTCAGGAGCGCTGGTCAATACTGTCGATGCCCATCTGGAATACCTACAGCAGCACGGTATGTTGTGGGAGAAGCAGGCGCTGCTGAAGGCGCGAGTTATCGCTGGCGACGCCGAAGTGGGGCAGGATTTTCTAAAACGAGTCGAACCCTTGATGTTCGGGTATCCGGTGGAGGAGATTCGCGAGACGATCCGCGATATGAAGGAGAAGATCGAAGCTGAGCTGGAGCGGCAGGGTCGCAAATGGGGTGAGGTCAAATCGGGAACGGGATCGATCCGCGACATCGAGTTTGTCGTTCAGTGCTTACAGCTTGTACATGGTGGCGACCACAAGGACGTGAGGAGCTTCAACACTCTCGACGCGCTTGTTCGACTGGCGGACTTTGGATTTCTTCATGCTGACGAATTTCGCAGAATGTCTAGCGGTTACGTGTTTCTTCGCACGATCGAGCACGCCTTGCAGTTGATGCATTACAAGCAGACACACGCGCTCCCGGAAGACCGTCGAGAACTGGGCTGGCTGGCGCGCCGACTTGATTACCTGGATGCCGACCATTTCCTGAAACATTACGAACAACACCGGGTCGCTGTGCGGGCGATTTATCGAAAGTATATCGAGCAGGGCACGGACGGAGGTGGCGACGACGAATTGACGGTGTTCGGGATCATGCCCAACCGTCTTCCCCACATGGAACCATCTTATGCGGCAACCT
Source organism: uncultured Planctomycetaceae bacterium (assembly GCA_964626885.1). Taxonomy (GTDB): domain Bacteria; phylum Planctomycetota; class Planctomycetia; order Planctomycetales; family Planctomycetaceae; genus CAZVJA01. The sequence goes on along the minus strand of CAZVJA010000065.1, from coordinate 6,296 downwards.
TCAACGAGGCGGAGATCGAGCGGCATGTCGCGTTGCTGCGCAAGTTGTCGGAAGAGAATATCGTCGAGGTCGAAGCGGCGCCGCTGGGGGATGGGCGATGGCGCGTGACCGTAGTGGGGTTTGATTTTCTCGGTGATTTGTCAATTATTTGCGGGCTGTTATTCGTCTATGGATTTAACATCACGGATGGCAATGCCTTCTCCGAAGAGCAAGTCTCCACACGGCGTTCCGCGGGGGCAGGACAGACCGGGGCATCGCCGGAGTCCGCAAGCACCCGAAATTCAGGGATGGGAAAGTTCGTGGACGTCTTCACGGTCGAGCCGCCGCTGGAAGTCGTCATCCAGGATGTCTGGCAGCGCTACCAGGATGACCTGGCGGATTTGCTGCAGGAGGTTCGCAGCGGGCATCATCGTGAAGCCCAGGGACGATTGGCGAAGAGGTTAGCCGGGGCCCTGCGTGAGACTCCGGAGAGCTCGAACCGGCTATGCCCCGTCGAGATTGAGATCGACAACGATGAATCGCCTCGCTCGACGGTGCTGCGGATTCGTTCCGAGGATACGATTGGATTTCTTTACGAATTAGCGAATGCCTTGGCTTTGACGAATATGAACGTCAGCCGCGTTATTGTCACATCGCATCGCAATCGCGTGTTCGACACATTACACGTCACCGATCCCGCAGGGAACAAAATCACCGACCCCAACCGCCAGCGCGAGTTGCGCGCGGCGATTGTGCTGATCAAGCATTTTACGCATCTGCTGCCCCGCTCTCCGAATCCCGAAGCGGCGCTGATGCATTTTCAGGAATTTCTGGAGCAACTGTTTCAGCAGCCGGACTGGCTGCAAGAGCTGTCGTCCCTTGAACGATCGGACGTTCTTGACGCGTTGGCGAGACTTCTCGGAGTCAGCAATTTTCTCTGGCAGGATTTTCTGCGTTTACAGCATGAGAATCTTTTCCCGGTAGTGAAGGACATTGAGAAGCTTGCCGTCCCGAGAAGCAAATCACAACTCGCGGATGAGTTGGACCAAGAATTGTCGTCCGCGGACGGTTCCGAAGACCGTCGCAAGCGGCTGAACGCCTTCAAAGACCGTGAGATGTTTCGGGCCGACATGCGTCACATCATGGGACATGTCACGGAATTCGGCGAGTTCTCGGCCGAACTGACCGACGTGGCTGAAGTGGTCGTGGCAGCGGCATGGAAGCTCTGTGATGAGGAACTGAGCGAACGGTACGGTCAGCCGCGCTTGTCCGATGGCCAGCCAAGCCGGATGAGTGTTTGTGCTTTAGGCAAATGCGGTGGGCGCGAATTGGGTTTCGCATCCGATATCGAGCTTATGTTCGTGTACGACGCCAACGGGCAGACAAGCGGTCCGGAAGTGATTTCGAATGCCGAGTATTATCAGAAGATCGTCGAGACATTCACGCATGCGATCCGGTCGCGCCAGGAAGGAATTTTCCAGGTGGATCTGCGGTTGCGCCCGTATGGACGGGCGGGGAGCCTGTCAGTTTCCTGGGAAGCGTTCGAGAAATATTTCGGACCGGAAGGAGCCGCGTGGCCATACGAGCGCCAAGCCCTCGTGAAATTGCGACCGATCGCGGGAGATGCGGAATTCGGTCGGAAGGTATCATCTCTCCGCGACAGACTGATTTTTACGGGGGAACCATTTGACACCGCTGCCATGCGCGCCATGCGCGAGAAGCAGGTCAATCAACTGGTGCGAGCCGGTACGTTGAACGCCAAACTCAGCCCAGGAGCGCTTGTCGATTGCGAATATCTGGTACAGGGACTGCAGATCAGCTATGGACACAAATTTCCGCAAGTTCGCAGCACAAACACTCTGGAAGCAATGCAACGATTGGCTGAATGCGGAGTATTGTCTCCCGCAGACTTCATGCACCTGCGCGAGGCATACATTTTTCTAAGACATTTGATCGATGCCCTGCGGATGGTCCGCGGACATGCTCGGGATTTGACTGTGCCGCCCGCCGACAGCGAAGAGTTTGGGTTTCTCGCGAGAAGGCTGGGCTACGGTGGTGATGTACCCCACTTGCGCAGGAATCTGGAAAGCGCGTTCAAGACGATCAGTGAACTGGCCCGCCTGCTCGACACTTCTGCCCCACCAGGCTGACGGGATTGGAGTCTGTCTCACAATCCCGCCAGTCGGTACGGGCTCGCATCGTGCAACCGTTGGCGCGGCGAACGACGGCAATGAAGGCGTTAAGGTTATTCAAAAACGCCGGTAGCGAACCACTGCTGGCCGTTTGATTTCATGTCACAGCCAAACTTGTGCCATGCGCTCGTCGCCGCCCCCCAATGAGGAGGAGAACTTCGCCACAAGTTGACGAGGTCGATGGCTGCATCGACGACCGTCCGATTCGTCCAGGACTCCGCCACGATCTCGAAGCTGCCGGGAAAAGAATAGGCGTGGTACATGACATTGGATAGCGCCTGTTGTGCCGAATGGTTTGCGGCGTGGCTCATTAACGTGCTGTCAGCCTTTCCCAATACACCGGCCGGACGTTCCGGATGGACCCGAAACGCCCAGAGCAACGTCCGTTGTGTCAATGTTCCGGCTGGTAGCGAGAGAAGGGCCTCGACGTTTTGCTTCGTCACATGACGACGCGGAAGGACGCTCACTGCCAGTCGGCGGGTCTTCTCGTTTCGCAGATCGACGATGACCAGCCCTGGTTCCTTTCCCAGAGCTTTGAAGCCGGGTGAATCGATCAGCTTTGAACTCTTGCCGTCCGACTCGATCGTGTAATCGGTCGGAACTTTGCACAGGACGTGCCCCGCCAGCTTCTCGCGGGAAATTGTGCTGAAGTCAAACCCGGACCCGATATCAATGAGCATCATTCGCTTCGTGGCGGCAGCTTCTCGGTAGGCCGCGTAATAGTCGGTGTGAACCTCCGCGCCGACGGCACTTCCCAGGCAAAAAATCAGACAGGTGGTTGCAGAAACCATGCGAAATCTCCTTACTCGAATTGATCTGAACTGCAATTCAACGGACGCGACTGCATCCGATTCGAAAGGATTTCTGCGCAATCCAAGAGGTGTTAAAGTTTGCGCAGTTTACGCATGCTAGCGGCAGAAAAATCGTCCCGCCACCATTTGTGCTAAGAAAAACTGGGAATTCGGAAATTCCCCATTCTCGCGAAAAAGAGTGGTTCACAGGCTTGAAATCGAGAAAGGATTGGACCTCGTTCCCCCCGCCAATTCGTTGACAGACGTTGGAGTCGAGCTATAGGGAGGATTCACGGAGACGGACAATTTCAACGCCGTGGTAATAATGTCGAATGATGTCGAGAGCCGATCGTCCCGCCAAGGCCTGTCCGCGTGCACCCCACTGACAAAAACCGACGCAATGCCCGTGGCCGCGGCCTTCAAAATGCACCACGTCTCCGTCATCGCGAATTTCAAACTGCGGGCTCGGTAACGTGGTCGCGGAGAGTTCACGTCTCAAATCCGCGCTCGAGATCGTTAGTTTCCGTTTTCCGTCGCTGACGCTGAGTACCGGCACTCCATCTGCGGGCGAGTTGCTTGAAACAGCAATCGACTGGACTTCTCCGAAAGGCTGTTTCCTCGATGCGAAAATGTGACTTATAGCATCGTCGAGCTGCGCATGGCTTGCTTGAGCCGACCAGCGAAAGAATTTCGATTCGCGGCACCAGTCACACGGCACGCTGACAAGCGGTGAAGCAGCGTCCGCAAAAACCTCTCGTCCGGTGATCGTCTTCCCGCCACACGCGGCAGTGTAATACGTCGAGAAGACGCGCCCCTGATACGTGCAGACGATTCCGGAGGTGGCGGCACATGCCCGACGGCTTGAATCACTCTCGCCAGCCAGTCGGCGCCCCCGCGCATCGCGGTACTGCACTCCCAGATATTTCTGGCTGCGAGTCGAGGCGTACAGGTCGAAGAACGAATGATCGTGTGATTCCTGTGTCTGATATAGGGCATAAGTGCGGGCGACGATCGCCTGTGCCTCTCGCGCGGCAGTTGGAAAGTCAGCAGGCATCTCGCCATCGAGCACGCTTGCGACGTACTCTTCCAGCGATACAACGTTGACCGCAATGAGGCGCCCTCGCTGCTGGCGAAATACCTGCACCCTGCCTCGGTACTGATGATCGCCTACCCAGATCGCAGGGGGACTGTCGGCCACTATCTCTAAGCGAGTGGTCGGATACTCCGTCTGGCCAATCCGGATACCGTTTTCCGTGGCGGACACGACGGATTCCGCAAGTCGCTGGCTACTGCTGAGTGTTCTGGAGCTTCCAGCCGGCACGATGCGAAACGGTCCGTCGACCGTCAATCGGAATTCCGTCACCGGAGAACCGGTCACGTTCACTCGTAATTCGGGAGAAAATGCCGGCTCCGCGCCCGACGAAATCTGCAATGGCTGCCCGCCGGTTCCCGATTGATCACGTTTGCGCGAATCGGCATTGAGCGCGTACAACAGGCATGTCGCAACAGTTACCAGCCAGAACCATGCCAGTCCCGCCTTCATCTGTTCGTCTTCCGTGACGATTGCCTCCCGGGCTCGACACTACGAGGCTGATCCCGGCGGCTAAGTTCGTGCGAAGCTCGTGCGAAGCTCGTGCAATGTCAGTCGTTTCGCAGCTTCAAGTTGATCTCCGTCAGCTTGGCACGAACTTCGTTGAGCGATGTCACACCAAAGTTTCGGCTGGCAAGCAGGTCGTCAGCAGTACGCATCACAAGCTCGCCAACCGTTGTCAAACCGAGTCGTGCCATGCACTTCCTCGCACGCACAGAAAAATTGAGCTCAGAGATCGGCTTGGCAAGCAGAACCTGCTCCTGCGGAGTGAGATTCTCCGGCGTGTAGATCGGCTCGACTCTTTGTCCGGCCCCGAGATCCTGCCCGATCGAAAGCCCATGGGCGGCCATGAGATCGCGCACTTCCCGCAATGACGTCTCGCCGAAATTCTTCCCTTCGAGAAGATCCTGCTCCGTCACTCGGGTCAGATCGCCCAGCGTGTGAATATCCATGCCCTGAAGACAATTCCGGCTGCGAACCGACAATTCGAAGTCGGTGATGGGGCGGCTCAGGAGCTGCTCCAGCCGCGCCTGGTTGCGCGCCGTGTCCTCATCGTAAAACATACTGCTGGCAGCTTCGATGTCCTTAAGATAGAGGCGAGCCCGCTGGTGATTCGGCTCGGCGTCAAGAACCCGGCGGAAGCAATAGGCCGCCGCGTTAAAGTTATTTACGTCTTCGTAGAGCAGCCCAAGGTTCAGCATCGCTCCCATGTAAAACGGCGGCTTGGAGAGGGACCGCTCGTACAGACGAATTGCTTCGTCATCGTTCCCACGGAGGGCGTTTTCGGCCGCCAGCCGGAACAATGCCCGAGAGTGACGGGGGTCCATGTCGGCCGCTCGCTCAAAGTATTCCACGGAGCCGTATGTATCACCACGGTCCGAGAGAATGCATCCCATCTGATAGGAGTATTCCGCACGGCCAGCTGCACCTTCCGATACGACACTCCGCAAAACCGATTCAGCATCATCGAGCCGTCCTTGGGCGCGAATTTCGCCGGCTCTGCGCAATGTGCATTCGATTGGGTCGTATCCCTGCTTGCCAGCCTCTGCGAATTTATTTTCCGCTTCGGCGTGCCGTTCCTGTGCCGACAAGCAAAGCGCGTCGAAATAGCTCGCCACTCCGTTTCCTGACACCCGGGACAAAAGGGCATCGGCCCTGCCGTGCTGCCCGAGCAAATAGAGGCCGATCCCGGCGCGAAGCAATTGAGCGTCGGAGGCCTTTGAGGAGGCTTCACATTCGGACACCAGCGACTGAATCTCTTGCCGAGCTTCCGATAATTGCTGGCCCGAAAGCGCCCTCAGCAACGATTCCGCCTCCGAGGCGCCGAAAGGCCCCTCCGACCGTAATAGTTCACGGACTTCCACTCGCTCATTCGGTTTCGCCATTGTGGCCGCCTTTGTCACGTCGTTTCCTGCCTCACTTTGGTAGTCAACAATGAGTCTGCCCGCCGACCCATATAGGGGGCAATTCTCGCCGGAACCAAAGTATAGCGAGGGAGCCGCGCCTTGCAACAGCCTCCCCGTCCGCTCGAAAACCGGGAAGCCCAGCGACTTTCGGGCAAAATCTTGGTTATAATGGCGAAATCATGCATCCCGAGTGCCAAAACTCCAACTCCTCACAGCTGAGTTACTTGAGATGCCTAGCCATTCTGGTTGGGGTCTGCCTCTCGACAGTCGGCGGAACCCTCTTTGCTGGAGGGGCTGCGGGAAACGCAGGAGGCACTGGCCCGGCGGAATATCCCGC
>CAZVJA010000064.1:0-24111 GCA_964626885.1 uncultured Planctomycetaceae bacterium | reverse complement strand
GCCTGCCATTCGGAGGTGTACTTCACAGCCGTTATGCCCCGACCAGCGCCAGCTGAAGAGCGCGGTGCGCATGCCGTCGATGTGCATGTAGCCGGTTGGGTTGGGGGGGCAGCGGGTACGGACGACGGTCATGTGTGGCTCGCGACAAAGGCCGGGCTACACGCGTGTCGGGTGGCAATGAAGGCTCGTCCACCGGTGCGAATGCGAGTAACGGCTTGATGTTTACGCACAACAGGTACGGCTCGGATGATAGGGAACGTCGGATGGCAGGGTCAAGCGGCGAAGAATGTGCGAGGACCAGGCCGGGCGGTGATCGCAATCGTCGGGGAATTCGCTTGAATGCCCGTGAGGGCGCCTTGCCAAATGCTGGCTCTCGATGGCGAGATTCAATATATATTACGGGTGGTTTCAAAACGGAGGCGAGGAATGGCCCGGTTTTCGGAGGTGAGGGTGATGATGAGGCGCTCGGTCTATTTTGGGTTCTGTGTCGTCGCGGCGTGTTTGCTGGCAGGTTGTTCGGACTCGGGCAAATCCGCAAACGGAGAACCTGCCGTTCCGACAGCAAAAAAAACCGAGAAGCCGGCGAATGCCGCGCCAGACCAGTTCTTCGTGAAATTTGAGACCACGAAGGGAGATTTTGTCGTCGAGGTTAATCGCGATTGGGCGCCGCACGGAGCCGATCGATTCCACGAGCTGGTGCAACAGAAGTTCTTTGATGGTTGTGGTTTCTTCCGAGTCGTGCGGGGATTCATGGTTCAGTTCGGAATCAACGGCGATCCCGAAGTCAACCTGAAGTGGCTGAACGAAAAGATTCCCGATGATCCGGTGGTCGAATCGAACAAACGGGGCACGATTACCTTTGCAATGGGAGGGCCGAACACCCGAACCACCCAGATGTTCATCAACTTCACTGATACCGGGGGAGGCAGGTATCAGCTCGATCAGCAGGGATTCGCGCCATTCGGCAAGGTGATCTCGGGGATGGAAGAAGTGGTCGAAAAGCTGTACAACGGATATGGCGAGTTGCCGGACTTCGGTGGGCGAGCCCCCGACCCGCGACAGATCATGGCCAACGGGACCAGATTTCTTAAACAGGCTTTTCCGAAGCTGGACTACATCAACAAGGCGACGATTATCCCCGCCGCGGAGGCCACGAAGCTGAAGTCGGACAAGAAACCGGCGGAAACTTCCGCCGACAAAGCAGCGACGCCGGCCGAGAAGAAGGACGCTGCGAAGTGATCGTCCCAGCGGCGACGATCACGTCGCAGGACGGGTCTGAAAGAAAAGAGCCTTCTTTTCTCCAGGGAGGGTGAAGTCGAAGCCGCATCCCCGGAAGAAGGCTTCGGACGAGGTGATCGCCATCACTTCCAGCACCTTTTCCTGGCGGGCACGCTCTATGCAGGCCTGTACCAGCCGCGTCCCAATGCCGTGTCCCTGGCAATCGTCAGCCACCGCCAGGCTGCGGATCTCGCCCAGCTTGCTGGAGTAAATCTCCAATGCCCCGAACCCGACGATCTTTCCGTCGAGCACGGCCACGTAGCCGTACTTCACGAGATCCTTTAGTTCTTTTTTCGTCCGCTTGAGCAACCGCCCCGCCGCGACGAACGGGCTGATGAACTCCGCGAGCGCATGCACGTCGGCGGTGACGGTTTGTCGAATGGTCGCGATTGTCGGGTCGGGTAATGTCATCGGCGCGGCGTCATAGGGCCGGCTCGACAGTCGAGACCAGCCGCCGGAACTTCCGGCTGCCGAACCGTCCTGTCGATCCGCGAATTCGTCGTTAGCAAAACAACCGGGCCCATTCCCGGCCGTTGGCGAATTCTAACAGAACCGCGCCAAAAAAATACCGCGCCGCCTTCTCTGCCGCATCATCTCGCTTAACAAGGGGGACGAGACGACCAGCCGGTGCCGCCGAACGACGGAACGCGCATCGGCGCGATGCCGCGCGCCTCTGTGATCTGCTCGGCGGAAAGGGCGTAAACGCGGCGCGTCAGCAGCCGGGCGGGGTAATCGAAGGCGAGCGGAGCGTAGTTGCCCGCCAAATCCTCGACCCGCAAGGAAGAGATCATCGGATGCATTTTCATGATGTCGGCCTTTCGTCTTGAAATGCCAGATCGGTATCACGTCGGCGACGGTGCGTGCTTCCGGCGAGCGCCGCGCGAAAGAAACACACCGCAGCCGACGAACACCCAATCCTGCCGCACGAACGGCCGCGACGTGAGACGAATTTGAAAAGAATGGCATCCGCGCGGAGAGTTTTCGCGCGCCACCGGCGCAGAAGCGGTGCGCCGCGTAACCTCACCGAGACCAGCAAACCTTTCCCCGCCGGAACGACACGCCGTCTCGCGCGGTGTCGCTTGTTACAAGCGTCAATGTTTACCGGCGGTCAGCGATGAGAGGATGACTTGAGGACGGCAGCGGTTCCCGAAGCCTGAATACCGAGCCCGACCCCCTGAGGCCCCATCAGACCGCCGCGCGGGAGATGATTGGTCCGCGGGCGGCGATGGCCTGATCGATGCGGGTGATTTGTTCCGGGGTGAGTTGCCAGCGCATGGCGGCGGCATTGTCGCGGATCTGGTCGGGGCGTTTCGCACCGCACAATGCGACGGTGATGCCCGGCCGCTGAATCGTCCAGTTGATGACAACCTGCGCGACGGTTGTTTCGGTCTCCTCGGCAATTGGCCTCAGTTCGTCGAGAAAATTCTGGTTCTTTTCCCATTCCTCGCCATGAAACATCGGATACTTCCGTCGGCCGTCTTTGGGATCGAACAGATGATCGCGCGCCAGCTTTCCCGCGAGCAGCCCTTTCATCAACGGCCAGTAGACCATCACCGAGACGCCGTTGTCCCGACACCAGGGGAGTTCCGCCCGCTCGATTTCGCGCTGGAGCATGTTGTAATGCGGCTGGCACGCGGCCAAAGGGCACACAGCCGCGAACGCCCGCATCTGCTCAACGTTACAGTTCGAGACCCCGGCGCTGAGGATCTTCCCCGCGTCGAGCAGTTCTCGAAATGCCCCGGCTGATTCGGCAATCGGCACCTTCGGATCGGGAGCATGCAGATAGTACAGCTCCACGCGATCGGTCTTCAGGCGGCGGAGACTTTCATCGCATTGCCGTTTGAGCGTCTCCGGCCGACCATCCTTCTGCTGAACACGGTTTTCCCAGTGAATGCCCCCCTTGGTGGCAATGACGATGCGGTCGCGCTTCGGTCCCAGCACGCGGCCGATCATCCGTTCGCTCTCTCCCTCGTAGCCATAGCAGTAGGCGGTATCGAAGAAATTGATTCCCGCCTCGAAAGCCGCCTCGAGTGTTGCGAGGCTATGCTCTTCGTGTACGTCGATGCTGGTGACGCCGGCGATCGGCCAGCAGCCCATGGCCACCGGTGTTACGCGGATGTCGGTCTGTCCGATGCTTCGCGGTTGCACGCGGTCATTCCCCTGTGTGCCGGTTTGTTTCCATTGAGTTTTCCGGTCAGTCGTTGTCGCCGCCAGTCAAAACGCCGGCCGAACGACGTAGCCCCCCGGCAGGCGGCGGACCATCCGCTTCATTTCGAGGACGGTGAGCGTCGAGAGGACGCGGGACGATTCGAGCCCCGACGCGCGGAGAACTTCGTCGATGTGCTGCGGCTCGGTGGTCACATGCCGCAGGATGTCTCGTTCCTGTTCGTTGAGCGTGAGTTCACGCGGCGTGTGGACCTCGCGACCGTCGGCGTCTGTCGCGGGCTTCACGAGGGGACCGAGCGTGGCGAGAATGTCATCGACATTGCGAACGAGCGTCGCGCCGTCACGGATGAGGTCGTGACAGCCTTCGCTGGCGATGCTGTCGACGCGCCCGGGGAGCGCGAAGACGTCGCGTCCTTGCTCCATCGCATGCCGCGCCGTATGCAGGGCTCCGCTGTTACGGGACGCCTCGACGATCAACACCCCTAGCGACAAGCCGCTGATGATGCGATTGCGTTGGGGAAAGAGCCCGGCGATCGGCTGCTGGCCGAGCGAGGATTCGGTGACGATTGCCCCGGCGTTGGAAATCGACTCCGCCAGCGCGACGTGCTCGGGGGGATAGATGTTCGCCAGGCCGGTGGCGGAGACGGCGATGGTGCGGCCTCCTCCATGGATCGCCCCTTGATGAGCCGCCGCGTCGATCCCCCGAGCCAGACCGCTGACCACGGTTACTCCCGCCCGCGCGAGGTCGGCGGCCAGACGCTCCGCCTGCTGTTTTCCATAGAGCGTGCAGCGCCGCGAGCCGACGAGGGCCACCGCGAGGTTATCGCGCGGCTCAATCGTTCCCCGGCAGTAGAGTACGGCGGGCGGGTCGTGGATTTCCGCCAGTTGCGGCGGGTAGCGCTCGTCATCACGCAGAATCAGATCGACGCCGCGCGCTCGGCAGGCGTCGAGTTCCGCCTGGGCTTCGATCGGATCGCGATGCTCGACAATCCCCCGAGCCAGTTTTGGACCGATGCCCGGAACCTGCTGAAGTTCGTTCTGACTTGCGGCGAAGAGCGCGGCGGGAGAACCGAAGTGGTCCAGCAGCACCTTTTGCAACCGGGGGCCGATTCCCGGGAGCAGACTCAGCCGCAAGGCCTCAAGCAGGCGATGATCGTCGGGGATGGAGGTCACTGGTCCAATGTCCAAAGTCCAAGGTCGATCTCACGACACCGCGAAAATCGCATCAACTCGTTTCGATCACGGCACGCACGTCCGCTTCGGGCACGTCGCTGAACAGTTCGACGTGCCCCAGGCGCGTGGGGAGTACGAAACGGAGCTTGCCGGCTTGCGTCTTCTTGTCGAGCATCATGCGGCTGAGGATATCGTCGATCGGCGGCCGCGAGCCGCTGGGGAGCTTGGTCGGCAACCCGAGCGCCGCGAGCAGCGACGTTTGCCGACGTGGAAGTTCGGCGTCGATCAGTTTTCGGCGCTCCGCCAGCCGGGCGGCGTCGACCATGCCGATGGAGACCGCTTCGCCGTGCAGCAGTTCGCCGTAGCCCAACAGCGCCTCGTAAGCGTGAGCGAAGGTATGTCCGTAGTTAAGACAGGCCCGCAGACCGGAACGTTCGAATTCGTCCTGCTCGACAACATCGGCCTTGAGCCGGCAACTGCGGGCGACGACGTGCCGCAGCACGGCGGGATCGCGCGCCAGCAATCCGTCGACGTGCGACTCGAGATACGCAAAGAACTCGGAATCCAGAATAACGCCGTACTTCACCACCTCGGCCAAGCCGCTCTTGTATTCACGCTCGGGGAGCGTGTCGAGCGTGGATGTATCGCAGAACACGCCGAGCGGCTGATAGAACGCGCCGATGAGGTTCTTCGCCAGCGGATGATTCACACCGACTTTGCCGCCGACGGAACTGTCGACCTGCGAGAGAAGCGTCGTCGGCACCTGAACAAAGGGAATGCCACGGGCGTACGTGGCCGCGACGAACCCCGCGAGATCTCCCACGACGCCGCCGCCGACCGCGAGAATCAACGTTCGACGATCCGCCTGCAGGGCGACCAGCCGATCGTAAAGCGTGGCCGCCACTTCCAGTGATTTCGACTGTTCTCCCGGCTCAACCGGCACGACATGGCTTGTCCAGCCCGCGTCGCTCAGACTCCGCTCGACGTTCGCGGCGTGCGGCGCGGCGACATTGAGGTCGGTGACAATCAATGCCTTCTCGGCAATTGCTGATCCCCAGGGGCTACCCGCCAGCCAAGTCTGTATCTGTCCGGCCACTCCGCCCAGAGCATCGCTCGCGATACGGATTTCATAGCTGCGCGTCCCAAGGTCGACGCGAACGTTGGTCTGGAGGCTGGGATCGGACACGGTAAGCAGGGTTCCTAAGGAAAACGGAAGAATGTTCGGCGAACGGGGAACAGACCGGCTGCCCGGTGTAATTCACGATGGGGCTCGCGATGATCGGCGTTTGCCCGCGATGTCTGATTGTAGTGGCGAGGATCGACGCTAAACAAGCAGGGACCGATCGTCGATCGACGGGCGGGTGAGGGGGGATATCTCACGCGGGAACCTGTCGAGTTCGCGGGAAATGTTCGCGGTGATGCTGTCCAGTTCGCCGGCGATCGGTCTGTCGCCGCAGATCGGGCAGCATAGATCCCCACCAAACATGCGGAAAATCAAGGATATCCTCAGGAGATTTCAGAACCTCTGCCGTCACGCCGCCGATTCATCAGCTAACATTGATATTGCCACGATTTGCAAAATTGCGATAATTGAGCGTGCTTACCAAGATGCAGCCTCTGCGTGGAGACGGCTGTATCCATGGCCTGTGCCGACACCGGTAGAGGCTGTCTTTAACTCGTTCCCGATATCTCACAAGTTGTTTCCGGTGTTGACCATGGACGGTCACCCAATTTACCTCGTTGTTTAAGCCCCAGTTAGGCAACGAGGCGATTCAGCCTGCGCCGATGGAAAATTCAAGAACTCGAAAAGGACAAAACGTGGAAAGACCAGGCTGAGAGTATTTTCCCTAGAACTCCGGAGACGGAAGGAGTGGTTCCGTGGGAACAGGTCGCAACCTTCTCGAACGCATCTCACAACGACAAAACCCCGAGGCGTACCGCCAGGAGCACTGGCAGGGTACCTTCGACGAGTACCTCGATATCGTCCGCAAGGATCCGAAGGTCACGCGGACAGCCTATCAGCGGCTGTACGACATGATTCTCTCGTACGGCACGTATCCCGTCGAAGGGAGCAAAGAGGGACTTGTCCGCTACCGTTTCTTCGACGATCCCGATAACGATGGCCGCGATGCCATCTTCGGGCTGACCAAGCCGCTGATGGATATCGTCAATGTCTTTAAGAGCGCCGCGCTGAAATACGGCAGTGAGCGGCGCGTGCTCCTGTTGCACGGCCCGGTCGGCAGCTCGAAGAGTACGATTGCGCGCCTGCTGAAGCGCGGACTCGAACGTTACAGCCGGACCGAACACGGCGCCATTTATTCATTCAGCTGGAAGCAGCCGGACGGAACGATCTTGAAGTGCCCGATGCACGAAGATCCGCTTTGTCTGGTACCCAACGAACATCGCGGAGAGATCTGCGCGTTTCTGAATGAAGGCCGGGATCTTTCCGGTGACGCCGCCTATGCGGTGGAGATTCACGGAGAACTCTGCCCATTGTGCCGGTTCATGTTTCGCGAGCGTCTGGAAGCCGCCGCTGGAGACTGGACGAAAGTCGCCGCGGACATCGTGGTTTCGCGGCTGCTGCTCTCCGAGCAGGACCGCATTGGCATCGGCACATTCCAGCCGAAAGACGAAAAGAACCAGGACTCGACCGAGCTGACCGGCGACATCAACTACCGAAAAATCGCTGAGTACGGCACCGAGAGCGATCCGCGGGCATTCAACTTTGACGGCGAGTTCAATGTCGCCAACCGCGGGATGATCGAGTTTATCGAAGTCCTCAAGCTCGACGTCGCCTTCTTGTACGATCTGCTGGGAGCGTCGCAAGAGCACAAGATCAAACCCAAGAAGTTCGCGCAGACAGACATAGACACCGTCATCGTCGGCCACACCAACGAGCCGGAATACCGCAAACTCCAATCGAACGAGTTCATGGAGGCGCTACGCGACCGTACGGTGAAAATCGACGTGCCGTACGTCACAAAGCTCACCGACGAACTCAAAATCTACGAGAAGGACTACAACGAAAAGCGCGTGCGCGGCAAACACATTGCGCCGCACACCCTGGAAATCGCCGCCATGTGGGCGGTACTCACCCGGTTGGAAGAACCGAAGAACGCCGGGTTGACGTTGCTGCAAAAGCTGAAACTGTACAACGGCAAAACACTGCCGGGCTTCACGTCCGACAACGTCGCGCAGCTGAAGAAAGAAGCCAAGTCGGAGGGAATGCAGGGCATTTCCCCCCGTTATGTGCAAGACAAAATCTCCAACGCCCTGGTCGTCAACAGCGATTCGACCAGCCTCAACCCGTTCATGGTGCTCAACGAGCTCGACGCCGGGTTGAAGCATCATTCGCTGATCCCCAGCGAGGAGATTCGCGAACATTACCGGCAGATCGTTTCGATCGTGAAGGAAGAGTACACCGACATCGTGAAAAACGAAGTCCAGCGGGCGATCGCGGCCGACGAGGAAGCCCTCACCCGCCTCTGCTCGAACTACATCGACAACGTGAAAGCCTACACCCAAAAGGAGAAGGTGAAGAACAAGTTCACCGGCCAGCAGGAAGAGCCGGACGAAAGACTGATGCGTTCGATCGAAGAGCGGATCGACATTCCCGAAACGCGCCGCGACGACTTCCGCCGCGAAATCATGAACTACATCGGGGCCCTTTCGCTCGACGGCAAGACGTTCAACTACCGCACCAACGAACGGCTCCAGAAAGCCCTCGAAATGAAACTCTTCGAGGACCAGAAGGACACCATCAAGCTCACCAGCCTCGTCTCCAACGTTGTCGACGCCGAAACGCAGGAAAAGATCGACATCGTAAAAGCGCGGCTGATCCGCAACTACGGCTACAACGACGAATCCGCGACCGACGTGCTGCACTACGTTGCCAGCATCTTCGCCCGCGGAGACGCCAAGAGCGATTAACGCGTGAATGGCGAATGACTAATGATGAGTGTCGAATGGGGAACAAGCCGCCGTTCGAATGCATTAGACATTCGCCATTTGGACATTAGTCATTTTTTCCTGAGCCCGCCATGGCCCGCAGTATCGACCGGGATCTTTCGCGATTCAAAGACATCGTCCGCGGACGAGTGCGGCAGAATCTCCGTAAGTACGTCACACATGGCGAAATGATCGGCCGCACCGGCCGCGAAACGGTCAGCATTCCGGTCCCCAGCATCGAGATCCCTCACTTCCGCCACGGGCAAAAAGGGTCGGGCGGCGTGGGGCAGGGAGAGGGGAACGTCGGCCAGCCGATCGGCAAGGGGCAAGACGAAGGGGACGGCCAGGGGCAGGCGGGGGATCAGCCGGGCGGGCACATTCGCGAAGTGGAAATCAGCCTCGACGAATTGGCTGACATGCTCGGTGAGGTGCTCCAGCTTCCCCGCATCGAGCCCAAGGGCAAGGATGCGATTAAAAGCAAGAAGGACAAATACTCGACCATCCGGCAAACCGGGCCCGACTCGCTGCGTCACTTCAAGCGCACCTACAAACGGGCGCTCAAGCGGCAAGTCTCGATGGACAATTACGACCCGGCCAATCCGATCATCATCCCCACGCGGGAAGACGAGCGATTCCGTTCTTGGAAAACGGTCAGCGAACCGGAAGCCAATGCCGCTGTCATTTATATGATGGATGTCTCCGGCTCCATGACCGACGATCAGAAGGAAGTTGTCCGCACGGAAGCGTTCTGGATCGATACCTGGCTCAAACGGCAATATGACGGCGTGCAGCGGCGCTACGTCGTGCATGACGCCGTCGCGCACGAAGTCGACGAAGACACCTTTTACCGCACGCGCGAAAGCGGCGGGACACGAATTTCCTCCGCGTACAAGGCAGCCGGGAATATCATCGCGCGCGATTTTCCGCCAGCGGAATGGAACATCTACTGTTTTCAGTTTTCCGACGGAGACAACTGGGGAGAAGACAACGACGGCTGCCTGAAGTTTCTCGTCGAGAACCTGCTGCCGCACTGCAACCTGTTTTGTTACGGGCAGGTCGAGAGCCCTTACGGCTCCGGAGACTTCATTCGTGAATTGCGAAAAATCAAGGACGATTGGGAAAGCCTGATTCTCTCGGAGATCGACACAAAGGACGCTATTTACGAATCCATCAAGGAGTTTCTGGGAACCGGACGGTGAACGGGCTACAGGATGTCAGGTGGTCAGGCTTCGGGAAATCTCTGTCCCGAAGTCGGGTGACTTACAGTCTGTTTTCTCTTAAGCCTGCGAGCCCGAAGACCGGCAACCCGACGCCTGAAAGCCCGATATGATCGTCAGTACGCATCGCCGCCTCCCCGCTGAAATACAAGCCGCGAAGGAAGAGCTGGAAGAACGTGCGCGCAAGTACGGGCTCGACTTCTTCGAGACGATCTTCGAAGTCGTCGATTACGAAGAGATGAGCATGCTGGCGGCCTTCGGCGGGTTTCCGCTCCGCTACCCCCACTGGAGGTTCGGCGCGCAGTACGACGAACTGATGAAGGGGTACTCGTACGGTCTGCAGAAGATCTACGAGATGGTGATCAACACCGACCCTTGCTACGCCTATCTGCTCGAGGCGAACGCCCTGGGGGACCAGAAGCTGGTCATCGCCCACGTTTACGGGCATTGCGATTTCTTCAAGAACAACGCCTGGTTTGCCAGGACGAATCGGAAGATGCTTGATGAAATGGCCAACCACGCCGCCCGCGTGAACCGCTATGTCGATCGCTTCGGCTATCAGGCGGTCGAAGAGTTCATCGATGCCTGTCTGTCGCTCGAAGACCTCATCGATCCGTACCTGCCGCACATTCGGCGCGTCGCCGATCCCGCGTCGGCTCCCAGAAAATCTTTCGGCTCGCGCGAGGAAGCAGCCGAGGTCGCGACGAAGTTTCCGTCGAAGGGTTACATGGATGCGTTCATCAACCCCCCGGACGTTCTTGCCCGGGAGGCTCGCGAACGACGAGAGAAGCTGCAGGAGAAAGAAGACAGCCGCTCATTCCCGGAAGAACCGGCCCGAGACGTGCTGCTGTTTCTGCTTGAACACGCCCCATTGAGAGAATGGCAGCAGGACGTGCTGGCAATCATCAGGGATGAAGCGTACTACTTCGCGCCGCAAGGACAGACGAAGATCATGAACGAAGGGTGGGCCAGCTACTGGCATTCCACCATCATGACACGGCACGCGCTCAACGACGCTGAGATTATCGACTACGCTGACCATCACAGCGGCACAATGGCCACCAGTCCGCATCGGCTGAACCCGTACAAGTTGGGAATTGAACTATTCCGAGACATCGAGGAACGCTGGAACAAGGGACAGTTCGGTTCGGAATACGAGAACTGCGACGATCTGCACATCAAGGAAACGTGGGACAAGCAACTCGGCCTGGGACGAGAAAAGATTTTCGAGGTCCGCCGCATTCACAACGACGTGACCTTTATCGACACGTTTCTGACTCCCGAGTTCTGTGCCAAGCACAAGCTCTTTTCGTTCGCCTTCAATGATGCCTCGAACTACTACGAAATTGCCTCACGGGAGTTCCCCAAGATCAAGCAGCAGTTGCTCAACGGTCTGACAAACCATGGCCGGCCTTTCATTTACGTCGTGGACGGCAATTACCTCAACCGGGGTGAGCTATACTTGCAGCATAAGTACATGGGTGTCGAACTGAAGATGGATTACGCCCGGGACACACTGGCCAACCTGGGAAAGCTGTGGGGCCGCCCGGTGCATATCGAATCGGTGATTGACGACAAGCCGACCATCATTTCGTTCGATGGCTCGGAACACGCGATCAATCCGAAATAGATGCGATTCCCGGTAATCGGGAGGAGTGAAGTTTGCCGAATTGATGGATAGGCGGAGCAGCGCGGCAGCAGACCCGTAAGCTCCGAGCAGGACGCAACTCGATTGCGTCAAAGAGGTTGATATGAGTCTTTCGCAACAATTGGCCGGCGAATTGAAGCAACTGGCGGGCTACGCCGGGCCGTCGATCCGTACCGCGACGATTTCCGATCCTTCCGGGAATGCCGATATCGCTCTCGATTTCACGGCCGTCGATTCCCTGAGCTGCTCGCTGCACGAGTTTCGGATTCAGGTTCCCGCGCTGACCGGAGCCGGCGTGGATGTACTCCAGCAATGGGCTGCCGATCTTTGTCGCCGGGTGACGTATCTCCTGGAGAACATCGGCCCGCTGGAGATTGACGCTGATGCAAGCGAAGTGCTGATTCGCTCCACGCCGCCGGACCGCCAGTCCGGCGCGACGAGCTTCTACGAGATCCTGCTGCAGTCGCAGGGGAACGGCAGCTTCTCCCTCCGGCGGTACCGCACCGAAAAACAGCCTCCGGCGCGGCACCAGGTTGAGATGAATTTCACGCATGAGGTGCTGACGAAACTCGTCAATGATCTGGTCGATACGATTCCGTGACGGTGCGACAAATTGGCACGGCGTCATGTCGGTGATCGCGTGAAAATGACTGAGGTCAGAAGCCGACGAGCAGATAGCCGACCGGTCGCGTGAGATCCCAGCGGGTGATCAGCGACTTCAAGGGGTAATTGTTTTCCCCGCGGAGCACGCGAATCTCCAGCGACGGAAACCATTCGATCGTTCTCCGCTCGCCGGTCATGCTGACGATCTCGACCGTCCTCCCCTGGTCCGGTCGGTTTCGCTGCCAGGAACGGACGAGCAGCCCGCCGCTCCCGGCCTGCGGAGTCAAAGTGAATTCCACCACACCGCCATGGTGCCCGATGTCGGCAAGCAAGTCCGCCAGTGGAACGGTCAATTGGCTTTCGTTGGTGGTGTGCTCGAACACTTTCAACTCCGCCGGTTGGGACGCGCGCGGGTTGACGGCGCGATACTGGATCGCAATGACGGCTGTCGAATTTTCAGCGGCCGCCTGCTCGAGCAATTCGCGAAATTCCGGCGAGAGCGGCATGCGCACAACAAAGGATTCGCCTTCGCGGACCTCAATCCGATCTTCAAATTTCAAGTACGCTTCCGGATCGATTCCTTCCGCGGCACCGAACAAAAGCGATGCCGGCATCAGCACGACAAGCCCCGCTGTCATCCAGCGACGCCACCACATCGGCCGCAGAAACACCACAATCCCCGCCAGACACAGAAGTACGGGTAACTGCACGGCCAGCCCGGCCAGAATCTGCCGCACTGCTTCATGACCGCGAAACGGGTTCTGCCGCCGCCGTGGAAAGACCGGCTGAACGCCGAAATCGGACTCGAACCCCATGGCCGCCGCCGCGGTTTCGTTTCCTCCATGCAATCGCGGCTTGTGGGTAATGTCACCGGTCATCGGCACGAACTGTGTTGGAAGGAGAATCGGTGAATGCTTCGCAATCCCCATCGCATAGGCGCCTGTCGGGAACAGCCAGCCGAACAGGCTTCCCTGTCCCCAGGTCAGTTGCACAAGCAGCACGGCCGTGACGAGCCCCCGCCCGGCCAGTGTGCCGATCCGCTGTTGAAGCCAATGGGCGGCATTCATCACGCCGTGCGCGACCACGGGAAAGAGCACGATGGTATTCCCCCCCACAACATATCCCCGCGCCGTAGTCGTGCCGATGAACGGATACACGACGGCGATCGGCGCGAAATACAGCAGGTACAACACCCATTTGCCGCGATGTTTCAGTTGAAACAGGACGGCGAGGCCGATCAGCACATTCAAGGGGTTGTCGTTGACGAGGTAATTGACGAACTCGACGACCAGAAAGAGCGAGTAACCCAACGGTCCCTGGCGGAAATTCTCGAAGTGCATGCTCAACCCGCGTGTTGCCAGCAGCTTTTCGACGTCGGCCGCGTGGCCGAACCCAAGCTGCCGCACCACCAGCAACTGCAATTGCGGCAACAGGACGCATGCCGCAACGGGAGCAACCAGATTTCTCCATTCTTTTCGCCAGGCAAGAATCACCAGGTAAATCACCAGTCCGTAGGCAAAGCTGGTGTAGGTTAACGACCACAGTCCCAGGAGCGCGGCGTGACCGAGGCTTTCCCGAGCCGTCACTGGTTCCGGACGGTCTGCCAGGCGGACCATCATCAAACCCCAACCGTAATAAAACGCAAACGCAACAAAATGCGGGCTCACGTCGCCGACATGCACCGTCGCCAACGTCGATATCGCGAACAACGCCGAGGCCAGCAGCCCCTGATCACGGTCGGCGAAGAGTTGTTCCGTCATGCGGCGGACGAAGTGTGCACAGAGCAGAAACGCAAACAGATTCAACAGCCGCAGCGCATGATACGAGTTGAAGAGGAGCATCAACACATTGCCGACAATTCCGTAGAACATCCGCCGGTCGCAGAAGCCGATGCGATCGCGAAAGTTCTCGTAATTTCCCTTGAGCAGATCGATGTGCTGCAGCGCGTAGAAGTTTTCCTTGTGATAGAAGTCTCCGTTGTAGAGGCTGGTATAGCCGCTCGCCGGGTTGCCCCCATGGATTCCGCCCGGAAGATTCAACCGCATCCACGGGGATTGGCTGCCGGAGTAAGTGAACCAGACCAGGATGCAGATCGCGACGAGCCCGACCTCGACCGCTCTTCGTCGCCCGAGGACTCCATGGGGCCGCCGAATCGAAGCAACTTCGGCAACGGGTTCCTTCAGCAGCGAAGCGGGGGGCATCAGCGGATCTCCCTATCCTGCTCGTGATCGATCGCGTGGCGTACTTGTAACGCTGACCCGGTCACTCCGCAATCCTGGTTTTCGTCGGGTCGAGAGTGTGGAATTTCGATCCACCAACCCTGCAAATCAGACCGAAGTTATTTCCATATTGACACTTTCGTTCACAGGGCCGTATCTTTCCCTACAGGTGGTTTCAAAACGATGCGTTTGGGAGGGCGACGCTCGGTCGGAGCCGCCACAACGGCAGACTTTCGGTCGCAGCGGCTCGGCGGGAGCCTCGCCCTCCCTGTTTTGAAACCAACTGTAGCGTGAGGCGCTGCGGGCGCTTGCGCACAATTCCAGGGCTCGAACTCGCGCGATGGATCGCATGCGAACAGTCGAACTTCCACGTTCGGTCACCGCCGACCGGCTGACGATTGTCATCCCGGCCTTCAACGAGGAATCGGGAATCGGGCAAACACTGCAGGCACTTGCTGACGAACCTCGGCTAGCAGGCGCGACTGTAATCGTCGTCGACGATGGATCGACCGACCGGACCGCCGAGATCGCAAGAACCTATGGGGCTCGGATCGTGCGGAGTCGAGTCAATCGTGGTTACGGCGCGTCGTTGAAGCGCGGCGTGCGGCTGGCCGAGACTGATTATGTCGCCTGGTTCGACGCCGATGGACAGCATCGCCCGTGTGACCTGGCCGACATGTTCGATAGAGTGCGGCTCGAACGGGCGGATGCGGTGTTGGGGGCGCGGACTCGAGCCAGTCACGCGTCGGTAGAGCGGGCGTTCGGCAAGACGGTGATTCATTACGCGGCTCAAACGGCAGTGGCGATGCGAATTCCCGATGTCAATTGCGGACTGAGAGTCTTTCAGCGCGAGACTCTCAACAGTTATCTGCATCTGCTTCCCAACGGCTTCTCGGCATCGACCACGAGCACACTGGTGCTGTTGAAGCAGAACCACGAAGTGCTGTTTCATCCAATCATCGCCCCCAGACGGCTTGGTAAGAGCACGGTCAGTCAGTTACGCGACGGTCTGAGGGCGTTGCATACGATTCTGCGTATTCTGGTGTTGTTCAACGCGCTGCGAACCTTCAGCGCCATTGCGGCTCTCTTTGTTTTCGGCGGTATCGCTTACGGCGTCCCCATTGCATTGCTGCACGGACTTGGGTTCCCCGTGCTGGGGGCACTGATGATCGTGACCGGCATACAGATTTTCTGCCTGGGGGTTGTTTGCGACCAGATCAGCGCGCTGCGGATGGAACGGCTCGATTCGGCCGCAAACGTCCGCGAACATGACGAACTCGCTGAACGAAACGAACCCCAAGTCATCAAGGCGCCGCGTCACGCTGCCTGAGACGGCAACCTCTGCTTCAAACGGAAACGAGCATGCCCCCGATCCGCAGCCTGACGCATGAGCAACTCCTCACTCCCCGCTCGATCCCGCGTCACCTCTGGGATCTGGCGGGGTTACCGTTTCGTTATGTGCTGTTCCCCGACGACTGGAATCGCCGACTCGGCTGGTCATCGCTGGAGGAAGAACGCCTGCGAGCCGTTCTTCCCGAGGTGCGCGGGCGACTGCTCGATATCGGGGCCGGCCGGAATGTGCTGTGCAAGCTGTACGGACCGAATTCCGTCGGTGTGGACGTATACGACTTCGGCGGAGGCGCGACCATTGTGCCCGACACCCGGCACCTGCCGTTTCCAGACGAATCATTCGACACAATTACCTTCGTCGCTTGCCTGAATCACATTCCCTATCGCAGCGAAGTGCTCCGAGAGGCGCGACGGCTGCTTCGCCCCGGAGGGCGAATCGTCTCAACGATGATCAATCGCTTGCTGGGAGAGGTCGGACATCGCATCTGGTGGTACAGCGAAGATAAAGAGCGGGGAATGGCTGACGGAGAAACCGGTGGACTCAACGTCGCCGAAGTAAGGCAACTATTCTCGGACGCGGGTTTCGCGGAGATGCGCTTCTCGCGGTTCTGTTACGGTTTGAACGGTCTTTACGTGGCATCTCGGCCAGACGAGCCAGCGAATCAGCAATCCGCGGCTGCATAGGTCATCGTTTTTACACCACGGAGTTCGCAGAGGATGCTGAGGAAAAACGAAAAAGGAAGGGCGAGGATGAAAGATGGCAAGCAAAGAAATGAATCCTGCTCGATCCATTCTCCATCCCCATCCTTCCATTCACCTCATATCTCCGCGCATTCGGCGTGCTCCGCGGTAAAAATCCTGTGAAATAACAAGTCTGGGTGGCAGATGTGCGGAATCGTGGGGGTATTCGACTTCTCGGGCACGGGTCGTCACGTCGATCCCCAAGTGTTCGACAAGATGGTCGACTCCCTCGCACATCGCGGTCCGAATGGCCGTGGCACTTGGCATGCCGACGGCCTATCGCTCGGGCATCGCCGGCTTGCAGTCCTCGACCCGACGCCGGACGGCGCGCAGCCGATGGTCTCGCACGACAAACAGGTCGTCCTGACCTATAACGGAGAGATTTACAATTTCCGCGAGTTGCGACAAGAGCTTGCACAAGCAGGTCATTGTTTTCGGACCGGCACCGACACCGAGGTCATTCTCGCGGCCTATCGCGCCTGGGGAACAGACTGCGTCGATCGATTCAACGGCATCTTTGCATTCGCGCTGTGGGATGTTCCGCGCCGGCGATTATGGCTGGTGCGCGACCGACTGGGAGTAAAACCGCTCTACTATTCGCTGGCGGGTGGAACGCTTCGGTTCGCCAGTGAAATCAAAGCCCTGCTCGCCGACCCGGCATTCGAGCGGCGCCCCTCGCGGGAGGGACTCAACGCATATCTCTCGTTCGGATACGTTCCAGCTCCCCTCTCCGGCTTTGATGGCGTGCTGCAACTGCTCCCTGGACACGAAGCGATCGTCGAGAACGGCACGCTGACGACGCGCCGTTATTGGTCTTTGTCGATGCACACCGTCCCCCGATCGCTCGAAGCGGCTCGCGAGGAGTTTTCGGAACGATTCCGCACAGCGGTCCGGCGGCAACTCGTGAGCGACGTTCCGTTAGGGGCGTTCCTGTCCGGTGGAATTGATTCAGCGGCCGTGGCGTCCGCCGCAAGCGATTTGACTCCGCAGGGGGTGCGCACATTTTCCGTTCGTTTTGACGAAGACAGTTTCGACGAGGGTCCGCAGGCCGCGGAGACAGCTCTGCTGATCGGCGCTCGGCACGAGGAAATTCGACTGGATCTCGACATGGCTGCGGGCGTCGACACGCTCGTCGACGCCTGTGAGGGTCCGTTTGCGGATGCATCGTCCATCGCGGTGTTATCGCTTTGCCGCGAGACAGCCCGTTCGGTAACGGTGGCTCTGTCGGGAGACGGCGCGGATGAACTCCTGGCTGGTTACGCCACCTACAGCGCCGGCACGCTCGCGCGTCCTTATCGAATGCTCCCGGCGTGGATGCG
Organism: uncultured Planctomycetaceae bacterium; assembly: GCA_964626885.1. Taxonomy (GTDB): domain Bacteria; phylum Planctomycetota; class Planctomycetia; order Planctomycetales; family Planctomycetaceae; genus CAZVJA01. The sequence goes on along the minus strand of CAZVJA010000064.1, from coordinate 6,449 downwards.
GCGGCTGGCGCGCCGGGCCGTGACTCGGCTGGATGCTTCCGACGTGCGTTATAGCCGGCGACAGTTCGCCGAGCGGTTCGTCCTCGGAGCGGAGGAGGGGGAGGGACGCGATCTGGCAAGCTGGCGGGTGCACTTGCGAGACGGTGACAAACGGGTGCTTTGCAAACCCCGCTATTTCGACGGCGACGTCGATCCGCTCGATCTGTATGCCCGTCACTACAGGGAGGCGCGCGAGGCGGACTGTCGGTTGAAGAGGATGCTCTATGCCGATCTGACGTTTTACCTGCCGAACGACATGCTCGTGAAAGTGGATCGGATGAGCATGGCGCACGGGTTGGAAGTTCGCGTGCCGTTCCTCGACCACGAACTGGTCGAATTCTGCGCAAGTCTGCCTCCACAATTTCTCGCACAGCCGCCGTTCCCCGGCAGAAACAAGTTGATTCTCCGCAATCATCTGCGAACACGTTTGGGCGCTGGCGTGGCGGATCGAAAGAAACGGGGATTCAATGTCCCCGTGGAAAAAGGGATGCGGAATGGTCTGGTGCGCCAGTTTCGCGACGCCGTCAGTCAGTCGGCGTTTGCTCAGGACGGTCCCTTCGAGGCAACGAGGCTGCTGGAGTTTGCCGATCGGCACGCCAGGCGGGAGATTGACGCGGGCCACGCGCTGTTCAGCGTGTTGATGCTCGCGCGCTGGTGGGACCGCTGGCTGTAAACCGCGGCCCTCTGCCGAGCCGCTTCCATGTGTACCATCCGCACAACCGGCAGAACCGGAAATCTGCATCAGACAGCGCCTTCCGCTGCTCGGATTTCTCTGACGGTCGGTGGATTTCGCCGGAAGAGGGTGTTTTCCCTCCGCGTGACCTAAAGTTGCTAAGACAGGTGTCCATTGTCGGACACTCCATTCTCCGGAGACGTTTTGAATTGCGCAGGAACGTGAAGTCATGTTTCTTCCACTCGGTGACAACGTCGAACATGATCGCCCGCCGATTGCCGGCTTCGGAATTATCGCCGCCTGCACGCTGGTCTGGTTGTATTCGTTCAAGATCGATTTCGGCGACTCCGCGCACCGGACGTTGATCGAGTTCCTGCACACCTGGGGTCTTTCGGGAAAAGAGCTCTCGCAGGGACACGTCATTGGGCTGTTTACGCACATGTGGCTGCATGTCGACGTCTTTCATCTACTCGGCAACATGTTCGTGCTGTGTGCGTTTATGTGGACGCTTGAAGGGGTGCTCGGCACCGGGCAATTCTTGTTCTTGTACGGTATCAGCGGACTGCTCGCCGGAGCGGCTCACGCCGCGCTTGCCTGGGGCAGCGACATTCCGATGGTGGGTGCCAGCGGTGCCATCGCGGGGCTCATCGGTGCCTACTTCTTCAAATTCGGCCCGATGACGCATATCCGCTGTCTCATGTTTTTCTTCGGGAGGCCGATCCGGTTCGAAGTTCCGTCGGTCGTCTTCGTCGTCGTGTGGCTCATTTCACAATTGTGGGGCGTATTGACCGCGGAGGAGGGGGCCGGAGGAGTTGCCTGGCTGGCGCACGGTGTGGGATTCGGTGTCGGATCGCTGCTCATGCCGCTGCTCTACGACGAACAGGAATGCCGAGTCGATCGAGATAAGACAGGTCAACTGGTCATCGTCGACGAGAAACGGGTCAAGCCGCAACAAGTGAAGAAGACGGAGCAGTTTGCCCTCGATACCGATACCGTGATCGAACGGTGCGCGACATGCGGCACGGCGATTGATGAGAGCTGCCGGGTCGCTCCGGGGCTATGGCGGTGTCCGAATCCTTCGTGCGTCCGTTTGAACTACGGAATGGCGGCAACTCCGGCGCCTGTTGCGGCAGGCCCGAAGGGCACTTGAAGTCGGCAGCTCGAGGGCGGGGTCCATCGGCCGCGCGAAACGAGTAGGACAAGGGGCCCAAAACCGAGGAGACGTAAACGGAGTGTGCCCGGAGGAGACGTCAATCTCCTCCGGGCACATGACCTCACGTTCTTATGTTGAGCTCGTTTCGAGTGGCTCTGCCGGAATCGCCCAGCGTCTCTATTCGAGGTGTCGGTCTCGGCGATCGCAGTGCGGTCAAGAACACTCCGGGAGGGGCCGGCCGTTTGCCGGCCGGCCCGTATATCCGATGGGGCAACTCTCAGTTGCAGCCGCAACCCGTGTTGCATCCACCGCAGCAGGTCCGCTTGCAGCAGCGGACTTTGCAGCAGCGATGACGATGGCAGCGTTGCTTGCAGCAGCGGTGCTTGTGGCAGCAGCAAGGAGCCGGTTCACAGCACTTCGGCGCACAGCAGGAAGGAGCCGCGGGAGCGCAGCACGACGGCGCGGCCGGCGCACAGCAGCTCGGGGCAGCCGGAGCTGCAGGAGCGGCACAGGTCGGGGCCGGAGCGCAGCAGGACGGAGCCGGCGCACAGCAGCTAGGAGCAGGAGCGCAGCACGACGGAGCCGGCGCGCAGCAGCTCTTCTCGCAGCAAGACTTGCGGCAACCGCAGCCATGATGCTTGAACAATCCACAGCCATGATGTCCACAACCACTGTCGCAGCAGCTCTTCTCGCAGCCGCAACCATGGCCGCCGAACAGGCCGGCATCGGCCGTGTTCACGGTGGCGCTACAGACCAGCAGCGCCGCGGTCAAAGAAAGCCATTTCATTTCTAGTTTCTCCTCGTTGACGTTGATTCCGGGAAGAACGTGAGGAACTCCGCGAGTATCTAGTGGCCAAGGGGCCGAGTGTTCGCGCGGGAGTTCAGGTCTCACTGGGAACTTTGGGTAACGCTGCTTGGCTTTTCGACAAAAGCGGATTGCGAAGCTTACAGAAATTGAAAGCCTCTGCTCCGGCTCGGAAAACAGCGTCAGTGGTAGCGGTAGTAACAGTTTTCCGGCAGACTGGGCGATGAGCGATTGCTACAAAGAGGGTAAGTACGTACACATCTGTATTGCAGGGTGGCTCACACGTTCTCTCACCTGGGGTAATGACGTGGGCGACACACTTTGGAGCCGAGGGAAATGTCATTGACATTTCGGATGATTGCGACCGGAGCGATGCTGACGGTATTGCCAGTTGTCTGGCAAGCCGGGCACCGACTCCGATCAACGACTCTGACCACTGCCTGGAGGTGGAGTCTGGGAGCGGTCGTCCTTTGGATCGCTGTCTGGAGCACAACGGCCCTTTCCGGGGTTGTTTCCGACCCATTGGCGAGCCAATTCTGGTACGTCCTCTCGGTCGTCCTCCTCTGCCCAGCGATCGCGGTTCTCGGAGCCCGCCGACCAGGGTCGCGGGTCTGGAACTGGTTTGTTCTGGTGCCATTAATAGTGGTTCTGGGTCGCCCGTTGGCGACCTCCTGGAACCGCGATTTCGAGATTGTCGCGCTGCATGTCGAAACACCGGTCCTATTGGGACACTTGCTCGTCCTCGTGATGGGTGGCGGGAACTTTCTGGGGACGCGACATACGCTAGCAACATTATTGTTCGTATCCGCCCAGCTCATGTTTCTGATCCCCTTTTTTGGCAGCGGCAATTCCCCCCTGGTCGAATATCGCGATGCGTTGCGCATCGCGGGAACATTGCTGCTGTCCGCGTCGATCTGGACCGCCGCGCGTGCCGACCGAATCACCTCGCGACTCGAGGGCTTCGACCAGGTTTGGCGCGACTTTCGCGATAGTTTCGGCATTGTCTGGGCTCGGCCCATTCAAGACCGAATGAATGAGACCGCCCGCAAGGAACAGTGGCCGGTGCAGCTTCAGATGGACGGGTTTCATTGGTCCGAGCCGGACGTGAATTCTCCCGAGAGAATTGCGGCCAACCCGCGAATCGAACACACGCTGCGCTGGCTGCTGCGGCGATTTGTCGATCCCGATTGGATCGACGTGCGGCTCGGCTCCCCGCGGAACGAGTCCATTGGATAACCACGACTGACGGGATATCGTGGATGTTCCGGCTTTCAACCGGAGGTTTGGTTAAAGTTTATGCCGGAACGTCTTTCCAGGCGGAGCGTTTTCCATGATCCGCATCCGCGGATCTGCGTCGCTTTCCTCTTCCTCCATTTCTTTGTCGAGCGATATCTCGTCCGGGTGCAATGTTCATGTCCAGCGATGACGCCGAAATCGCAATCATTCGAAAACGATTGAACAGCTCGATGAAGCTCGTCGAGGTGACATGCGCTCTGGCGGCGCTGCACGATCTCGACAGCGTGCTCAAAGCCATCACCACGCGAGTCTGTGAGGCTCTTAACTGCGAGCGCGCGACGCTTTACTTGTTGGATGACGCAACCCGGGAACTGCACACCCGCGTCGCCACAGCGCTCGAAATCGAGGAGATTCGCGTGCCGATCGACACCGGCATCGCAGGCTGGGTGGCGCGACGGCGAAAGATCGCGAACATTCCCGATCCGTCCCTCGATGCCCGCTGGAATTCTGACGTCGACCATCTCACGGGGTTTCAAACGCGAAACATCCTTGCTGCACCTTTAATCTCGCCCCAGCTCGACCGACTGGTGGGCGTACTGCAGTTATTAAATAAGCATGGAGGCGCGTTCGACGACTTTGATGAACAGTTGCTGCAAGCCTTCGCGTCCCATGCAGCTACGGCACTCGAGCGGTCCGAGTTGCTGGAAGAAGCCCGCCGCTCGCATGAACTACAAGTTTCGGTCAACATGGGCCGCAGCATTCAGACCAGCTTCCTTCCCAGCGAATTGCCGAAGGTTCCAGGTTATGAAATCGCTGCCTGGTGGGAACCGGCCGAGGCGGTCAGCGGCGACTACTACGATCTGGTGCATCTTCCCGACGGCCGGCTGGGACTGGTGATCGCCGATGTCAGCGGCCATGGAGTCGGCCCCAGCCTGATCATGGCCTCTGCCCGGGCGATGATGCACATTTTGTCGCGCACCCGATCCGAACCGGGAGAAATTCTTTCTCTGCTCTCCGAGACGATCGCGCGCGATCTCGAAGAAGGACGGTTCATCACGTTTCTGATGGTCGCACTCGACGTCAAACGGCATGAGTTGACATTCGCCAACGCCGGTCACGGACCGGCGTTGCACTTTCATCGCGGCAGCGGCGCTTTCTCCGAATTGAAAAGCACGAGTCTTCCCCTCGGGTTCGCCGTCGATTATGCCATTCCCGCCGGAAACACTGTTCACCTGGAACCGGGGGATCTCTTGCTGCTTGCGACCGACGGAACGATCGAGCTGCAGAACGATCAAGGAGAGCTGTTCGGCCGCGCGCGACTGGAACAGATTGTCACGGAAAACCGCCGACTCCCGGCAAGCAGGTTGCTGGAGGCAATCCGACGGGAGATAACGGCGTTCCACCAGGCGGACCACCCTCCCGACGACATTACCCTCATTCTCCTGGAACGCAAATTCCGCGACAGCTCGACTCCCCAACGCGTTTGAATCGCGCGGCCGCGCAGGCCAGCAGCCCCCGTTCCTAGACAAGCTTTTCGGCGAGAATTTGAGCCGCTTGCTCTTGGCGCTGCTCTTGCAGGCGTTGTTTCAACTCCGGTCGGGAGAGCGAGAGAATGCTGATGGCCAGCAATGCGGCATTGACAGCGCCGGCCTTTCCGATTGCCAACGTGCCGACCGGAATGCCGCGCGGCATCTGCACCGTTGAGAGGAGCGAATCGAGCCCGTCGAGTGACCAACCTTTCATGGGCACCCCCAGCACCGGCAGCACGGTATGCGCCGCCACCACTCCCGCCAAATGTGCCGCTCCGCCGGCCGCCGCAATAAAAACTTCAACGCCGCTTTGCTCGGAAGATCGCACGAATTCGGCGGTTTCGTGCGGAGTCCGATGCGCGGAGAGGACGCGGCATTCATGCGCGACCCCGAATTCCGAGAGGGTCGCGTGCGCTAATTGCATGGTCTCCCAGTCCGATTTGCTTCCCATGAGGATTGCAACCAGCGGAGACGAACTTGCGGCACTCATCTTGCAGATTCTCCCGTCACGTGTTACCTCGAATAGTCCCTGCGTTCGCGCAGGATAGACGAGTCTCCGGCTTCGGGCAAGTGACGCCCCGACCACGAACAACCCCTGACCACAACCACCGATGTTGAGCGATCCTCCACAACTCACGATCTGCGAGCCGAGACCGCGGCTGACTCCCGAAATGCAACGGCAATTGCTCCACACCGATGTGCGGATTCGCAGCTGTACAAGTTTGCGTGATCTCCCTTCTCTCCTGAAACCTTCGGTGCGGTGCGTGCTGATGCTCGATTTTGACGCCGATCCTGCCGGCTGCTTGCAGTTCCTGGGACGCAATCACGGAGCGAAGTCCCTGCCCGCCATCTGCATCGCATCCACCGCTTCGGCGGAATTGGAATGGATGGCGCGCGAGCTGGGGGCATTGGATTTCGTCGTCGGACCGGTTTCGGGAGAGCTGCTCGCCAGCCTGTGCCGCAAGCAGTGGACACCCGCCGCGCCGGTGGAGGGCGAGCCCCGGGCGGTGCACG
>CAZVJA010000063.1:0-24154 GCA_964626885.1 uncultured Planctomycetaceae bacterium | reverse complement strand
CTCCCGCAAGGGGCGAGGGGCGCAGAAGAGGCCAGACGGAGGGAATCGGACTCTTGCCAAGCCGACGACTTGTCGTCGGAACAGCAATCAAGACGAGGACGGAGGGACGAGGACGGACGGAGGGAGGATGACGGAGGAGGAAGATGGAAAGAGGAGAAGAGAGAACGGAAAGAAAAAGAGTTCCGAGTCCCGAGTCCCGAGTCCTGGGTCAGCAATCCGCAATTCGCAATTCGCAATCCGCGATGCCTGAAGCCCGATTGCCCGAAGTCTGGAGCCCGGCCTTCTAGATCCCGGCGAATGCAAGTTTGGTTGTTGGGGCGATTGTAGGACTTACAAAACCGCTTGGTTTTAGGCTCGGGCGATTGACCTTTCACGACCGGATGAAAATTCGCCAGTATCGTTGCAACGTATTGTTAAACAGAGACTTGTGGCCGTGCCCGACACGGCGGGTGACACAAAAATCGAGGACTCACACAATTTGGACTAAAGTTTGCTGCTTATTTTCTTCGGTTCGGCAGGAAGCCGAACGCTGGTCTAGAGCCCTCCATCACGGGGGGCGACGAACCTGTCACTTCTCCCTTCGGTTCTACCGGAAAGACCTGGAGCATGGATGCTCGCCTGATTCGCCTCGCGCTCGTCGCCTCGATCGTCAGTTCGATGGGAGCGAGTTTCAGCAGCCCGAACTTCGTTGTGGAAGCTCCGACCGCCGAGTTGGCTCAAAAAGTTGCTCTGACGGCGGAACGTTGCCGCGACGAAATTGCCCAGGACTGGCTGGGCCACACCCTTCCGCGCTGGTTCAAACCGTGCCAGGTTCGCGTGAAGGTGGGGCAGATTGGTGCCGGGGGCGCGACGACGTTCGCGTTCGACCGGGGAGAAGTTTTCGGCTGGAACATGAACGTTCAAGGAACGGAGGAACGGATTCTTGACAGTGTGATTCCGCATGAGGTGAGTCACACGATTTTCGCGAGTCACTTTCGTCGGCCCCTCCCCCGCTGGGCCGACGAAGGTGCCGCGACTCTCGTGGAACACGAGTCGGAACGGCAGCGCCAAATGATGATGCTCCAACAAGTGTTCAAAACCTCTCAACGGATTCCGCTGCGTCAATTGCTGGGAATGAAGGAATACCCCAGCGATATGCAAAGCGTGTTGACCTTGTACGCGCAAGGATATTCACTCGCCGATTTCCTCGTGCAGAACGGGGGAAAAGCACGTTACCTGCAATTTCTGGAAGACGCGCATCGCCGCGATTGGAATTCCGCCCTCAAGTCGTTCTACGGTTTGACCGGAGTCGACGATCTGGAGAAGCGGTGGAGCGGCTGGGTGCTGGCCGGCAGTCCTGCATTGCGGTTGCCCGAAGGAGAGCAACTGGCTGACGCGGGCAACGCCGTGGAAGAAAAACCGGAGGTGACCGTGCGATCGCAAAATCCCGAAGCGGTTTCCGCACCGCAGCCTCGCCGATTGCCGGTCCGGCAGACGCGCGGACAGAAGGGCGAACTTCAGGCGAGCCTCGGCCAGAAATCCGCCGCGGGTGACGAAAGTCTGAACAATCAGAAGCCCGCACCGCGCCGATCGCAGCGGGATGAGGAACTGTTCGCGGAGGCTCGCACGGAGAGTGAGGTTTCGGCGAGACTCAAAAACATCCGCTCGACGACAAAAGAGCGAAATGATCTGCAAGCACGAGACAACTCCGCGGAGGAAGTTCACGAAAGAGTAATCGTGGTTCTCGACGGTGACACCGACGCCGACATCGAACGGGCCGCCCTGCAGCTGGAGCAAGCGAGCCGTCGACTGGTGGCCCGCCAGCAAGGATGGAATTCCGGTTGGGAACCGGTGGTATCGAACGAAGGGGGGCATCGCCGGGAAAGAAGCACCGCTTCTCAAGGCAAGCAACTCCCCCTGACGACACTTTCCGTCACCGACGAACACCGCGAGGAAAATTAACATAGGAGAACAGCACCTGCCATTTAGCCGCTTCGCCCTGCATTCCGGTTACCCGCAGAGCCGGAATGGGAGCGGCTCGCCACAACTCGGAGCGACATCCGATTTTCCCTCTTCTCCCTAATGGGTAGGATGACCGAGTCAAGCGTCGTTTGTGTCGCTGTTCTCCGCGGGCGAGCCACCGGTTTCGGTGGCTCGCTTGTTTTGAAGCCACGCGGTTCCAGAGGCGAAATGCTGGGGGAGCCGACCGCCGGGAGGTAGACTCTTGCCTGCCGAATCAAGTCGGCTAAACTTGATGGCATGGACCAGTCACATTTGGCGCTGCTGCTTTTGGCTGTCAGCCTCGGTTTGATGATCGCCGAAGTCTTCATCCCCTCCGGCGGTGTACTGACGGTTTTGGTGCTGTGTTGCCTGGCTGCTTCGGTTTATTGTGCCTGGACCGCTTGGTGGGTATCGAACCCGACGGCCTGGTGGTCGTATCTTCTCGGCGTGGTGGTGCTTGTCCCGGCAACGATCTCCGGCGCTTTCTATGCCCTGCCTCGAACCGTAATCGGGAAGAAGGTGCTGCTGGAAGCCCCCGATCCGGAAGAAGTGACCCCTTACATCCGTGAGCAACAGCATCTGGAAGACCAACTCGGACGTCTCGGTAAGACGTTGAGCTTGTTGAACCCCGGCGGCATGGTGCAAGTCCAATCTGAACGGTTCCATTGCGAGAGTGAGGGGATCCTCGTGGAGCCGGACGAAGAGGTAAGAATTGTCGGGGTAAAGGGGCTGCGATTGGTGGTTCGGCCGACATCTTACGAATCGGATTCGTCGGCGACACCCAGCGATTTCCCCGGTTCGGACGAGCAGCCACTTGACTTCGACATTTCGCAAAGTTAAACAGCAGAGAGATTTCTATCATTTCAGCTGGTCGTTGGGCGCTTTGTGTCTCGACCGGCGATGGTGATCTGACCCACCAGGATACGAGAGCGCTGGATGGAACCTCGCTAAACGTCGTTCTCGCTGTCAACTGATACTGATACAGTATGGATTCTGGGAGATGCGTCTCTTTCGGACAGAAAGCGCGGAGGAACTCCGATGATGAACGATTGGCTGCTGTTCGCACAGAACGACAATCAAGGCGGCGGCTTGCTCAGTCAGTGGGGGCTGCCGGTCGGAATTGTTGTCTTCATCGTCGTTTTCGTTCTGCTCGCGATCCTGGCACGGTATTTCGGGCTGTGGATTCAGTGCAAAACGACGCGTGCCGGAATCTCAATGCTGAATCTGATCATGATGACGATCCGCAAAGTGAACCCCACGGTGATTGTGCGGAGCAAGATCATGGCGGTGCAGGCGGGGCTCACGCGGTCCTACTCTATTTCGACGCGAGCCCTCGAGGCGCATTACCTGGCGGGTGGAAACGTTCCCAACGTGATTAAGGCATTGATCGCCGCTCACAAAGCAAGTATCGATCTCGACTGGCAGACGGCTCAGGCAATTGATCTGGCCGGCCGCGATATTCTCGAAGCGGTGCGGACCAGCGTCTATCCGAAAGTGATCGATTGTCCTGATCCCAAGCGGACGTCCGGCACGCTCGATGCCGTGGCGGCCGACGGTATTCAGTTGAAGGCTCGAGCACGAGTGACGGTGCGTACAAACATCAAGCAGCTCATCGGCGGTGCCACGGAAGACACCATCATCGCCCGTGTCGGTCAGGGGATTGTGCAGGCGATCGGCTCGACCCAATCCTATAAGATCGTGCTTGAGAATCCGGACAAGATCTCGCAGACGGTCTTGAAGCAGGGGCTCGAGGCGCAAACCGCCTATGAAATCGTCTCGATTGACATTGCGGATATCGACGTGGGGGACAACATCGGTGCGCGGCTTCAAGCCGACCAGGCAGAGGCGGACATGCGTGTTGCTCAAGCCAAGGCTGAACAACGGCGGGCGGAGGCGCGGGCCCGCGAGCAGGAAGAGGTAGCCCACGTGCAGGAAAACCGCGCGAAGGTGGTTCTCGCGGAGGCGGAGATTCCCAAAGCCATCGCGGCGGCCTTCAGTGCACGCAGGCTGGGCTTGATGGATTATTACGAACTGAAGAACATTCAGGCCGACACGCGCATGAGGACGGCGATCGCCGGCACGGGGGGTGGCGGAGCGGGTGGACTGGAACTCTCCGCCGCGGAATGATTCATCATCAAAAGCAATTTACTTCGCCGAGCTGATTTGAGTAGGAATCGCAGCCGTACGGCGCGAAGTCCTTTTCGGAACGATTTGTGAACATGATCACTCCCATTTTCGCTGCTCCCGCGGATATTGAAGCGCTGATCAAGATCGGGATCGGCGTCGTCCTCGGAATCGGATGGTTGATTCGGTTCATCGCGAGCAAGAACCAGGCCGCCGCCCCACCGCCACAACGGCGGGCGCAGCGTCCCCCCGCCCAGCGGGATGAGAAAATCAAAAACGAGATCGAAGTTTTTCTGCAGGAAGTGACCGGCCGTAAGGCACCGCCGAAACAGGCTGAAGCGGCTCGACCAGTGCCGCAGGCTACCGAGCCGCGTCCCACCCAGGCCAGACCCCAGCGTCCTGCAACGGTCCCCCAAAGACCTGCTGTAAGACCGGTCGCAAGTCCGACTACGACCTCCGCGTCCCCTTCCCCGCCGGTTCCGCAGGAAACCGCGTCGATTCGTCCCGGCGGCGCGATCGCGGGGCGAAAGGGACCGGGATCAACGGGCCTCGGAACGGGAGTGACGTCCCATCTCGCCGAGTACATGGACGAGAAGCGGATTGAGAAGCAAGTCCAGAAGGATTTGCAGCACACCGTCAACCAGGAGGTCCGCAGCCATCTTGGACAGTTCACGGCGGAATCGGCCACGCAAGGGGCCGCGGGGGCAGCAGCAGGATCGGCCGGGGCAACTCACGAACTTGTGAAGTTGTTGCGTAACCCCCAGGGGGTTCGGCAAGCGATCCTGATCAAGGAAGTTCTCGAACGACCCTCGGCACGGAGCCGACGTCGTCGCGGATGAAATTCACGATGCCGGCAGGATCGAGCGCATGCCCGAGTCGGAATTGAGCGTCTTGCTTCTGGCCGGAGTGTTTCAGGTTCGCGGAAGTTCGTCCTATACGCTGCGCCTTGCAGAGAAGCTTCCGGAGCTGGGAATTCGAACGCACGTAATTGCCAGCGATGCTTCGATCGTCGAACCGTCACGGCGGGCAGAGTTGAACATCCGGGAGCGTCCTCACTACCTGAATCAGCTGTGGGGGCCGGTAGCCCTGCGATCCCTGCGGAGAGAATTGCAGCGCGACCCGCCGAATCTGATTCACTCTCAGTCCTGGAACACGTTCGCGGCGGGGGCGTGGCTGGCTCGGCAACTTGGCTTGCCGCTGCTGCTGACCGTCCACGATTATCCACCGGCCCGGATGCTTGATCGGTTCGATCCCACCGGCTGTCGCACCATCATTGCGGTCAGCGAATCGGTAAAAACGGATCTGGAGAATCGATTGCGGAGCCGCGCTGCCAAAATCACCGTGATTCTCTCGGGAGTGAAAATCCCGCAGGATGAGGCCGGCTCAAGCATTTTGGAGCCGGGGCACATTCCGGTCGTCGGCTCCGCAGGTCCGTTGGAAGCGGTGAAAGGATTTCCGTTTCTCTTGGGGGCGGCGAAGAAAGTTTTGGCAACGGAGCCAAACGTCGAGTTCCTGTTAGCCGGGGCGGGACCAGAGGAGAAAAACCTGCGTCGAATGGCTCGGGAGCTGGAGATCACATCGTCCGTGACATTCATCCCCAGCCTGACCGATTTTTCGACATCCTTGCGAGCCATGGATATTTTCTGCCTTCCGTCGCTTCAGCAAGGGCTGGGAACCACGATGCTCGAGGCGATGGCTCTGGGACGACCGGTGATTGCGACGGGTGTGGGGGGGGTTTATAGTGTCGTCCGGGAAAACGAGACCGGATTGATCGTTCCCCCGTCGGACAGTGGTCGCCTGGCGGAACGTATTTTGGAACTGCTCCATGATCCGGTCCGAGCCCGGTCTCTCGGAGAATCCGCCCGGCAGTTTGTGCGGGAAAAATTCGGCGTGGACCGAATGGTTGCTCAAACAGCGGAACTTTATCGCCAGGTTCTAGCGGAATGCCATGCACGCTGAAGTGATCGCGGTCGGAACCGAACTGACCACCGGAGCCAAGCTCGACACCAACAGCCAGTGGCTAAGCCTGGAGCTGGCCGACCTCGGTATTCCGGTTCAATATCACACCTCCGTGGCGGACAGCCTCGACGCGATGGTCGAGATCCTGCGAGCCGCCGTGAATCGATCGGACGTCGTGCTCGTCACCGGAGGTCTCGGGCCGACGCTGGATGATCTGACTCGGCAGGCGCTCGCGGAATTGACTGGCACCGAGCTTGTTCTGCACGAGCCGTCGCTGGAGTTCATTCGTGGAATGTTTGCCCGGCATAAGCGCGACATGCCCGAGCGCAACCGCATGCAGGCAATGTTTCCTGCGGGGAGCGAGCCAATTTCGAACCCGCGCGGAACCGCACCCGGAATCTGGATGCAGATCCCCCGCGATGGGAATCCGACTCCCTGCCTGCTCGCGGCCATGCCCGGTGTTCCCAGTGAAATGCGGCGAATGTTCACGAAGGAAGTCGCCCCCCGGCTTCCCGCCGGAAAGATCGTCATCCGCCGAGCCTGTATCAACTGCTTCGGCGTCGGCGAGTCGAAAGCAGAAGAGTTGCTTGGGGATCTCACCGCCCGAGGCCGCGATCCCGAAATCGGCATCACCGTGCATGAAGCGACCATTACGCTGCGCATTGCAGCTCACGGGCTCACGTCGGAAGAGTGCGGCCGCAAGATCGCGACGGCCCGGAACGCTATTTGTGAGCGTATGGGAACGCTCGTCTTCGGCGAGCAGGACGATGAGTTGGAACACGTCGTGGTTCGCATGCTTTGTGAACGCTCCCTCACATTTTCCTCCGCCGAATCCGGAAGCTCCGGAATTCTCGCGCACCGAATTTCATCGGTGGAGGGGGCAACAAAGTGCTATTTCGGCGGCCTCGTCGTCGGCGATGATGCCGAGCCGACTCGGTCGTCGCGCTGGGATGTTCCCAGCCAGCTTCATCTCAACACCGAGCCGGCAATTGCCACTGAAAGTGCCGCGCGGGCCATTGCCCTGGCCAACGACTGCCGAACGCGTTTTGGAACCGACTTCGCCGTCGCGATCGGCAACATTCCCCCCTATGACCCCGAAAAACCGCCGGAAGAGACACCGGGAGGACACGTCGCGCTGGTCGGCGAAGATTTAGTCCGCACCGCCGGGTTCACTCTTCTGGGTGATCCCGCCGTCAACAAGGTCCGCGCCGTGAAAATGGCGCTCAACCTCCTGCGGTTGCATTTGTTGAAAGAATAACGAGTTTCAGTCGCCGGAAAGTACGGATTGAGGATGAACGATTCCATCTCCCGTCTTCCATGAACCGTCACCCCGCCAGTCGCTCTTCGATGGGCGGGTTGTGCCCCGGCAGCCAGATTGGCTCGATGCCGCGCGACTCGAATAGATGTGCCAAGTGCAGATGGCAGGTGAAGAACAGTATCTGCTGCCCTTCCCCTGCGAACTCCAGCAGCGTGTCGACGGCGCTTTCCGTCCGAATCTGATCGAAGTTCACAAGGATATCGTCCAGCACCATCGGCAGCTCGATTCCCTGACGCGCCAGCTCACGAATCACCGCCAAGCGTACCGCCAGGAAAAGCTGCTCGCGCGTACCACCGCTCAACTGCTCCGGGCTGAACGCCAGTCCGTGATCATCGTCGATTCGTAGTTCGCGTCGATCGAGAGGAGTCCAAATGTTTCGATAGCGGCCGCGGGTCAGCCGCTCCAGGTAGCGACTCGCGGATGCCAACACGGCCGGTTGGCAGGTTCGTTCAAAATTGGTGCGGACTTGTCCCAATGCGTGGCCGGCCAATTGCACCGCGAACCATTCTTCCGCCCCCAGCTGCAATCGCGCTTCCGCATCCGCACGTTCGATTCGCAAATGTTCCGGGCGAGCGTTTTCTTCCAGATTCTGCAGAAGCTGCTTCACGCGTCCGCGATTCTCGATGGCGGTGTGAAATTCCTGCTCCAAATCCGCGAGTTCCTGACGCAACGCCTCGATTTGTCCGGTATTCTGGTCGGCGTCGTAATTTTCCAGATCTTCCTCCACCACGGCTAGATCCGGCGCCGTGCCGGCCGCGGCTTCCAGTTCCTCACGGGCCAGCAAAGAAAGTTCCTCGATCTCCTGCCGCTGCTTCGCGATTGTTGCCCGCTGGGCGAATTCATCGCGACTCGTCGCTCCCCCTTGAACGAGCAACGCGGATTGTTCAAGTCGGAGCGCATCGATTTCAGTTTGCACTGCGGCTGCATCCTGGCGGCAGCGCTCCGCGTCGTCGTGAAGTTTTTGGGCCTCGGCTTTGCTGTGTGCCAATCCGATGAGCTCTTCTTCCCACGCTGCGAGAGTCGCCAGCGGATCGTTATTGTTTTCGTGCGATCGCTGAAGACTCTCGTTGAGAGCCCGCAACCGACTCAGAACGGACTCAACGGACCGGGCACTGCTTTGTCGTTCGATCTCCGCGAGCGCAATCTCGCGGCGGCATTGCTCGGCTTCGAGGACTTTGCGCCATTCATCGAAGACCGTTTCGATTCGCACGCTTTCCGTCAGTCCCAGACGGGTGAGGAGTTCACACCAGTTCTGACGCTCGGTCGAGACATCCCGCTGGGCGCTGCGAAATCGCAAACGCAATTCGCTCAATCTTCTGCGTCGCGAGAGCAGCCTTTGCTGCGATTCTTCAAGCCGTTCCAGCTTGGTCAGTCGTTGCACACAGTCGCGGATCAGCTCGGAAGGGCTGCTCTCTCCGATCTTCGGAGAACCATCTGCCAGTCGTGCGAGATCTTCCCGCACCGTTCGCATCGACAACTCATGCTGTCGGGCCTCTTCCTGCAATCGATTCAAGTTGGGCTTGGCGTCGAAGCCAAACTGACTGCGAAAGCCCCAGACGATTCCCAGCCCGGTGAGACCCAGCAACGCGAAACTCGCGCCTCCCAGGGCATTGGTCGTGAGGCCGAAGTGCAAACCGAGCAGAGTGACCCCCAACCCCGCCAACGCCAACACGGCGAGAAAGATCGGGAACCAGCGCGGGACGGCGGGTTGATCCGCCACGTTCTGAATTTGCTCCGCTACGTCCCTTTGCCGCAGTTCGATTTCATTCGCGCGCATCCGCAATCGGCTGATCTCTTCCACGTTCGACAATTGTCGGCGGGCCGATGCCAGAGAATCCTCAACGCTTTTGCCTCCCAGTTCTCTCAGGAAGCCGTTCAATTCATCCGTTCGTTGATGATTCGCCGCGGAGATCCGCTTGATCTGACGCTTGAGCCGCGCACGGCGAGTCAGCACCGATCGATAGCGCGCCGCCATGGTGACCAGGCGGTGCTGCATCGCAGGAGATCCGTCGACGTCACACAGCCTGTCGAGTGACCATTCGGGTCCGAGCGCTCCAAGTCGATCGTCCAGGCGGCGTTGTGAGTCGACAAGGCGCTCGTCGAGCGTGTCTCGCTGCTCGAGTTCACTTGCCAACCAATCGCGCTGATCGACGAAACTCTGCATCGATGCAGCATGCATCAGCACAAGGGGTGGAAGCTGGATCGCATCGGCTTGAACCCGCAACTCCTCCGCCCGGGAGTTCAGCGCGGCTTGCGACTGAGTTAGCGTGCGAAGCTCCTCTTCGATCTGATTCAGCCGCGAAAGTCCGTCGTGCGGAAATCCAGGAGCGATTTCCGGGAGTCCCTCCAGCTCCGCTTCGTAATCCCGCACCTGCTTCCAGGGAGTCCAGACACGATCAAGAAATTCGTGTCCCCGCAACTGATGCTCCAGCTCCGCGCGCTCTTCCTTCAGGTCGTCGACGCGGTCTTGGAGCGTGTGAAGCTCACGCGACAACTCGGCATGTTCCTGGACGGAGCTTAGGTGGGCTTCCAGTTCCGCCGCCAGCGACTGCTTCCGTTCGATACCGTCGATCAGCTCTCCTGTTCGCTCCTCTCGATCGAGCAGGCGGGCTGACTCTTTTTGATGCTGCGTGGAGATGTCGAGCAATCGGCGTCCCGTCGGACCAAGTGACATGCCGTAGATGTGCCGCGCCACTTCGTCGGCATGCAGGGTCGCCAGTTCCTGGACTTCCGATAAACCGACCGCCAGGACGTTCTGGAAAACAGCTTCATCAGTGCCGTTAATCATTTCCCGCAGCAGCGACTCAGACGGTTCCTCGCGATCGAGCCCGGTGACGCTGACCACACCGCGCGTTCCCCGGCTGGAAATTCGATGAATTTCGCACGGCCGTTGTTGATGCGAAACTCGCAGTGTTCCTTCCCAAGTGAGTTCTCGCGGCCGACCCGTGGCAGAACCGAGGCCGAAGGGCTCGAATCCATAAAGCACGGCGCGGATGAACCGCATGAGTGTTGTCTTGCCTGCTTCGTTTGGACCATAGACGACGCTGACTCCGGTCTTTCCCAGCGCCAGCGACAAATCCTTCCACACGCCGAACCGTTCGATTTCGATGCCGGTGATTTTCATTTCGAGTGGCTTCCCCCTTTCACCGGGCTGAACCACGAGACTCCCAAACGGCGGGCCTCCGCGAAAATTCGTTCATGATCGAGGTGAGGAATGAGCGCTCGCAGCTCTCCGATCCATTCCGCACCACCCAATGCCGCCTCATCCAGGCAGCGGCCGAGAACTTCGTGGGGGTAGCGGGCATCTTGTTCGACAACATCGAGAAAGTCGCGTACTAGGGAGTCTTCCCCTCCGAGCAGCCGCGCGGTGGGCGCGTCGATGAGCATTCGGAAATGATGAAATATCGGATCGGCTGCATCGGCGGGGTTCCGTTCCAGGAAGCGCTCGACGAATCGCCGCCGTGCTTCTTCGTCGGAGAGCATGTCCCAAACGGGTCCGTGCCCTTGCACGTTCCATTGCAGGATACGGACGGTTTCGTACGGCAAATCCGTGAACCGGCCGATCACCGACAGCATCCGTTCGGTCAGATCCGTTTCGTTCATTGCCGGGGAGATTTCCAATTGCTGCTGCTCCCAGACGACAGCCGCTGTCGGAAGGAATTCACATTGAGTGGTCCCGTCGGGATCAACCTCGATCAGTGTGCATCCCGCCGGGCCGATTTGCCGTGCAGACGCGCCTTGCGTTGGCCCGGGATGATGTGCAATCCCCGATTTCAAAGTCATGGTCCTTCGGGAAGAACCGGAGCAGAGCGCGATGTAATCCGCTCGTGCATCGACCAGGGGAGCTGCTGAGTGCCCGGATATAGAGTTTTCAGCCGTATTCTTCTCCGACGACTCTTCCGTTACGGATATAACAGCTTCACCCACCTGCGGCAGGAAGAGAACAGTAAACGGCGGGCGGCGGGCCGCCTCCGAACGCAGGATCAGTTCCGGCCGAGTTTCATTAGCGGGGAGCGTCGGTATTCTCGTGCTGCAGGCCACCGTGGCAATGACTTTCCCGTCGCGCAAGACCGCAACCGGTTCACTCTCGCGGTCGAAAAAGATGGTGACGTTGTCCGGCAAATCAAAAATTTCTCTCCAGGCCTCGGGGGGATCGTATTTCCCCGGCGCGACGAACACCCGAATCTCGTTTTCCGCCAGCCGATCGAGCCCGTTTAGCAGATCGATACGGGCCGATAAACTCCGCTCGGCCTCTACGAATGTGTTCCCACCCAGTAGAACAAAGTCGACCTTCCGCTCGATCGCTTCGTCAATCATCCGATCGAACGCCATGCGAGGGGCGTCATCAATCAGTTCCGCCGAGTCCGAATCAACGACTTGCTCCGGTACTCCCAGGCGACAGATCGGCCGACCGAGAAAGAGATCAGCGGCGTGGAGAAATCGGATCGACGACAAGGACATCGGCTTTCCTCGATAAGAATCGCGTGAGTCCAGTCATCCGCGCAGGGGAACCACTCCGCGCGGATTGACGGAAACGAACGGAACCGGCAGAGTCACCCTCGGTATTTGCCGTGGGTGGAATCCCGTTGCTGGCGGGCACGCCTGCTGGATCATTCGGGGCGGAAGTGTAATAAGACGGGCGATTTAGGGAAAGATGGATTTACCCTGCCAACCACATCGAAATCGGCACGAAACCCGCAGTCAAAGGGGGGATTTCAAAGCCCGACATTCAACGTCTGACCCGGCTGCATCCGCCGATTTGGCTACAGGTCTTCCGACTTCGACTCCGGACAATGTATCGGGTCTTTCAGCAGCCACAGATGCATGAACAGGCCGATCGAGAACATAATCAGCCCCGCACCACCCTGAAGAGTGTACTTCAGCAGCAGCCCATCCGCCTTGATACGCTGAGCCTCTTGGCTGTGTATGACCCAATGACTGGCGTTCACTTGCGTCCGCTCAGAGTCCAAGGGTACACGTTCCGCCTGAAGTGACGTCATGTGAATGACGGTTCCCCCGACGACGCACAGGACGAACGACAGCAGCAGCCCTTTGGCGTTGCGATGCCAAACGATGCGTGACTCCGATCCGTATCGAAAGTACAGATACGGACGTCCTCCAAATTGTGTTCGGCCACCTATTGTGTCGGAGAGGGCGGCCCCCATGAGGGATTTCGCTTCTCCAGAAAAGCCGCGAGCCCTTCGCGGGCATCGGCTGACTCGCGTGCCTCTGCCGAGACCGAAATACTCGATTCCAGTTGCTCGAGCAGATCCTCGGCCGAACAGGCTCGCGCGTGACGCTTTGTAATGGCCAGAGCGTGCGGCGAACCGGTGAGAATGGAATCACACAACTCGCGTTGCGGGGTCTCCAACTCTGCACTCGGAACGAGAAAATGGCAGAAGCCGATCCGCAGAGCCTCGTCAGCCGAGTACGTGCGTCCGGAAAGGAGCATGGCCGTCGCCGCGCCGGGACCGACTCGGTAAATCAACAACGGCGCTACCATCGCGGCGGTGATGCCCCGCTTCGGCTCCGGCAGCGCGAACGACGCTTTGTCCGACGCAAGTACCATGTCGCACGCCGCGACGAGTCCGACCCCTCCAGCCACCACCGGTCCCTGCACGATGCACAGCGTCGGCATCGAAAGCCTGAATATCGCTGCAAGCAGGTCGTGATAGACGCGCGCGTCCCGTGCCCACTGATCTTTCGCATCGGGCTGCGCGGCTCGCTGCTGCATCTCGCCGAGATCCATCCCCGCGCAGAAGACCTGCCCTTCCGCGGAAAGAACGAACAGCCGAACATCCGCGCTCGCGGCGACTTTCGCGACCAAATCCGTCGCCTGTTCCAACAGCGCGCGGGTCAACGCGTTGCGTTTGTCGGGTCGATTGAGTCGCAGCTCTGCGATTCCATTTTCGACGGAGAATGTGACGAGAGATGAAGTCATGGGCGCGATTACCAATGAAGGAATCAAACAGCGACTAAAGCAGGCATACTTTTACCGCAGAGTTCGCGGAGATCGCAGAGGAAGCATAGGATGGAGAGGAAGGGATGAGGATGGAGAAGAATGCAATCGCCGACATTTTCCATCCTCCATCTTCTATCTCCCATCCTCATTCCTCTCCGCGTTCTCCGCGAACTCCGCGGTGCAGTCTTTTTCCCCGATCATCTGTCCCGATTTTCCGTTTCTCGTCAACTCGTGCATTTCATCGCGTCAACGTTCCCCGGCATCGGCAACTGCAATTCCAGAATCGCCGGGCCGAGCGTCTTTCCCTGATTGTCGATCCGCAGCGATCGGCTGGCCCCTCCCGCGAGAATCTCATGCAGCACAAAATTGAACGCGTGAATCCCCGGCAGCTCGAAGCGTTCGACTGCACGCGGCTTGAGAGGAAGAAAATATTCCGCGACCCGCGTCTCCGTGAGAACCTTGCGTAAATAGTCAAACCCAGCTTCGGTGTAAGCGATCACGCCCACGTTCGCGTGGTTTCCCTTATCGCCGGAACGTGCATGTGCGATGTCGCCTAGTCGAATCGAATTGCTCATGCCAGCCACTCCTTCGCCGGTTTGACGATCACGACCGGAGACACCCGCTCGCGAGCAATGGTTGTGGGCCAGTACGCGAGGACGGGACGACAACGCGGCCGCGCGTTCGCATACCCTGTCACTCCCGGCGGGCCGGAGGTGACCAGCGGCGCGAGCTCGGTGGCGAACCGCTCGACTGCTTCACGAGACGGATCGTGCACACTGACTCGCAACTGCACTTCCCACACTTCCTCGGGGCGCTTCCAGATCCCCGGCAACGAATCCCCCGCGCCGACGCATTCGATGTTCGTCCGCGCATAGGTAAACCCGCCTCGCTTGAGCCGCGCGAAAATTGCTTCGGCGGCGCACTTGGCATTCCGTGCGGCGTTTCGTCCCGAAAGAACCAGCCCGCCTCCGGCGGTGTAGCCATCGTGATAGGCCATCGACACTTTGTATCTCTCCGGCGCGGGATTGCCTCGCGCCCCTTCGACGCGCACGCGGTCGTGCGATTCCTCTTTCAGATGGACATGCGAGAAGTCGGCATCGACGTCCGGCGTCAGATAATGCGCCGGGTCTCCGATCTCGTAAACGAGTTGCTCGGAAACGGTGCCGATTGTCACCGCGCCTCCAGTCCCTTCCGGCTTGGTGATGACGAACGTGCCACCTTCCGCCAGTTCGACGAGCGGATAGCCGATATCACCCAGCGAGATTTCCGGCGTCCAGTCGGAATACATGCCGCCGGTCGCCTGCGCGCCGCACTCGATGAGATGCCCCGCGACGGTGGCCTGGGCGAGCTTATTCCAGTCGTCCCATTTCCACCCCTGCTCGAAGATCGCCGGGCCGACGGTCAGCGACGCATCGGCCACGCGGCCGGTGATGACGATCCGCGCTTCGCGCGACAGCGCCTCGACAATCCCCGCTGCTCCGAGATAGACATTCGCGCTGACCAGTTTCTCGCGAACCTTCTCGAACGGCTCTCCCGTCTCGAAGTGCGTGAATGTCTCCCCCGCCTGAAGGCAGGCGTCGAGATGCGGAAGCAGGTCATCTCCGCCGACCGCCGCCACCGATACGTCGCGTAATCCGCCGGAAGCGAGACGATCGGCGATTTCCCGCGCGCAGCCGGTCGGGTTCATCCCGCCGGCATTGGTGACGATTTTCAGCTTCGACTGCGACTTTAGTGCTGGGAGCAGGCTGTCGAGAACGATCGGAAAATCGGTGACGTAGCCGGTCTGCGGGCTGCGCGCTTTCTGATGCGCCAGGATCGACATCGTCAGCTCAGCCAGATATTCGAGCGTGAGATAGTCGAGCCGCCCCCCCTCCGCCAAAAAGCGAGGCGCATCGAGATTATCCCCCCAGAACCCCGCTCCGTTGCCAATGCGAATGACTTTTCCCGCCATGTTCCGACCGCTTTTCTAAGGCGATTCAATTACTAGACTTGCGACGACGCGCTATCGGCTTGGTTCCGCTTTCGGTGCTAGTGTTAGCGATTGTGTTAGCGAATGCTTCCCACACGACCTCGGCGGTCGCCTCGGCGTTCCGCCCGACGTAATACTCCAGTGTGGTCTTGATGTTCTCATGACGCATTAGCTGTTGCAAAATCGGCGGCATGACCCGGACCGACCAGCGGAAACCAAAGGACCGGCGAAGATCGTGCGCGGTGACGAACTTCGCTTTCTCCGGCGTCGTCGCCGTCGCCGGCTTCATGATAACAACCTTAACGCCAGCCTTCTTGCCGATGACCGAAATTGTCGTCGAGACCGTATCAGCCCGCAGCGGCTTCTTATGATCGTGCCGAGGCAGGAGCTTGAAGACAAGGCCTTCCCGGTCCTTCTCCGGCGTCGCGAGGAGCATCTCGGCGAACTCTGGCGACATCGGCAGGGTTCTATCCTTGTAGCCTTTCTCAGCGGCAGCACGAATGCGGAACATCGGTCGACGACCAGACAGGTCGACGGAGATCAGGCGGTCATCGGTCCAATGCAGCGCCAGCGCTTCGCCGAGGCGCAGGCCACTCCACCACAATCCACGTAGCAGGTGCTCCCATGACGCGATGATTCGCTTTCGCCTCTCCTGCTCCTCGGCGGTCGGCTCTCGGCTCTCGTCAGGCCAGAAGGCCTTAGGGATCGTCGCCAGCAGGCGGTCGAACTCCTCGCCAGTGATCGGTCTCCCCTTCATCGCCGCCGTTCGCGTCGGCATATCGACCTCAGGAACCTCGACCAGCAGGCCGACCTTCTTGGCCCAGCGGAGCGCCGCCAGCAGGTAGGACATACTCCCCTTGATGGTCGCCTCGGCTTGGCCTTCATCCTCGCGGAGCGCCTTCTGCAATGTGCTGATTTGATTCCCGTCAACCGAGGTCAGGAGCTTGGGGTCGATGTACTTCTCGACCGACTTAAAAATTGTCTCGACTTTGTACTTAGTCTTCGGCGCTTTCGACGGCACGACCTCAGTCGTGTACCGCTTGCGAAACTCCTGCCAAGTAATTCGCGAGGGATCGCGGAATCGCCCTTCCCGCAACTCTTTTTCCAACTGACCAGCGTACCGCTCGGCGTCGCGCTTGATGCTGGTCTTCGCCGATCGCGTCTTCTTTCTGCCGGTGATGGGGTCAACCCATTGGCAATGGAAAAACGGTCGGTCGGTCGGCTTGAACACAATTACATTAATTCGCTTCATCGGTTCTTCCCCTTCTGCTTTCGTGCGATTGCCAGCAGCGTATCGCGTGCCCAGGTCGAGACCGGCGTCTTCCCGGCAGCGCGTTCTAGCTCATCGCGCTCCCCATCGGTCAGGCGAATCTTCAGCGGTCGGTCGCTCTTGGCGATATCGGCCAGCGGTTTGCGCCCCATCTGCTCCTCCTTTTCCTATCGGACAATTGAATACCACAGCTTGATATTGTGGTCACGATATTATCGGGAGTCAATACCGTGTCCACAATTTAGGGGTCTTCTTCGCCGATATATCTAACGACCGGAAACTCATACGGCTTGTGCTCCCGCTCGCCGGTCCTCGCTGTACGCTCCTGCTCGGCGGTCCATTCGCTTTGAATTAACTTGCAGCGCTCTCGAATTTCATCCGTCGAGGGATCGCTCGACCTTTGTTGTGTCACAATCATCGTCCCTGAATATGAGAAGACCCTCCGACGACCGGCCCCGATTGATATGCGCTCGGTCGCCGGCGAGACTACTGAATTGTCAACCTTGACCTTTAAGCGATTCCCATAGCGATTCGACCTCGCTGGCGACGACGCGACCGTCGAGGAACAAGGCGTCCGCGAGAGTCTGAACAAATCGCTGATGCTGCCGCATGTCCGCCTGCACGTACTGCCGCAGGTCGCGGAGCGATTCGCTCTCGCGCAGGCTAAAGAATGCCAGGTCGCCCGAGTCGTCGCCGGTCCGAACCCCCAGCTTCCGCAGGTGCGCGAAGTCTGCGGAACAGCCTTCCGCCGATTCACAGAGCGTATGCTGTGCGGCCCAGCCGGCGACAGCGACGCATTGCTCATCGCGAGGGGAAAGCCCAGCAGGAAGATATCGCAGCGCACCTTGGACGCCATTCTCGTCGGCGGTGTCGTTTACGAAAACGTCGACGACGTATCGAGACCGACCGTAAAAAGTGCACGCCCAACAATGCGAGGCTTCGTGGATGCAAATGCGATACCTTCTGCTCCGCTTCTCGAAGTCATATAGCTTTCGCCGTTCGGTCGGCGGTGCTTTTGCCTCAGCGGTCGCGACCGGTCGCTCGACAGCGGCAGCGACAACGAATCGCATCGCGGTCGGGACAGCCGGCTCCTTCCCGCTCAACAAATCCTCAGCGACGCGCAGGTCGGCGTAGGCTCGACGACGGTCCGGCCCCGGCCTTCGCTGCTTACTGATTGTCTCGCGAACGCGACCGAGGTGCGCCTTAATACCATCCCGAACCCTCAGCGTATGCGATGCGCTGGCGACTCGCCGGTAGGCCTCAGAGTCGCCCAGCCCGCGCGGCAGGTAGCCGTAAGTCGAGACAATATTGTTGCGTTGGTGTTCGTTCGTCGCTCCCAGAGCCCAAAACCTCGCGTAGGTGACAGCCCTATTCGCCGCCTTGGTGTCGTTTCGCTTTTCGGCTTCGAGGGCTTCGGTGCAGGCATCAAGAGCGCGGTCGACGTTATCACTTTCGCGCAGGCCGGCGGTTTGCAATTCGGTTATGTCATCCAGGACATCGTCGATTTGTTCTTTGGTCGTCATGACTTCGTTCTCCTTTGGGTTCACAATTAAAAATCAATCCGTTCAGCTTCGCCGAATTCGAGAAGACCGTATCGTGATAGGTGGTCGAATTCGCTCTCCTGCACTTGGGGGACAAATCGAGTGTGTAGGTAGCCGAAATGGTGCGGCTTGACATGGAGTTTTCGAAATCGCTCCGCGCTCATTCCCGCTAGATTCTCGACAATGATGTCGCGCTCCTGTTGATGGTCGATTCTCCACCAGCCGAAAGGTCGGCGGCCAGGATGTCGCTTGATGAAATTCGGCAGGATGAAGTCGCGGCATAATTTCCACGCAGCTTCAAATTCGGCGAGGGTCTTGAATCCACCATCGGAGAAGAGTGGTCTGCCGTCTACCAGATGGCACAGCAAATCTTTTTTGCCGAGAATTCTCTCGGCATCGGCTATTTGCCCTCGGCGAGGAGCAGGTCTTCGTGTTCGATTCGTCGGCATGTTTCACCTTCCTGGGGGGCGACCGATGGTGTCGCGCAGAGGTTCGAGGTCGAGGTTTAGTTGCTTCATCCCGGCGAGGAAGCCTCGGTATGAGTCTCGCTCGGCGGTAATACTGGGGTGCGGCTTGATTTGCCCCCAGCGGTCGACAATGGTCTCGCCGTCTTGATTGACTCGCTTCTGCGCCTTGCGATAGCGGTCGAATTGTTCAAGGGCGACCAGTAAGACAATCTTCCCGGCTTCATCTAGTTCCCAGCCCTCGACAATTTTGTTCCAAATTCCCTTAGCCTCGGTGCTGAGGCCCTTGGGGGTGCTCTTGTTTGCTGAATCTTTCAAAGTCATGACTCCATTTCGGGTGTAGAACGGGGATCGGCGGTTTCGGTCGGCTGAGGTTCCAGCGATTGAGACCGGCCTAGGTGTGGTAGGGCCTCGATCGTGACGCACCTCAGCCCGCAGGCCCTTAGCGAATACTTGAGGAGTCGCTTGATCCTTGCGACGACCGGCGTCGTGCTCGGCGTCGCCTCCAGTGTGATCGTCAGGCGGTGCGGCTCGGTGGTCATAGTTCATCCTCGAACATGATTTGAAATAGCTCTTGCCGCGCCTGCTCGACCGCTTGGTCGACTTCTTCGGCGGGTGCGGTCTCCGTCCATTGAATCGCCCGCCGCTCGAATAACTGCTCGATGTTAAGATCTAATGCGGAATGGTCCGGCCAGTAGGTCGTCGAGTCGGCGAGGGGATGGTGTGGCAGGAAGTGCTCGACCGCTCGGCGCTTCAGCTGGTCGATGGTGCTCTCGGTCTCGCCGAGGCTTCCGCTATCGGCTGCCCGATTCAGATCAGCGTAGAACGCGATCCAGTAGTCGGGATGGTCATCAGGGTCATAGGCCGGCGGCTTGGCCCTATTGAGCCAGCTATACAATTCACTGACCGCCGTCTCGATAGCGACGGTGTGGTCAGGGATGAGGTTCAGCAACTTTTCCTTGTGCGCCCTGACCCCATCCTTAACCGTTTCGTCGATGGCCGAGACCGGCCCCTTGATACGGATGGTGTCAGGGCCGACCCGCTGAAGGCCGAGGCCCCGGCTATTTAATTGGCTGAACAATTCGACCAAGGTCGTCGCCACGCCCCCTTCCTTGGTGGGGTTCACATTGCACATTGCAACGTGCTGAGGGGGCTGCAATGTGCAATCTGACAGTGGTAGGCTCTCACATTGCACATTGCAACGTGCTGCATCCTGCAATCTGACGGCTGCAATCTGACGGTTAGATATCATGGAATCCCAACTCCTTTCCTTGGACGATGACCCTAGGCAACGCCCAGAACCACGACCGGCCCTTCTGGTAGGACTGCACGCCCAGCGCGACCTTCGCCTTATCGACGGTCCGTTTCGAGAACCAATTGCACTCCTTGACCGCCGTCGCGATCTCGCCGGCGGGGACAGGACCAGCTTCGAGTTGTGCGACCAGCCAGCGCTTCGCTTCCTCGAAGGTGGGAGCTTCGCCGTCCTCCTGATCGCCGGTTGCGTCGCCATGATTGAACGGCAGCGGAGTCTCACCCCAGGTCAAGCGCGCCCCCTCGCCGATCGAGAAGTCGCGACCAATGCCGCCGCCGTAGGATGATTTGAAACACCAGAACAGGCGCTTATTGAGGTCGTCAGGGTCTCGGCTGACGGCCCAGCACGACCTTGCGACGGCAGCGAAGGCGACCGACCCGCTGACGCGCGACAGCATGGTCATCTGCTCGGCCTTCGACGGATGTGTTATCCCGATGACCGCACAATTGAGGCGCTGCGCGAAGGCGGTCAGCGGTGCCAGCACGCGACGAACAGAATCGTTCTTGTGGGAATCGCAGCGGTCGCCAAGGCCCAACACGACCGGATCGAGAACCAATAGCCGCAGGTCGCCGATTTCCTTTGCCTTCTCCTCCAGCAGGCCGAGGTGCTCGGTGAATTGTAAGGGTAGGATCAGGTCATCATCGTCATCGACAGCGACCCCAGGGACGCAAATCACACGGTCGAGGTCCGCCCCGTTCTCAATCAGCCTCGGCTTCAGGACCCGACTTTCATCATCCTCAGTCGACGAATAGATTGCCGTCCCTTTCGCACACGGCGACCCATCGGGGAACGGCTCTCCGGTCGAGACGTGAGCGCACAGCTTGATCGACAGCGCGGTCTTCCCCTGCCCAGGGGGACCGCAAATCAGCGAGAAGGCAGCGGAAGGAATAACACCTTGCCATAGCCATTCCTGCGCCTTGTCCTCGACCTCACTGAACTTCTTAAACACCAATCGAGGCGTCGCCTTCACTCTCGCGGTGGCCTTCTCCGATTCCTTCCTGTAATGCTTCTCGACCAGCCCGACGATGGTCTTCTGCACTTGGGCCGGCGGCATCGGTGGGCGGCAGCGCGACCCCCATTCGAGCGATAGTTGCAGAAGGTTATCCGCTCCATGTTCCAGCAGGTGATAACCAGCCAGCTTGCACAACAATTTGTTTCGCTCACCTTCCCTCGCGCCCGGATGCGTCCGAAGGTCTCCCTCGAAGGTGAACATCAGGCCGGACCCGTCGTCGCCGACCGCCTTCTTTCCATCCGTTAAGTTGAGGATGTACTGCGGTGGCTCGCGTAGGTCGTGCTCGAAGATGGAGCGAATCCAACTCCATCGGCCCTTCACTCCTCGCGAAGGCGGAGCGATGACATAACCTCCGTCCGCTCGAATGTCCAACGGCAAGCCCGCCAGCTTGGTTGTGCTCCTTGCTCCTTCCAATGGCATACGGAAATAGAACTGCCTGCCTCCGCTTTGCGTGCGGACGGTCGGAACGTCATCGAGGTCATCAGCGCCAGCGCCGCAAGGATCAACTTGCGCGAGGACGTTCGCACCAGCTTGGTCGTCAGGAATGTCGGTATCGACGACCAACAGGCCCGGCCCGGAAGCACTCCCTGTTGCGATCGCGATGTTCGATGTTGGTCGAGATGTCCACCAGCTTTCTATTTTTGAATAAGTGCTGCTGGCATTCTTGAAGCCACTAGGACATTGATTGCCGACCGGATGCTTTGCCGGTGCGATACAGTCTGGATTGCCGCAGGCGCATCGACCAGCGTCGGCTTCCCAGCAGGGGAATACGCTCATCCCCGCTTCAGCGAGGCGAACTGCTTCTTCGAGATTGTTTCGGTCTTCATCAGCTTGTATCATTGAACTATCCAATCGTTAAAAGAGGCCCCTGACGAATAGGGTTCGCCAGGGGCCTCGCCATTGGGATCTCAGGATTTCAGGACGGTTCCGACGCGCGTCGCGCCCGAATCGGTCTCCTCGACGATGACCAGATATTTCTGACCGATGAACTTGTCGAGGTCGATTTCTTCTCCCGCCGCCAGCGGCCCGCCGTTCAAGCCCTGCACAATCTTCGTCAGATTGCTTTTCGCGCTGGCCTTCTGGGAGCAAATTCTTGACGCCTCACTTCCATCGTGAGGCCCACCGACAATGGTGAAGGTGAACTTGATCCCCGCGCCGTACTGCTCGGCATTGGCGGTGTACTCCTCGACCGAGGTGAAGGTCGCGGTGTAGCTCCCGACAGGGACTCCCGCTTGCGTCATTGAATATTTCATCGTCTTAGTCCAATCGTTGAGGTGCTGTTAGAAACACGCGACGGCTGCACCTGACCGCCGCGCGTGTCGCCGGAAACAATCCGACGACGGTGATTTTACTCGCAGGCGTTGGCGTGCTGCGCGTCGATAAACGCGAGGAAATCGTCACCTTTGACGTAACCTCGGTTCGAGGTGTAAGTGACCCGCAGACCTCGCTTCTTCATCGCGCGGAGACCGTGCCGACCGACCCCAGCCAACTGCATGAACGATTGCAGCGGATAAGCAACGCCCGCGCGAATTTCCGCAGGCGGTGCGGGTGGGGCAGGTGCAAATTGCTTTCGCATCTCGATAGCTCCTTCTGTTGTTTTGCCAGTCACAAGGAAGACGACTGGCGTTCAGAAGCTATCATAGGAGCGATCTTCCCTCGGTCGATGGTGATGCGCGATGATTCACTACGGCGATGGACCATCGGCGCAAGAGTCTGTGTGGCGATGGACCATCGGCGCAGCGTCGAGACGATTATCGGGAGATGACTCCCCGCTCTTTGAGCGAGTCTCTAATGTAAGTGTGATGAAAATCTTTTCCGCGCCGGCTCGGTCTTTGGTCCTTAAAGGTGGAGCGCGCAGCGATGGTGCGGCACAACACTTCAAGTTTCGGTCGGCCTAATTCTTTCAGCACGACCGGATATAGCCGACACCAGTCATCGACCGCATTTGCCCGACCATTAGCGCCGCCGAAAGCGGAATCACGCCCTTTGCCGAGGTTTTTTTTCCTCACCTCCACAATTTTGTATCGACCTTGAGGATTCAGCACCTCGGCATACATCCCCAAGCCGACCGCCTCGATGATGGCGTCGTCGATGTTCTGCTGCTCGCGATGCTGACGAATCACTTGGATGCGATTCAAGACCGACACGGCGGCTTGTGCCTCGGTCGAAGCCCCTGCCGGTACCTGCTCGGAAGAATCGAGACCGGCGTTACGCAAGACGATCCCAGCAGTCGTCTCGAACATCTCCAGCAGGTGCTCGATAGCATCGTCAGGATGATCAACTTGCATGATGACCTGACGGTCGGCTTTTGATTTCGTTCGCTTCCTACGAGGCTCTACAGCCTTTGATGTGGTTCTCCGCTTAGCGCTCCGCTCCGTCTTCTTTTTGACCATCGTGCACCATCCTTGCCCGGGGGTCATCGTCATCGAGGGGATGGTGCCAACCTCGATGACGATGGCCTCGCAGGAGCTACCTGCTACCGAGCGTTAGCTAATCTGTTAGCGAATCCTGCATCCGCGCACCTTCCGAACTCCATTCTACGGCCAGTAGACATATCGAAAAGGCCGGAAAAAGCCACTCGCCGCGCGCTGCGCGAACGCCTCACGATGCTGATTTCGTATTGCCAATGCGAATGGTTTTCATGTTTGAGTCGAAGAATCCAATAAGACTCTATCGCGAAATGAGAACCGTGCTGAGCCAGCGGAAAACCGTGGTAGTACCGCGATGGCCAGTCTATCATTACTTCATTGCTTCAAAAAGCTGGGATGCAATCTTTCAAGCTGATAGTTTTGTTGTGCCTTCCGATTTTCTGGAAAATCGAACGAGAAAATTTGGACAAGGATGCAGATCAAACAATGCGTTTCGGTAAACGTGACTTCTTTAACAAATTGCTTTCCGGACGTACGTTGTCGATTCTGGCGTTGACCATCGTTGTCTTTGGAATTGTCATATTCAGTAGCATCTTTGTTTATCGAAGGTCGCAGTTGGCTGGGCTTCCGGACATTGGTGATCCGTTTGATGTCGAGGTGTTCGGTAATCTTACTTTATCCAACGACGAGAATGCATTCACAGATTATCGCCACGCTTATGCGATGTTTCGTCCACCACCCAGGTATGCTGCTGATAACATTGCGAAAGTATTTGAAAACGGCTGGAACTCCGCGCCGGACGACATCCGCAGATGGTTGGACGACAGTCGCCCAATTCTTGAAACGTGGAAGAGAGGAACAGAAAAGAATGATG
>CAZVJA010000062.1:0-25167 GCA_964626885.1 uncultured Planctomycetaceae bacterium | reverse complement strand
CGCACCGCGAAGGGGGCGGGACCGGCTGCATGGTCCGCACGCTGGTCGAAGTCGCGGCGGGGTTCGCGCAAAAATAATACCCTCACAAATCGCACGATTTAGAGATGCGACTTGCTGTCATGTCGTAAGTGCGAAATTTGGCGGTTATCTCCAACTCATAACACGATTTGAAACGCATACAGCCTTGCTTGTTTCAAGTGGATCTTGAGGCGGACTGTTCTGCCATTCAATTGCGCCAGGCTTACCTGGTTCTTCCAGGCCACTTCGTGCTTCAAGCTATCGACTCCCTGACACTCACTCGCGGAATCGCCGGAATATTCCGGGATCGGATTTCGGCCTTCGTCGAGAACTTCGACGCGGACTTGGCCTCCTGCGTGCGCATCGACGTTTAGTTGCAAGTGGCTGCCGTCGAGTCGAAATGGTTTTGTGGTGAGGGTGCCCGGCTGATCCCCGGCTTCTAACGCGACGAAACCGTCCAGCCGCAACCAGGCGAGACCCACCCCCCCCTCGCGGACAAACCAGACATCTTTCTCAGCGGAGCCGTGCCGCTCGTTATTCCCGCCGTAGAAGATCCAGTGTTTGTCGTCGTGCGTGATAATCTGGCTCGTTGGGAAGAGCATGTCTTTATCCCACGCACCGGCCGGTCCTCGCGGCACCAGAGGCTGCCCAGCGTAGACCCAATGAAAATTCCAGCCGAGGCCGTCCCTGCTCGTCGCGATGTAATAGTTCTCGATGCTCCGCTCGTGGCGGGTGGCGTGGTCGGTCTCGAGTCCTTCGCTGACATCCGTCGGGTATTCCAGGACTGGCATCAGACCGAAATGGATTCCCTCATAAATCCACTCCGTCATCGCATAGACTTGTCTCCGCAGCGCCTCTTTGCGGACCCGCTCCAAGTAGGCCGGATCTTTCAGTCGTTCCTCAATGCGAGTCTGATCGCGCGACAATTGCTCTTCGCCGTCGAAAAGCCAATGCTGCTCGAGCGTCCAATTGGTCGGGTTGGTCTTGATGTCGGGATTGGTCATCGAGCGGACACCGCGGACTTCGAGGTGCTTGTTGCCGATGGGGACATCGACTGTCGCCGCGAAGGGGCCGCCTCCCCATCCGAAGTCGGTGCGTGTCAGCAGGCGATAGGCTTTGATCTCGGGAACCCACAATACTTGATTGGTGAAGTCAGCCGCACGGTAGGTGACCGGCTGGCCTTCGTTGTAGGGGGTCCAGTGAATGCCGTCGGCTGAATGCGCCAGCGCCGCACCGTTGACCTTGCAGAGACAGTCATAGCCGATCTTGTAGCGGTGTGCGGGGTCGCTTTCGTGATCGTCGATCGTCACGACGAGATTGGTGTCGCCACCCGTCGTCAGTCCCTCAAGCGGGGCGACCAGCTCGAAATGAATCCCGTCCTTCGATTCACTGTAGCCGCGAAAATAACTCGCACCGACGCCAAGTTCGTCCACCGTTGCGGCTTTTCCTTTTTCCCGGGAAGGGTCGTTAAATGAAAACCGGTGCCACATCCGAAATCGCTGCCGCTGCGCGTCGTAGTAAATACTCGCGAAGAGGGGCCAAACTTCCACCGGTTGCCGAACGCCGTCGCGCGTGACGTGCTCGCAGATGATTGGCTTGCTCCCGTTCGCCTTGGTGACCAGACCGAGTGAGCGGGACAGGTTCACTGAGTGTGCGATCACATGGTCATCAACCAGCAACTGCTTGTGTAGTCCGACTTGCACGCTTTTTTCAGCGGCAAAAATCCGATTGCCCTGCAAGAGTGTCATGGAGATGACTGCAAACGCCATACTCGCGAGTCGCACGATCCGCATAAAACACGCCTCCTTTTCGGGTGTCTAATCACACTGGGATGCTGCTGGCCGCCGCGCTTTTGACGTCGTTCGGATTTCACCGACTACCATCGTAGCGGCGACGCAGTTTGGGCTCCACCGGCTTCTCATTTCAAACTGCGTCCAGGCGATTCGGAATTCATGCAGGCCGATTCCCCAGGCAGGGGGAAGGATGTCTTCCGGGAATGTTAATAGCATTGTTTTCTCTCGAAAATTGGGTTACGGTGAATTTGCGCTCATCCCCAACGTGGATCACAAAGTGGCTTCCACCGAAGGCTGCGATCGTACTGAGGGAAAGGAGCGATCATGGAACTTCTCGAAGGGCTGAAAAACGAATCCGTTGATAAGCTTTCCTTGCGAACAGCGGTCACGGTTTCCCCATCCACTCCCATTCGTCAGACGATTGAGAAGATGCGCGCCGGAATACTTGGTTGCGCGATCGTCGTCGACGCCGAACAGAAACCCGTCGGAGTCTTCACCGAGGCGATGCTGCGGCATCTGCTGGTGAGTTCCCCGAAATCTCTCGATGGGAATACGGAATCTGTCATGGCCCATACGTTTCCGTGGGTCAGTACATCGGATACGGTCGAAACCGTTTTGGATGCAATGGAAACAAAGAACACTCGCTATGTGGTTGTTGTCGATGACGAAGGTAAAGCCTGCGGACTCACTGGCCAAAAAGGGCTGATGGAATACATCGCCGAGTATTTCCCTGGCGAGGTGATGGTCCAGCGGATCGGCAGCAACCCTTATCCCTCTAAACGCGAAGGAGCCTGAACCATGTCGGACGCAACACGCCTTCCCGAGGGAGAATTTCGGGATCCCTTGGCGAATTACGAACCGCGGACATTTGAAGATCCGCTCGAAGAAGCACTGGCGCAGAAGGACGTGACGGAGATCGGAGTCCATCCCTTTGCAACCATTTCGGTAAACGCCACCGTGGATGAGGCGCTCCACAAGCTTGCCGGGAACGACATTGCATGTGTCATGGTTGAGCAAAACGGCAAACTTGTCGGTATCTTCAGCGATCGAGACGTGCTGGACAAAGTCGCGCTTGAATATGATGCAGTCAAAGACAGCCCGGTGTGCGAGGTCATGACCCCCGATCCGGTATACGTCTACGAAACTGATTCCGCGGCCGCCGCACTGTCGGTGATGGCCGTCAGCGGCTATCGGCACGTGCCGGTTGTGTCGCTTGACGAAAAGATCCTCGGCATCATCAGCCCGCCGCGGGTGACCAAGTTTCTGCGAGAACATTCACAGAGATAACAAAGAGAAGCCAGTTGCCAGAGAGGCGTCGTCCGCCCATTGGGCTCTAGTTTAGATTTTTTCACTTCAGCTCACTGAGAAACTCCAGCAAATCCGCCGCCTGCTGAGCGGTGAGGTCGCGGAGGATCTGCTCCGGCATCAGTGATTTTCGCTGCACCTCCATCTCTTCGATTTCATTCGCCGGGACCGACGTCATTTTTCCTTCCACGTCCTTGAGTGTTACCACCTGCGGAGTCCGCTCGACGAGCAGTCCCGTATGAACTTTTCCAGAAGTCGTTTCGACAACATACGTCAAGTACTTCTCTTCGATCGTCTTCGAAGGTTCCAACAGGTTTTCGAGAATCTGCTGCCGGTTGTATTTCTTGCCGATCTGCGTCAGCTCGGGACCGACGGCACGTCCTACTTCCTTGATCTGATGGCAGTTCTTACAGAGGATCCCGCCGTTGCTGAAGAAGAGCTGTCTGCCCCGTTCGGCATCTCCGGCCGTCGCCAGCAGGCTCTCGGGCTGAATGACTGGTCCAAGCCGCTTGACCCGCCGTTCTTCCGGCAGAAACCGCTCGAACAGGTCGCGGATATCTCCATCGGCATGGGCACTTCCCAGGGCGATCACATCCTCGCGCAAAGGAGAGTGAATGGAATTCTCATCGAGGGCCTGCAGCAGCGTGAGCGCACCGATCGTCGTCGATAGAAGTTGATTCGCTGCTTCAATGCGTGTTTCCCCAGACGGTGATGCGGAGCCATTCTTTAGTAGCCCGACGGCTTCCAGATTCTGCTCGCGCAACTGGCGGGCCGCTTCGAGAGCCGCTCGCTTTGCTTCGGTCGCGGCTCTTTCCTCAGCTTCCTTTTGTGCCGCGTATTTGGCGGCGTTTTCACCGTACTGTTTGGGAGTCCGTGATCGCTTCTGTTCTTCGGCCCCGGAAGGTGGCTCGCCAATGTTGGGCGGAAGACTGCTGATCCAGTTCTGGAACAGCTTCCGGGCTTCCGTATCGACGACCCACGACCCCACCTGCGGCATCCGGCCACTTCCCAACTTGGAGATGCGATAGTACATCACCGACCGGTAGGGATCTCCCGGTGCGATTAAGTCAGCTGCTTGAATGTCGAAGTTTCCTTGCAACGGAGTCACGCCAAAAATGCGCGTGCGGTGCGGCTCGGTAATGAACTCAAGTTCCATTTTCGCATTGCCGCCGCCGTCGGAAACGTGACAGTGCGAGCAATTCGTGTGCAGATAGGACCGAGCACGGGCGTCGAGCGGCGCACGGGGGTCGTACGGGTTCACGAGTTTGCGAAGTGTACGCGGATGCGTATCGAGTGCCGGTTTGAACAATCCGATGTGATTCAGCGTCCGCATTTGATTGTCGATGATCGAACCGAAATCGTGGTCCTTGTTCATCTGCAGCGATGTCATGCCAAGCGCGTAATTCGCCGCGCGCGAATGGCAACCCATGCATTCCGTGCGGGCGGCGTACCGCCAGGTCTGCGTTCGCGCACCTCCTGGAGCCTTCGTGTCGCGGATGGTCAATTTGCGGTCGAGCCCTTCCTTCTCAATTAACTCTGCGTCGGTTCGATTATCATTCCACGCATATGTGTATGCCGCCCATTCTCCTCCCTGTTTGGTTAACATGCGTGTTTCGACGTTCTGCCGTGAGGTAGCATTTCCTGGCTCCATTTCCAGCGACAATGTCTGCACGAGCACCGAGCCGTCGGTAAAGTTCCAACCTCGCGACGCAACCGGTTCGATCGTTCCGTCGTTGGGGACGGCGAGGAAGCGTTGAACATGTGCGCCGTCGCACCACTGAGGCGCATTCACTGTGTAGGGGATGACTCCGGGTGCGGGGGTTTGATCTTTCACTGAACTGAACACGCCGGTGTCGCTGAGCTTTCGCGGAAATTTTGCATCGGTTCCGACGTCTGGATTCTTTTCGAGTTGAAGCAATTCGCCACTGAGGGCCAGCAGATAGAGTTCCTCATCCTGATCGAGCCCAAAGGCTGCGACCATATAACTCGAATCGGCCAGCGTGCGGCGCTCGGTGACTTTGTCGTTTTCGTAGCGAAACGCCCAGACGGTGCCGGTGGCATAATCACAATAAACATACATCCCGTTGAGTTCCGGGAGACGCTTTCCGTGATAGACATAGCCTCCCGAAATCGACCGTGCTTCGGAATGTGAATGCTCGACGATCGGCGGAAGAATAGGAGCGGGACCGACTTTTCGTTCGGGGTAGAAGGGATGAGTTCCTTCCATCACGCTCCAGCCGTAATTGCCTCCTTTGCGGATGAGATGAATCATCTCCCACAAATCCTGTCCGACCTCGCCGACCCACAAGTTGCCTGTGTGGCGGTCGAAGCTCATTCGCCACGGAGCCCTTAGGCCGAACGCCCAAATCTCGGGGCGCGCTCCGGGGAGATGTACGAATGGGTTGTCGTTGGGAACGCTGTAGAGGTGACCTTTGTCGGGATGATCGACGTCGATACGGAGCACAGCGCCGCGTAAATCGGTGATGTCCTGCCCTGTGTTATCTAGGTCGGACCCGCCGGTACCATCGCCGGTCGTGAGATAGAGCATACCATCCGGCCCAAATTCCATCCCGCCGCCGGCGTGTCCTGCGCTGGCCCATTCGATGATGATACGCCGCGATTCGGGGAGAACCTTTCGGGGCGTTCCGGAAGTATCGTACCAGGAGACTCGGTCGTGCTCGTTGGGCTCCCCGACTTTCTGCTGTTCGTCGCAGAAGAGGATTACCCGACCGTTCTCGATGTATTTCGGATGAAACGCGAAGCTGTAGTAGTTGGCAGAAGATTTCTCGGCCACGCTTTCGGGAACCACAAACACCTCTTCCGTCTTGGGTTCCGCTTCGCGTGGGTTGAATGCAACGATTCGTCCTTTCAACTCGAGTACCCAGACGCGGTCGGTCCCTGGTTCGGGCTGCATGTAGACCGGTTCCTTGAAGCTCAGCTTCGGAAAGCTGCGAGCAAGCCGGTACGGCAGCGGCGGCTCGGGTGATCCCACGACGCGGGATGTCGTCCAGGGAGTACGCACTTCAATCCCCCACGGTGCGAGCTTTTCCGGACGGGCGGCCGCGATCGGAAACCGGGGGGGCTTCGGACGCGCCGCAACGACAGGCTCGCGCTTCGAAGGCGCGGCGTTGTTGGTGCTTGCGGTATCTTGCGCAGCCTGCGCACGGAGACTAACCGAAGCGAATCCGATCACGAGAAACAACGCGGCGAGGGAAGCCACAATAATTCGAGGAACAAACAACATGAACAATTTCCGGGGATTAGAGATCGATGCCTGAATATGCCGACTCCTTGCGGAGGAATCGACCCAGCCACTGTAACCATCTCCCGCTAGGCAAACCGGTGAAACGTTAGTATATCAGAGCAGCCAGGCCGGAGGGCAAACACGATCCAACGCGGATACAGATTGGAACCGCGGTTGATCCAACCGGCAATCCGTCGAGCAGGTCGGCGAATCGGGTTCGCTACTCCGCACTGACGTTGTTCAGCGCCTCTTTGCGAGTGGCAAAATAGGGCCAGAGCCGGAGCAGCCCCATATTCTGCATTACGGTATGCACATTTGGAGACGCGTGACAAAATGCGACCCGGCCCCCACGATCGGTCGCGCGGCGTGCCAGGCCAATCACAACACCAATCGCTTCGGAACCGATGTAATTCAACCCTTGAAGGTCTACGATCAGATTGTGATGAATCGGGTTGTCGAGCATGCGGCGCAGTGAGTTCGATTCCGCTTGAAGTTGTGCATACCGAAAGGAGCCGCCGCTGATGTTCGGCAAGACAACCAGAGCGTTCCCGATATGTTCGATCTGGAACAAGGTTCCCAACCAGTCCGATACCCGAGGTTCCGAGTCCCAGAGTGCGGTATCTATCCCCACAGAATCAGCGACGTCGGCTTGCGTTGTACTCTCTTCAGTCGAACCAGGTGTTTCGGGTATTTTCGCTGCTTGACTGTGCTGTGCGACGTCCTCTTCAGGATCATTGCGGTGAAGGTCTTCCGAGATTTCGCGCCGATGAATGCGAATGGAGTATCGACCGATACGAACTTTGTCGCCGTGTTCCAACAGGGCGGCACGGGCCGCTTGCTGGTTGACGGTTAATCCGTTCTTGCCGAGCAGGTCAATTGCCCAGAGTCCGGACTCGGTCAAAACCAAACTGCAATGGACGTGTGAAACGCTCGCATCCGGCAAATGCACCGGGCAGGAACGCCACCGTCCTACCAGGCTTAATATGCGGTCGACCGGCTGACGCTTCGCCTCGTCCGACCCATCCCAGATTTCCAACAAGTATTCGGGCAATCGATCGATGCGGCTCTTATCGACATCAAGCGGGTTTTCGCCGTACTCGTCGCCGTCTGTTCGCAGTGAGGCAGTTCCCTCGCGACTTGCCAGCGCCAACTTGTACGAACCGATTTTCAACGTCTCCTCCGGAGCGAGCCAACCGTAGGCCCGTCGCCGCTTCCCCCAATACAACCCGGTCTTGCTTCCCAGGTCCACGCAAAAAAGCCGACCTGAAAGGATTTGTAAGTACGCGTGCCGGTAGCTGACACCCGAACCGGAAAGAGTGATATCGGATTTCGAACTCCGGCCGATGACGGCGAAGGGTGCCTCGATCTGATGCAGGGCGAACTCGCGCCGTCCAGACTCGCGCACGCGCAAACAGACGCTCCCCTCGTTGGAGAGTGGGCGCAGCATTGGGTTAGTTGATTCTTCAGTCACCACGAACTCCCGGACCGCCTGAAGGACATCCGAGGCCCGAAATTCATGATACCTCATACCGGTACCGGATGCTAAATTCATTTCCGGCTGTTTTCGTCCTTCAAATCGACCGGCCGAGCGCCTCCGCCACCTTCCTGCATTCCGCCATGATTTTCGCAAAAACCGCTGGCGTGACCGATTGATCGCCGTCGCTGGCAGCGTGCGACGGATCAGGATGTACTTCTACGATCAGCCCATCGCAGCCGACGGCTATCGCCGCCGCGCACATTGGTGGCACCAGGGACGCGATGCCGGTCCCGTGACTCGGGTCGACCACGATTGGCAGGTGCGTCCGCTCGTGAAGGTACGGAACCGTCGCCAGCGGAAGCGTGAACCGCGTGTGCGTTTCGAACGTGCGGATGCCCCGTTCGCAAAGGATCACGCTTTTGTTCCCCTGGTCGAGTACATACTCTGCCGCCAGCAGAAACTCGTCGATCGTGGCCGACGGGCCGCGTTTCAACAGCACTGGCTTGTCGACCTCTCCGACGGCTTGCAGCAGGTGATAGTTCTGCATGTTGCGCGCACCGATCTGCAACACATCGGCATAACGAGCCACCATCTCGACATGTTGCGGCGTCATCACCTCCGTCACTACCGCAAGACCTGTCGTCTCGCGAGCGGCCGCAAGCAGTTTCAGCCCTTCTTCTTTCATCCCCTGGAACGAATAGGGGCTTGTTCGCGGCTTGAACGCACCGCCGCGCAGTCCCCGCGCTCCAGCTTCCTTGACCTGCTTCGCCACGAGTTGAATCTGATTGTCGCTTTCAACCGAGCATGGCCCGGCGATGACGCCCACGTGTCCGCCGCCGATCACCAGGTCGAGGGCCTTCACAACGGTCGGATCCGGTTTCGTCTCGCGGCTGGCGACCTTATAAGCCGCCATGATCGGTACGACCTTCTCAACCTCCTCACACGAGGCGAGCATTTCCTGCGCCCCTTCCGGCTTGCTGCCGATCGCGGCGATTACCGTACGTTCGGTGCCGACGATCACGTGCGCTTTCAATCCCAACTCTTCTACGCGGCGGGCCATGCGGTCGACCATTGCTTGGCTCGCCCCGCGTTTCATGACAACGATCATAACTATCTCACTTACATGCCGTGTGGGTGAATAAAACAGGCCCTGAAGCCGACCGGGGCTTCAGGGCCTGGGAAACTTTTCGTTGATATGCGTTTTCAGTTCAACGTGTTCCTCATCCGCCCCGGACGCCCCGCGCCGGTAAACCAATACCAACCGCCGAAAAAAACGATTCCGCTGCGCCGACCATTTCGGACAGCCGAACTATTTTCAGCATGTCGATCCGGCATTGCCACGGAAATGTCCTTTACAAGGCATTACTGGGGGGAGCAATTAAAAACACGCTCCAAACTCTCTCCGATCATATGGCGAGACGCCTGAACTGTCAATCAGCCGTTCCCACCCTGCACAGTGCGGCACTTCCACGAGATCGCCACACACACACACACACACACAACTCTGCTTGTGCGACCAGAACCCTTTGTTCATGCTTGATGCATCAACACTCCGTGAGTTCGTTTGATCATGAAACCAGGAAACACATTCTCCAAGGGATGTGACCCATGCCGAGTCCTCTTCCGATCCTTATTCTCGCGGGTAGCGACCGACGCTCCGGTCCGCTCCCTCCCGGTATGACGCGCGAGGAAATGCTCTCGGGTTTTAAAGGTGCTCGGCCACTTCCCAACGGGCGTTGCCTCGCCGGTGAACTGATCGAGCGGGTTCGCGACTCCGGCCCCTTTGCCGATCCCATTCTGCTCGGGCCGCAACAGGTCTACGGCGATCTCGTCGACTGTGAAGTCGTTTCGGTCGAGGGAAATCTACCAATGACATTGGCAGTTCTGCGGGATCTGTTGCGCCATCGATTCGATCCGCTCGCACCAGTCGCGATCTGTGCCTGCGACGTTCTCCCTGCTGCGGAAGAACTGCGCGAGCTCATGCGGACGGGTTACGAACCGATGGCTGGCGCTCTCTTCTGGGGAGAGTTCATTGTCGCTGAACCTACAGACATGGGGGCGAGTTCCTGGAAGCCGGCCTATGCTTTCCGCCCTACCCCCAGCGATGCCCCGCTGAATATGTATCCCGGGCACCTGTTTGTCGTCCGCGGCGGAGCACTGCGGATGCGCCTGACGAACCATCTGTTGCAACTGGCCTATCGGCATCGCAATCTGGAATTGCGCAAACGCCTGCGGCCGATGATCCTCCGGGGACTGGGTCGGTTGATCATCGAGGATTTTCGCAATCTGTTTCGGCTGCAAGCTCCATCGTTGGCCGTCGGAATCCCGTATCACTGCCTGCGGGCTTATAGAAAGTATCGCCGCGGCGAGCTCTCCGTGGCCGACTTCTGCAACGCTGTTGCCCAGTTGCTGTTGCATCGCGACTATCGCCGCGCGGCAACATTCCCTCCGGTGCAGTTCGCACTCACCCCGTTGGTCTCCTTCGCGAAGGATCTTGATACCGAAGTGGAGATGCAGGAGCTGCTGGCGAACGGCATCTAAGGGATCACATCAACCTTTCGATGCCAGAAGTTCCGCATACACTTCGCATATTCGCCGAGTCATCGTCTCGTGGCGAAACTGATCGGTGAATCGTTCACGTCCGGTACGGCCAAGACGTTCGCGCAATTGCGGATTTTCCACCAATTCGCAGAGCGCCGCGGCAAGTTCGTCAACGGACTGCGGAGGGAGCAGGTAGCCGGTTTCTCCGGGAATCGCCACCTCGCGAGCGCCGTCGACGTCGTAGCTCACCACCGGCTTGCCGGCGATCAGCGCCTGTGGCAACACGCGCGCGAGTCCCTCCCAAAGACTCGTGTGTGCGATGATGTCGCAGGCGTGAATTAATTCAGGAATCTGCTGCGGCGGAACGAGTCCGGTGAAGACGAACTTGTCGGTCAGCCCCGCCCGGGCGATATCGGCCTGATACTTTTCGCGCAGTATTCCATCACCTATGAAGAGAAATCGAACATTCTGCGCTCGGTCCGCCACCGCGCGTGCCGCGGCGATCACAAACTCATGCCCTTTAAGGTGAAACAGACGTCCCACCTTGCCGATGACCACTTGCTCCGGTGCAAAGCCGAGTTCCGCGCGAACCGTCTCACGCGGCCTTGGCGGGTTGAGGAATGGCTCGACCTCCATGCCGCTGTAAATGGTCGTGAACATTTCACGCGGGGCGACGCCCGCCCGCACGTACTGGTCGGTCATGGCATCGCAGACGCTGATGAAGCGGTCGCATCGGCTCGCGGCCCATCTCTCGGCTGCGATGTAGCTACGGTGAAGCAACGGGTTCTGGCCGTAATGAAATGAGGCACCATGAATCGTGTGCACGACGGGAATGCCGAGCTTCGCGGCGGCCGCTCGGCCAAGAATCCCCGCCTTCGAGCTGTGTGTATGCACGATCTGTGGACGGATTTCGCGCAGCAGAGCTACGATTTTTCGGTAACTGGCCCAGTCGCGCAACGGATGCAGACTGCGTTGCATTTCGGGAATGATCCGCAGATCGAGCCCTTTCGCGCGGGCTCGTTGCTCCAGGCTTCCTTCCGGTCCGAGTCCGGGTCCCGTAATGAGGCTTACCTCGTCGCCATGCAGATGATGCTGGTCCTCGACGGTCAGCAGCGTGTTCTCCTGCGCGCCGCCGATGATCAGGCGGGTAATAATATGGGTAACCCTCATGTGTCACCCCGGTAATCAATCCCGCGATTGGAGACGGCGGGTGCGGGTTGCTGGTTATTTTGATCTTGCGCGGTTTGGCCGTAATCGACTTCGACAAGGTAAAGCCCGTACGGTGGCACCGTAGAGCCGGCTTCGGCCCGGTCCTGGGAGTGGAGAATTCTACGGACGTCGGCTGAAGTCCACTTGTGCTCGCCGACACGCAGCAACGTGCCCACAATCGCCCGCACCATATTGTAGAGAAACCCGTCCGCGACGATGTCGAACCAGACGAAGGAAAGTGCATCATCCGGCGCATGACTGTTCCCGCGCGTGCCGTTTTCCGAAACGTGCGACGATCCCCAACCGGACCAGCCGGAGTGCCGAGCAACTGTCGCCTCAAATACAGTCCGGACGCTAGTGGCTTTGTTGGGGTAATCGGTCTCGAAGGAACGAAAGTCGTGCATACCCACGAGTTCTTGTGCCGCTGCATGCATGGCATCGGCATCGAGCCGGCTGCGCCAATGCCACGTGTATTTTCTCAGCAAGGGGTTCGGCAACTGGCTGTTTTCGATGATGTAGCGATAACGTTTGGTCTTCGCGGAATAGGTGGCATGAAAGCTGTCGTCAACATCGGCAACGTTCCGCACGACGATATCCTCGGGAAGGCGGGTCTGTAGCGCGAGACGCAGACCTTCACACGGGATGGTCGTGTTCGACCAGAAATTTGCAACCTGCCCGATCGCATGAACACCGGAATCCGTCCGTCCGGCAACCATCAACCGCTGGTCTTCGCCGGTCAGATCGTGAATGGCCCGCTCAACCTGCTCTTGGATCGAGGGACCGTTCGGCTGAACCTGCCAGCCGACGTAATTCGTGCCGTCGTATGCAAGAGTAAGACAGATATTCCGCATGGAGCCAGATCATCAATACGAGAACAGCCCGCCGGCAAGGCATCGTATCCTGAGGCGACTTATCGGTACGTTGAATTTATTGAATGCCGAACCGTTGTTTCCAACGGGCGAGTTGCTGCTCCACGCATTGCCTTCCGCCGGAACCATAACTCTTGAGAGCTGCGACGGCATTCGCGACTCCGAGCACGTTCTTCACATCGGCGTCGATGCGGTCGCAAGCTGTTTTCAACTCATCATGCGAAAGGTCCGACAGCCGGCAGCTTCGCTGATCGCACAGCGCGACCAGCTTGCCAACCGTCTCGTGCGCGGTGCGCATCGGGACGTTTTTGAGAATCAAATACTCCATGAGTGCCGTGGCATCGAGGAAGCCCTCTTCCAGACGCTCGGCAATGCGTTCCGTTTGCAGTTCCGCACCGGCGATGATGCTCGGTGCCAGTTCGAGGCAGGCGATAATCGTATCAATCGCGTCGAACAGCGCAATTTTGTCCTCTTGCAAATCCCGATTGTAGGCCAGCGGCAAACCTTTCAGGAGCACGAGCACCTGTTGTGAAGCCGCGATGACCCTTGCCGACTTGCCGCGGATTAACTCGAGTACGTCGGGGTTCCGCTTCTGCGGCATGATCGACGATCCGGTGGTGTAGGCATCTGGAAGCTTCAAATATCCGAACTCCGTCGAAAACCAGAGAATCCATTCTTCCGCCCAACCGCTGAGGTGAATTGCGATAATCGCCAGCGAACCGAGAAACTCGGCAATGAAGTCCCGATCGCTCGACACATCGAGGCTATTGGCCGCGACCGATGTGAAACCAAGTTGTTCCGCAGTGACATTGCGATCGATGGGCAACGATGTACCTGCGAGCGCCGCTGTTCCGAGAGATGACACGTTGACCCGCTTTGCGCAGTCGGCCAGGCGTTGCCGGTCTCGGTCTAACTTCTCGCAGTAGGCAAGCCAGTAGTGCACCGCCAACACCGGCTGAGCGCGCTGCATGTGCGTATAACCCGGTATGACGATATCGAGATCACTGTCGGACCGGGTGACAAACGACGTCTGCATGTCTTCCAGCAATCGGTCGATCTGCCCGATCGCCTCGCGAATGTACAGCTTCAGGTCATTAGAGATTTGATCGTTGCGGCTACGGGCAGTGTGGAGCTTGCGGCCGACATCTCCGATCTGTTCGATGAGCGCGGTTTCGATATGCATGTGGATGTCTTCCAGTTCCTGCCGGAACGGAAACTCACCACGTTCGATCCGGCCAAGAATCTGGTCGAGAGCATCGACGATCTGTTCGCATTCCTCGTTCGTGAGCAATCCTACCGTTGCCAGCATCCGCGCGTGGGCTTGCGAGCCCCGGACGTCGACCGCAGCCAACCGGTGGTCGAAG
Source organism: uncultured Planctomycetaceae bacterium (assembly GCA_964626885.1). Taxonomy (GTDB): domain Bacteria; phylum Planctomycetota; class Planctomycetia; order Planctomycetales; family Planctomycetaceae; genus CAZVJA01. The sequence goes on along the minus strand of CAZVJA010000062.1, from coordinate 11,347 downwards.
CTGATCGACTCGGTAAACCGCTCGACGCGGGGATCGGTCTTTTGCTGAAAGCGACCACCCCAAGCTTTGCCCACGACTTAAATCCCTCCCCTAAAAACCCGCCAAAGCGACACAACTCTTGAATAATTACTACTTTAGACACCGCCCCGGGCAGGGTCAACCGGCGCGGCATCGGTCCGATTTGGCGGACAAATACAGCTAACTGGGTTCCCTCACAGTTTGACACTTGCAAAAGAAGTTGGGTACTCTGCGCAAAGTGAATTGCGTTCTCTGCCCGCTTCGAATCGCTACTCTGAAGAGGTTCACAACCATGCCAAAATGTCCCAACCAGTTTTGCAGCAACATGTTCAGTGCACCCGCATACAACCCTATCACGAAGGTAATCGCCTTATCGGTTCAGTTCTGGACACGCGGCGCCATCGCGGTGGCGCTGGTTGCGACAGGGCTGATCGCTCCCAGATTCGCAGCTGCTGCTGACGAGCTGCAGATTGTTCCCGCAACGAAGGTCGTCACCCATGCGGAAGTCGCCGCGCCTGCGCCGGAGGGAAATCAGAAGCCCGCAACTGCTGCCAGTGCGCAGAGTTATGCCCAAGTTTTCCGTTCCATTCCGTTCAGCCGCGCGGAATACAACGCAAACCCGTCTTACCGCCACGACGCGGCAATGGAACTTCTGTTCGGTCAACTGCGGCCAACGACAATCGTCCGCAATGCACCGGAACCGATTGTCAGCCGGTACGATTACATTACGCCGTATTCGTATTTTCGGAATTACGGCAACGGCTTCGGTTATGGCCGGACTTACAACTTCTATTATCCTCGTCCCAGTGTCTACCGGCGATATTGAGAGTCGGCAAGCTTTGGTCTAACCGAGTCTGCTGCGAACAGCGATCGGGCAAATATTGAGCCGGGCGTGCAGATCGATTGCAGCCCGACTCGGCGATTGATAGCCTCCAGGGGTGCTGTGTGGAGATCCTCTGAGCTGATCGCGATTCCGTGATGGCAACTAAAAATCGGCGGGCAGTGGTGCTGGTGAGCGGGGGGCTTGATTCCGCCACGACCTTGGCCATTGCTCGGGGTGATGGTTTCGACTGTTTCGCATTGTCGTTTGATTACGGCCAACGTCATCGATACGAGTTGGATGCGGCGCGTCAGGTCTGCTCGGCGCTCGGTGCGACTCGACACGTCGTATTCTCACTCGATCTGCGTCCGTTCGGCGGCTCAGCGCTCACGGACGACATTCCCGTCCCCAAGGATCGCAGCGACGATCAAATGTCGGCAGGCATTCCCATCACCTATGTCCCTGCGCGGAATACGATATTCTTGTCGGTGGCGCTCGGCTGGGCCGAGACCCTGGGAGCGAGCGATGTTTTTGTCGGCGTGAATGCCGTGGATTACAGCGGCTATCCCGATTGCCGTCCGGAATTCATCGCAGCATTCGAGCGTCTGGCAAACCTGGCGACGAAATCGGGTGTTGAGGGTACGGTCGACTGGAAGGTTCATACTCCGTTGATCGAATTGACGAAGGCCGAAATCATTCGACGGGGAATCGCACTGGGAGTCGATTACAGCCGGACTCACAGTTGCTATGATCCGGATGAGCAGGGGCGCTCCTGCGGCCATTGCGATTCTTGTTTACTTCGATTGAAAGGATTCTCAGAGGCTGGGTTTCCGGACCCCGCCCGTTATGTGAATTGATAGTGGATAGCGATGCGGATCTGCGAACTGTTTCAATCTATTCAGGGAGAGGGGGCCTACGCCGGAACCACTTCGGTTTTTGTGCGCACAACGGGTTGTAATCTACGCTGCTGGTTCTGTGACACTTCCTACTCCTCGTGGGAACCGGAAGGGCTGCAAGAAAGCTGGCAGGATGTGTTGCAAAAAGTGCTGGCACATGACTGCGAACATGTCGTCGTCACGGGAGGGGAACCGCTGTTGCAGCGAGATGTCGTCCCTTTCACGCGGTCGTTGCGCGATGCCGGGCGGTTCGTGACTATCGAAACTGCGGGAACTGTTTACCGACCAGTGCATGCCGATCTAATGTCCATCAGCCCGAAACGTCCGAATTCGACGCCGCGCGGCAGCCGCTGGGAATATCGTCACGAACAACGGCGTGAGAACACCGAAGTGCTGCAACGTTTGATCCGTGAGTATCCGCACCAACTCAAGTACGTCATCGATAACTCCGAAGACCTGACTGACGTCGAAGAGCAACTCCGACAACTGCCAGATTCCGACCGAGCTCACGTTTTTCTGATGCCTCAGGCCACCGATCAAGAGACGCTGCAGAAGAAGATGGAATGGCTTGAAGGGGAAGCCAACCGGCGGGGATTGCGAGTTTCTCCGCGGCTGCATGTTGAGCTGTTTGGAAATGCACGCGGCACTTGATGCCCAGCCCGACTCGCGTCTGATAGAGACGACGTCTGTTCTAAAAGGTACGGCAGCCGGCGAGCGCTGTGTTCAAAAGTCTCTGGTAAGATTTGATTCAAGAGTAAGTCGGGCTCCCCGAAAGAGCCGTCGTGGAGTTGTGGAAAGGAACGAGCAAGTGAGCGCGGGTACGGCTTCCGGTAATCGCCGCTGGGTCAAAGGAGTGCTGCCTGTCTTCAGCACACCGTTCCATGAAGATGAGTCTCTCGACTTCGAAACTCTCGATCGTGAGCTCGACTGGCTATTGGGACAGGGTGTCACTGGCGTCGTGATGGCTATGGTTTCGGAAGTGCTGCGATTGTCGACTGATGAACGGGAGCGGTTGGCGGACCATGTCTGCCGCCAGGTATGTCATCGAGGCACCGTTGTCATCAGCGTTGGCGCTGAGAGTAGCTTCGTTGCGGAACGATTGGCCCGCCATGCGGAAGAATGCGGAGCTCATGCCGTGATGGCGATCCCACCAATCTCGGTGGCACTGGCGGATGACGAACTGCTCCGCTACTACGAGCGGATCTTTCGCGCCTGTTACCTGCCGGTCATCGTGCAGGATGCCAGCGGATACGTTGGCCGGCCGATGTCGATCGCACTGCAGGCGCGGATTCTCGAGATGTACGGCGCGCGGGTGCTGTTCAAGCCAGAGGCGACACCGATCGGCCCGCGCCTTACGGCCCTGCGCGAAGCGACTGGCGGAGCCGCACGAATTTTTGAAGGGAGCGGTGGCATCGCGCTGGTTGACAGTTACCGCCGCGGGATTATTGGAACGATGCCGGGAGCCGACCTGATCGACGGAATTGTTGCGTTGTGGAAAGCACTTGAGCAGGGAGACGACCGGCGGGCATACGAATTGTCGTTGCCGATCTCATCGCTGGTATCGTTGCAGACGAGTCTCGACGGTTTTCTGGCGGTCGAAAAATACCTCCTGCAAAAACGGGGCATCTTCCGAAACACAATCATCCGCGGACCGGTCGGCTATGTTCTGGACGACGAGACTCGCCGCGAGGTCGATCGCCTGTTTGAACTCCTCCAGCATGCTCTGAAGAATCAAGCATCTTGCTAGACGGTAGATCGCGTGTTCGTTCCGAGACAATCGGGCGGCCTAACCTTCGTGTCTTCGCGAATGACTTGTACAGGCGTTTCGGTCTCGCATACACTGAACGCGGATTGGCATTCGCCACCACCCGATATTTTGGACATTGGTATTCATCGGTGATTTCCACCGAAATCAAACTCAGAAAGGATGGACTGCAATGCGCTGGGATGCATTATTTTCTTGTTGCGTGGCTGGGGGGTTGCTGCTTGTTGTTTCCGGATGTGAACCGGCGACGAAACAGGGAAAAGCCATTCCCAAAGGTGGCAAAGTCGAGGACACCACCGCCCATCATCATGAGCACGAGCATGGCCCGCACGACGGCCACCTCGTTGAGTTAGGGGAAGAGGAATTCCACGCGGAAGTTGTGTTCGACGCGGCGGCAAAAAAGGTCGTGGTCTACATTCTCGGGTCCGATCCACACAAAGCGCACCCGATCGATCAGAAGGAAGTGGCGTTGAATCTGGTGATCGACGGTAAATCGGCCCAGTACCAAGCGGTTGCGGTACCGCAAAAGGGAGAACCGGAAGGAAAATCATCGCGCTTCGAGTTGGCGGGGAATGAGCAGATCAGCGCTCACGTGCATGACATCGAGGAACTGAAGGGGCGGATCGCCGTAACTATTGAAGGGAAACAATATTCGGGCGAACTTTCGCACGACCATGATCATGGCCACGATCACGGCGATCATGACCACGATAAAGAGGCCAAAGACGGCAAATGAGCTCCGATCGCTCGTCGATTCCTCCGTTCGAGCAAGACGGTGCGCTGCAAATCCCTCTTGCGGCGAATCGAGGAATCGACTATTTAGCCCCCTCTCTCCTCCACCAAACCACCCCCTCTGAAATTACCGACTACCAACAGCCGAGTGGCTATCCATTACGATGGGCCGGACGTTTGCTCGTTGTCGTCTGGAGCCTGCTGCTGACAGCCGGTTTGATCGTCGCGTTTCGACTTGAACCCGATCCGCGAGGATTCGGCACACATCAACAAATGGGATTCCCCCCCTGTACATTCCGGACATTCTTCGGCGTTTCCTGCCCGAGTTGTGGCATGACCACTAGTTTTGCCCTATTTACCAAAGGCCGATTATTTGAGGCTGCCCGTGCCAATTTCGCAGGTCTGCTCCTGGCAATTTGCTGTGCCGTGCAGATTCCGTGGTGCTGGTTCAGCGCGGCGCGCGGTCGCGCTTTGGGCATCGGGCGGCCGGAAGTCGTGTTGTTATGGATCATGCTTGCCATCTGCAGCATCAGCCTGGCTCAATGGCTGGCGCGGCTGGTTTTATAGATTCTCACAGTCGCGTACATCTTTGTTTCAATTCGCAATCATTTCCCTTCTCTCCAACCACGCATCTAAATAGTTGAAGATTGCAAGCGGCTCGGCTTCGGACGATCCGAAGTATGTCGTTTCATGACCGTTGCGTAAGCCGCGGCCCAGTAATATTTGCGCCTACAGATTTTCTGAATGACTTGAATGAACGGAGGATCTTCCCGTCATGGATGACGCGAGGAACCAGAATTCATCTGGAAATGTGCTCTTTCCCCGGTGCGAAGCGTGCCGAGCGGACAGCCACCGCGATTGCAGGAAAGGGGCTCAGTTGAGAATCCTGCTGGCAACGAGCCTGTTCATAATCTTCCTGCCGGGCTGCTCGCTTTTCATCATGGCTGGCAAGGCAATCCTCGGAGACCCCCAGACGACTTCGACGTTCGAGCTCAGTACACGCGTGAACCTGGTGAAGGAAGGGCATCAGGTTCTTGTCGTTTGTTCGACACCGGATGCCATCAAGAGCGAGTTCCCCTCGATCAATTTTGACGTGCTCGACGGCGTCACGCGGCGACTGAAGGTACACAGGATAAAGGTTGTCGATCCCGATAAGATCTCCACTTGGCTTGATGACCACGGTGGACGTTGGAACGACATTTCCGAGTTAGGCGAGGACTTTCACGCCGATTACATCATCCATATGGATCTCGCGAAGTTCACCTGCAAGGAAGACAATAGCCCGACCTTACTGCGCGGGCAAACAGAGGGACGTGTCCACGTCTATCGCGTGTCCGACGGACCGACCGGAAAGCTGCTTTCGGAAGTGATGGATCACGAGTTCACGATGGCTTATCCGCAGGGATACCCGGTTTCTATCGAAAAGAAATCGTCGCGATTGTTCACTCAGGAATACACCGATCGGGTCTGCACCAAGTTGGCCCAGTTGTTCTACGACCACCCGGTCAGTGAGGAGATCGAATGATGATCTGCACGGCTGGCATTCGGCCCAGGCAACTCGCGATCCTGCTTCTGGCGGCCGCGATCCCCCTGCTTTCCGGATGCAATTACTTCATTCTGTTTGGCTACCTGCTGGGTGGTCCGCCGTCGATCGAACCAGCATTCGACAAGGAAACCGGCAAGTCGATGACGGAACGGGACAAGTCCGTGCTTGTGGTCTGCTATGCCCCGACCGAATTGAAGTGGGACTTTGCTGAAGTTGACATGGATATTGCGAAGTACGTCACCAATCGACTTTTTCTCCATAAGATCAAGGTCATCGATCCCGATCGCGTCCGTGATTGGCTCGACAAACACGCCGACTGGGATAAACCGGAAGAAGTCGGTGCGGCGTTCCATGCTTCCTACGTCATTTACATCGATTTACACAAATACAGCCTTTACGAAGAAAACAGCGCGAATCTCTACAAAGGACGAGCCGAGGCGCTCGTCAGCGTGATCGAAATCGATGAAAACGGAGAGGGAGAGAAGATCTGGACGAAAGATCTCACGTCTGCCTATCCGCTGTTGGCGGCGCGCTCAACTTCCGAAGTCACGTACGAGCACTTCAAGAAGGAATATCTTTCGCGATTGAGCGAAGAAATCGGCCGGCTGTTCTATGAATATTACAACGGCGACGACATGCCAGATACGATCTGAGCGGGTTGTGTGCACACGCCGTTCCGCGAAGTCGAATCATGCTGCTGGATGACTTCCGGAGTTTTTGTGCGCTGTTGCCGTGGCGATCGCTCACGCAATCGCGCCGACTTCCTCGGAGATTTCTCTAGCGGTCTGGAACTCTTGCCGCCAGGTCATTTCATCCGGGATGTTCTGGTCCCGCGCCAGAAACACCGCGCCTGCCCGGACATGGGCCATTTCCAGCGCAAAGCGATATAAATCCCAAACTGGTTCAGGTACGGCGTGCGAAGTTCCCACGACGTGCCTGTGTGCAAATTCGTCGCGACAGCCGCCGGTAATGTGGATCTGCACTCGAGATGCGGACGGCATGACCTCTTCGATGAAGTCGTACGGGTCGGCACCGAAATTCATTGCGTTGGCATAAACCGTGGTGACATCGAGTAGCCAACCGCAGCCAGTCCGCTCAAGAACGCGCGACAGAAACTGTGCCTCCGTCAGCTTTCCGATTCGCGGTGTCGACTGCACAATATTGCCGATAAAGAATCGAATGTTCCCAAATTGCTTCTGGATGAACTTGATATTGCGGCACGTGCGATTCAGCGAATCGCGGGTGTACGGAGGGGGCTCGATGTGCGTCATCTCCGCTTGATTGTCATTTGAGCGAATCACACAAAGATGATCGCTTACTGACTGAGCACCGTTTTCCTGCGCGATGGCTTTAAGCGCGTCGATATCCCGCAGCGTCGGGGCATCGTCGCCGGCGACGGAAAGCCTCCAGGCTCGGAGACTGACGAGATCGTAGTTTCGATTTTCCAGATAGCGATCGACTCGTAACGAACTGTTCGCGCGTTCGAGGCAGATTTCGGCCGCCCTGATGGAGGGGTCGCTGATATGTGGGGATTGATGGTCTGGAATCGCATACCCGATGGCAGGAAGCATGGTGATAATCCTGTGATCCGTTCGTGGACTTCCGATCCACTTTGGTAATTTGCACGTTCCCAGTCGCGACCAGACATTTCCCTGTCGCCAAAAAAACTCCCCAGCGCGTTGGAGAATGGCGTTTTGCTTTTAGAGGGCCTTCCCAACCGTGCCATTGGGCTGCCGCGACTCTCTCGAAAGCGCCGAAAAAGCCGATTTGTTACCGCTTTCGATGCCGCTCCGGCGATTCAGGTAAGATCGCAATCGGGGTACCGAAGTCGGTCAACTCGGCCATGCCACCCACAAGCGTCTGGTGTGTAGATACTTACTGAATTTTTCTCAGGTTGGTTCCGTGAAGAGACTAGTGTCGAAAACGCACGGAGAGAGATCGAACTGACGACAACTTTCACGCGGCCCAACTGGTCTGCGCAGGAGAATCCCGCTCAAAACAACCAGTTCCTGCCCGCTATGCGGTACCGATTGGCGAGTCATTCTTTGTGAGAATAAGGTCTATGTCTGGGCCGAAATCAACCGGAAAATCGATTGACAACAGTCCGGGTACCAGCCATAATGGGATGCAATTGAGACTCAGTCTCAATGCAATTCTCGGGTCTAGCCTTCGAAAATAAGCAGGCAGCACAGAGAGTGAGCACCGGAATGGCGAGCGTCCTTCATACCGCAACGGACCGCATCATCTGTCCGTGTCTGCAGGTCCGCGAGTCGGAGATTCGCGGCGCGATCGAATTCGGAGGGGCTGAATCGGTGAAGTGCGTGATGAATCACACCGGTGCGGGAACCGGATGCACTTCTTGCCACCTGACGATTCGCCGCATGCTCGCGGCTCAGTGCGAACCTTCCGGTTCTTCCCCCACCTGAGTGATCAGGTAGTTCTCGATTCCGACCTTGCTGATCAGATCGAGCTGCGATTCGAGCCAGTCGACGTGCTCTTCCGACTCAACAAGTATCGATTCCAGCAGCTCGCGGCTCCCACCGTCATTCTCTTTAATGCACAAGGCGACGGCGTCGTTGTAAGCATTCACCCCTTTGGTTTCGAGCTTCAGGTCGTTCTCGAACTGTTCCTGGACACTCGTGCCGACACGGATAACGTCATACCGCGCGATCTCCGGCACCCCTTCCAGAAAGATGATCCTGTCGATCAGCTTTTCGGCGTGCTTCATTTCGCCGATCGATTCGTGATAGTGCTTGTCTGCCAGACGGTGCAGCCCCCAGTTGCGGCACATCTTCGATTGCACGAAGTACTGGTTGATGGCCGTCAATTCGATGGTCAACCCCGCGTTGAGGGCGTCGATCACACTCTGTTTGCCTTGCATCGTTGAAAACCTTTCATATGCGTTCGTACGGCATTCGGAAATGCCGAACCATCGATGTTCATGGATTCCGACATTTTGCTCTGTCGCGGAATTCTAAGAGGCTGGCATGCGGTCGGTCTAGCGTTTTGGAAGCCTGCAACAGAACTTTTTGTGGATTGAAATCCAGTTTCGTCACTGCGTGGTCGACCTGCTGCAACCGAGTCTCAGCAACGTCAGTCCCCTGACTCAACGATTTTCGATCGACCTATTGTCGGCTTCAGATCCGACCAGTATTCTGATAGAGGCACGTCTTGGTGGATTGCGCTCTGCGCCGGCATTTGAACCGTGAGCATGTTGAGCATTGCAGTCATGCTCATGTAGCCGTGGAAATGTGCGGGCCAATAATCTTTTTGAATCCTTAGAACTTTCTGTGCATGGTTAGCACTTCCGAGGTGTTTTTTCGGTCGGTGCAAGCATGTCGTGCAGGCTGTTTGTCCCACCGGTTTCATCACCAATCCTCATGAAGTCTCATGGGTTTTGAAGGGATCTCGAAACATGCGCTGGCAATCTGGTCGTCGGAGCGACAACGTAGAGGACCGCCGCGGAAGCCGTGGGCCCGTCATGGCCGGCGGGGGACTGGGTGTCCTTGTGCTGGCGTTGATTGTCATGTTTCTCGGTGGAGATCCGCAGGCGCTGTTACAGAACATGCAGCAGAATGCACCGCAACAAGGAGGACCTGCCGGTGGGGTGGCCGATCCCAAGCAGGAGGAATTGGTCGAGTTTGTAAAGGTTGTGCTGGCCGACACAGAAGACGTCTGGACCGAACTCCTTCGCAAACAAGGAAAGCAGTATCGCGAGCCGAAGCTCGTGTTATTCTCGGGGCAGGTGGAATCCGCTTGCGGGTACGCCAGTTCCGCTGTTGGTCCGTTCTACTGCCCCGCAGACAGGAAGGTGTATCTCGACCTGCAGTTCTATAGCGATCTGCAGAATCGCTTCAAAGCTCCGGGAGACTTCGCGCAGGCCTATGTGATCGCTCACGAGATCGGGCATCACATTCAGAACCTGATGGGGATCACCGATAAGGTACACGGTATGAAAGGTCGCGTGTCAGAGGCGGAATACAATGAGCTCTCGGTCCGGTTGGAATTGCAGGCCGATTTCTTCGCCGGTGTCTGGGCTCATCATGCCCAGCGGGCTCGAAACATACTCGAACAGGGGGATATCGAAGAAGGACTCAATGCCGCCAGCGCCATTGGCGACGACCGTCTGCAAATGAAGTCCCGGGGATATGTTGTGCCGGAATCGTTTACCCATGGCACGAGTGCCCAGCGAGTTCGCTGGTTCCGCCGCGGGCTGCAGACGGGGGACATGTCGCAGGGGGATACATTCAGCGCGAAAGAATTGTAATTCAATCCCGGAGAAAAGGCGGGGCATAGATTTCGATAAGTTACTCGAAGGTTAGACCAATCCAATCGCTTTAATTTTCAGAGGACGAGCCATTCGTCCATTGGTTCGACCGCAAGGAGACGACATCCATGAGTTTGAGAACGTTAGCTGCTGGAGCAGTCGTGTTGATAGCGGGTCTTGCGGTTGCGGGTTCAGCCGTGTGACGTGCCCCCGGTAACCGAGTCCATCTGTTGGGTGATAGAATCTGGCGGACTGGGCCAAGAGTTAAGGAGAGCAGGTCATGGCGAGGAAACGATTGGGGGCAGAGCAGCTACTCCGCCTCTCCGAGTTTGTGGCGCTGAATCCCGACAGGATCGTCCCGAGGTTTCTGCTTGCCTATCATTTGCTGGTTGTCGGCCGACCCGATGTGGCTTACGCACAACTGACCGAGGTGCAGCGCCGCCGGCCGCTCGTGTCACGTCCGAGTTGATCCGGGCTGAGTCAGCAGTCGTCTTTTCCGTAAGCCAACTTAGCCTCGGGTAGGTACACCAAAAATTAGGATATGAGGTCGGCTTCCTCCAGCGCAGCGATGTACGGCAGGTGACGGTACTCGTCGTTGTAGTCGAGCCCGTAACCGACGACGAACACGTCGGGGATCTTGAAGCAGAAATAATCGGGCTCGCCGGCTACTTCACTTCGCCCTTCCTTCCAGAGCAATACCGCCGACCGTAGGCTAGCCGGGCGTCTCTGGCGCACCCTCTCCAACAGGGCCGTCAGCGTGCGGCCAGTATCGAAGATGTCATCGATCAGCAGCACGTTGCGGCTGGCGATGTCCGGAAGTAAATCGTCTGTGATTGTCAATTCGCCGGGGCGAACCGCTCTTCCACGATAGCTCGATGCTTGAATCAGCCCGACGCGGAGCGGCACATCGATGCACCGAATGACATCCGCCAGCAGAACGATACTGCCGGTTAGCACTCCCAGAACAGTCAGCGGTTTGTCGCGATACTCATCGGCGATCCGCCGACCAAGCATCGCCACTCCATCGCGAATTCGCGACTCATCCAGCAGAATTCTCACTCCGTGACTCCTACCATTTCTCAATGATTTATTTCACCTCGGAACGAATGATCGGCTATTATAGAGAACGCTTTTATTTCGCCGAGTCCGATCAACTTGCCGTGAACTTTTCCCAAGGAATATCGTGTTTTTTCGACCTCTATTCGCTTATTCGCTCCGCTGACATTGTTGCTTTCGTTGAAAATCCTTTAAGTGACTATCCGAAAACTGCTCTTTTCGTGAAGTTGGGTTTGGAGATACACCA
>CAZVJA010000061.1:0-25413 GCA_964626885.1 uncultured Planctomycetaceae bacterium | reverse complement strand
GGGCTGTTCTGGAAGGCGCGGGCGCGGAACAGGAAGTCGATGATGTTCCCCTCGTGAGGCTGCAGCCAGTTGAGGGCAATCGTCTTCACCGGGCCGATGTTCAGCCGGTCGATGTGCGTCGCGTCGAGCAGTTGACGCGAGAACTTCGGGTCTTCGGTAAGGGCGCTGCAGACGAGGGTCTGCTTGATCGATGCGAGCATCTTTTCCTGCGGGCAATCGACCACCGAGACGAAGGGGAACATGTACTCGGTGTTGGCGATCTCGGGCTCTGGGCTCGTGCAGTGGACCACCGTGGGTCGCAGGTAATCGCAGCGTTCCTTCTTCACTAGCCGATCGCCGTTGCGGTACTTGGCCGTAACCTCGGTAACGCCGTCGACCTTGAGCTTCGCCTCGATCTGTTCGTTGATCGCGTCGGCGGCGCCAGGAACCGTGAAGGCAGCCAGTGGCGATTTCGGATCGTTCATCGGCAGCGGCGCGACCGGGCCGAGCCGCTTCGCGATTGCATCAGCGATGTCGCGGCCGTGACGCGACGCCCAAATGCCAGAGCAGCTGATGCAACTGCGGCCGCTATTGACGAGGACGCTGTCGACCATCAGATCAAGATAGTCCTCCCAGCGATCGACGACGTCGTCGCCGAGCAGAATCTTGCTGAATCCCGGACCATGCGCCTGCACGCGCGGGTTGCCATGATATTGTTCGACCGTTGCGGTTCCGCCGAAGATCATCGACCGGTCACACCCGGCCAACACCGCCGCACCGACTTCGGGACCGCCGGGGTAAATCGATGCGACTTCGCGCGGCACCCCCGCCTGGCAGAAGGCTTCGACCATGCGGTAGGGAGTCCAAGGCTCTTGCGGTCCCGGCTTGAGGACGAGCCCGACCTGCAGCGGAATAACCGGCATCCAGAGCGTGTGCACACCCGGTGAGTTCGACGGGAGCACCATGCCGAGCACGGGAGCATTCGCCTGATAGCTGACCACCACGCCCCGCTCTTCGGTGCCGAAGCCGTTCGTGAGGATCTCGTACGGGAGGCCGCGGGTGAGGGCATCGAGTACGTCCCCCATGTGTTTGAGCACGAAGGCATTCTTGCGCATGTTGGCAGCGCACATCTGCTCGGGGAGCCCGGTGGTGGCCGACTGCATCACGCAGAACTGTTCGGGAGTCTGCGTGCCGTTGCCGAGAGGCAGCTCGGCGTTCATGTAAAGATCCGCCGCCTTCGAACACATCTTGATGAGTTCGGAGATGGGAATTTCGCGGAGGAGGTCGCGGGCGCGCTGCGCTTTGCGGAGGTCCATCTGAATCAGGCCGCCGTTGGCCTGATGCACAGTCGCGAGCGTTTCACCGGTCTCGAAGTGAACGACGGGGTCCTTCTGGAGGCTTTCGTACGGCTTACCCCAGCGGATGACGGGAATTTCGAGCACGGCAATGTCCTTTGCTGTGAGTCAGAGAAAAATCGTGATTCTGTCGTTGGATTGATGTGTGTTTGCAAAGACGCCGGAAAATGACGAAGCTCGAAATCCGAATGACGAAGGAAATCCCGAAGACCAAATTACGTCAAATGTGAGCATTCAAGGTTTTATTCGTGCTTGGTGTTTCGTGCTTCTTTCGACATTCGTGCTTCGTACTTTCACGACAGCTCGTTGTTCCGAATCACCCGTCGGAATCTAATACACCCCGACGGTTGTCGTCTTGGCGAATTCATGGAACGGCCGCACTCCGCTGACGCCGTCCCACGGGTATTTCTCGTGCGGTTTTTCGCGCTCTCCCTCGTCGCGCTCGAGGAAGCCGGGGATGAAGAGTTCCTTGGTCATTGTGTACAACTTTACGCGGCCGGTCTGGCCGTAATCGACGACTTTGGTTTGATCCTTGAAATCGACGACTTCGATGACCGCCCGTGGTTCCGGCGCGAAATAGGTGATCTTGTAGTTGTCGGCGGGGTCATACGGCTTGCCGCAGGCCAGACCCATCAGCGTGTTGCCGTAAGTCGGGGTGATGTAGACGTCGTCTCCCAGCAGTTCCTCGCGGGCGAAGCGGTACCACTGCGGGGTGAACTCGGTGCCGCCGCAGAAGATTCCCTTGATGCCGGTCTCCGCGATGCTCGAACCTTCGTTGATGAGCCGCATGGCGAGCGCTTCCAGCAGCTTCGGCGTGGTAAACATGCACTTGATGTCGTGCTTGGCGGAGAGGATCGTCATCCCCTGATCGATAACGTGGTCGCTGTATTCCTTCACCTCGGCGATTTTGCCCTTCTTGAGCAGCTTGACGACCCAGCGGGGATCAAGATCGACACAGAAGCAGATGCCGCCGCGATATTGCGCGAGGTGCTCGACCGCCAGCCGCAATCGCCGCGGGCCGGAGGGGCCGAGCATCATCCAGTTGCTTCCCTTGGGGAAGTATTCGTCTGGGAGGGTGTCGCTGAAATTCTCGTAGTCGATGCGGAAGTCGTCAATGACGACGCGCGACTTGGGGATGCCGGTGGTGCCGCCGGTCTCGAAGACATAGGCCGGTTTGCCGGCGAGCCCTTTGGGAATCCAGCGCTGCACCGGTCCGCCGCGAAGCCACTCGTCTTCGAACAGCGGGAATTTTTTCAGGTCGTCAAAGCATTTGACGTCTTTGCGCGGGTCGAAGTTGAACCCCTTGGCTTTTTCAAGCCAGAAGGGGGAACCGGTCTCGGGATTGAAATGCCACTCGACCGATTCCCGGGTATGGGCGTCGAGACGTTCGCGGGCTTGCTTGCTGAGAGTGTTGATGTCTGCTGCGGACACGGCGTTGAAAACTCCCTCGGGGGATGAATGGCGGGCAACTCTGGAGGACCAGCGGCGTGTTGCGCATCGAGATGCGCGTGACACCCGCCGGACCATTCATTCTAGAGGGTTCGTCCGAGTTTGCAACGAGCCGGCGGTTACCCGGATTTCGCAGTGTTAAGCGGTGGAAGAGGGTTGCCGGATGATGGACCGCGTACAAAAACAGCCCGTCGGGAACGCGCCGACGGGCTGTTGATCGTTATCGCGAAACTCGCGACCTGGTCAGGCTGCAGTCCGCTGCCGGCGACGGTAGCCGACGAACCCGAGGCTGCTCACGCACAACAGTGCGAGAGTCGTAGGTTCGGGAACCGCAGCTGGTGCAAACGCGAGCGCGTCGAGGCCTGCAATTGTGGAGCCGACGGTTGTCGCGGCACCATTCGTCAGGTTAATCGTGACGAGATTGCGGGCGCCAGTCGCACCACCTCCGAGTCGTTCCAGCGCGTAGAGCGTATTGGAGGCGTCGAAGTCCATTCCCATGCCGACTACTCTTCCTCCATAACCGACATAAGTGGTTGCCAGGCCTGTGACCGGATTCAGGATGAAGAGGTTTCCGGCGGCTTCCTGGTAAAGTACCCCGCTGTTATCGAACGCCAAGCCGGTTACCGCGCTCCCCGGGCTGTTGCCGACGAGCGTCGCCGCGCCGGTCGCTTTGTTGATTCTATAAAGATCGTCCGAAGATGGTTCCAGAAAGCCGTACAGTTGGCCCGAGGCGTCAAAGGTGATGTCCGCCATCGATTCAAATCCGGTTCCATACAGGCCGACGAAGGTTCCCGCACCTGTCAGAGGGTTGATGGTGATCAGTCCGTGAGTTCCCGATCCCCGCGATGTTCCGCCGTAGAGGATGCCGGTCGTGGGATCAAACGCGAGACCGGTGATGGAGTATCCAACCGGTCCGATTGCCGTTCCTGCACCCGTTAAGGGGTTAATGGTGTAAAGCGTGCTAAGAGCACCGCCGGAGCCCGTAGCTCCATACAGAACCTGTGCTGCTTGAGCACGGCCCGTGACCGCGAGTGAAAGTGCAAGCGCCAGCAGACCCGCAATTAGACGCTTCATTGGGCACCCTTAAATCGAGATTGAGGTAAGTCGAGATTGAGGATGAGGAAACAAATTCAGCTTAAATAAGCTGAGCGGACTAATCGGTTAAGACGCTGCTATCGTGGCGTCGGCTGAATGGAAAAGCAAGCAGCAAACAGGTTCCGCCCTGAAGAATTCTTAAAGCGGTGTTTGCACATGATTTGCAGATGGGCGGAGTTCCTTCTCACCACCCCTTGCCGTTCTTCCGCGTGCCGCAGAGGGACACTTCCATCCCCAGCGCGTCGGCCATCGCGGCTTTGGCAAGCATCGCGCTGTCCGCTTCGGCGGCACTGTTCGCATAAGCCACGTGAATATGGTTTGCTTTGTGCCTGGCCATCATCTGGTCGCGCGTGACGCCGTAAGTCACCGCGTGCATGATCGGCCATTGGAAAGTGGTCAGGTTCCAGCGGCGCTCGGTTTCCTCCTTCGGAAGTTCGACCACTTCCGCCCGGCCGAGATCCATCTTCAAGCGGTCGTTCTCGATGAAGATCCGCGACCAGACGATTTCGCCCGGCTTCGAGATGCCGCGCAGGGTGCTGCCGCCGTTGGGGAAGTACATGCCCGGCTGGCGATGGCCGTCGGCATTCTTCCAGCCACCGAAGTGCGCCGGTGGAGCGGCACCGCTGATGAGGAAGACCCAGACATATTCGTCGGTGGTTCCCGAGCGGTCGGCGTCTCCCCAGCGGATGTCGTGCAGCGTGTTCTCGACCGGCTGATTGAGCGCCTTGTGCACGCGGTAGGTCATCAGCGAATCGAGCCCGGCGCATTCGTCGACCTCGTTGAAGTGCGGCAGCGGCTCCCCTTCGAAGAGCACACGCTTTCCATCCCGGCTGGTCACCGGCGGGCGCTCGGTGTTGTTGAGTGTGCCTTCGACGAGGTCGCTCGCGGGGGTCAAATCCTTCAATCCCTGTTGATACTGGATGCCGATCGTGTCGCAGCCGAAGTCGTCGGCGATGCGGACAGCGGCGATGTACATCTTGCACTGTTCGAGGATTTGCTCGTCGGTGAGATGTTCCGCATGGTTGGGGCCGGTGTGGAATTTCATCCCCCGGTCTTCCATCCAGCGGCGCACGGCGGCTGCCTCGTCATCTTTTGTCTGGGTGCCTTCGTAATACAGCGCGGATTGGCTCAGCCGTTCTTTGAATACTCCGGTCGGGTGCAGCAGATGATCGGGAATGATGGCGTTGAACATTCCCATGCACCCTTCGTCGAAAACCCCCATGATCGCCTTACCGGTCTGCAACTGTTCCGCCAGCGAACGGCCGAGCTTGCGTTCCTTTGTGCCGGCTTTGACGTTTTTGAACGGCACGACGTGCTTGGTCTTGTGCGAGCATTTGCCGGTCTGCAGCCACTTGCGGAGCCGGGAGAGAAAATAATCGTCGGTGAAGTCCTCACTCCAAAGGGTGGAATACTTCACTCCGGCCTTGGTGAGGGAGCCGTTGAGATTGAGCATGCCGACCAGCCCCGGCCAAGTGCCGGACCAGTTGGCAACGGTGAGGATCGGCCCACGATGCGTGCACAGGCCGCTGAGCACGTGATGCGAATACTGCCAGACCGCTTCCGCGACGATGAGCGGGGCTTTGGGGTCGAGGTTGCGGAAAACGGTCATCCCTTCGTGCTGCGAACCGATGAAGCCGTGCTGCTCGTCCTCTTTATAAGGATGCGCGCGAACGATTTCGTAGCCTTCGGCCTCGACCGCTTTGGTCAGGGCCTCTTCCATCGCTTTTTGTGCGGCCCAACAATTGCGATTGGCCGAGAGCCGCAGGTCGCCGCTGGCGACGAGGTAAATCTGCTTCTTCTTGAGTTTGGGCGACTTGGACTTTTCGCCATTCGATTTGGATCGCTTCGCCATGATTGTCGTTTCCTGGTGTAAGAGAAGAATTACAGGTAGTTTCAAAACCGGGAGGGCGAGGCTCCCGCCGAGCCGCTGCGTCCGAAAGTCTTTCGTTATGGCGGCTCCGCGGACCACCCTCACGGGCGGTGCCCCGTCGCCCTCCCAAAGACAGAGTTCTGAAGCCACCTCTTAATGTTGGGATCCCACGGAATTTTTTCCGCGGACGTTGTTAACCGTCGAATACCGATCTTCGTTTGACTTGTTGAGAGGCTGACTGCTTAATGCTGACTGCTCGCCGCTACGATGATACGAGCATTGCCGCCAGCTTGCGATAATCTCGGTAAATTTCGTCGTATTTGCGGGTCATTTGCGGGTCGGGTTTCACGAGCTTCAATTCCCGCCCGGCGACCCCCGGCTTCTCGCCCGCCAGGGCGGTGACCGCTTCCGCCGCGGTGGCGAAGCCCGATTTCTCTTTGCCGGCGGCCAACACCCCCAGAATGGCTGCCCCGAGTGCCGGCCCTTGTTTGGACGGATGGACAGCAATCGTTTCCCCCAGCACGTCCGCATAGATCTGCACGACGAGCGGATTGTGATGCGGCAGGCCGCCGGTCGCGACGAACTTCGTGACCGGCACACCCTGTTCCCGCAGCAGCTCGACGATCCAGCGGAGCCCAAATGCCGACGCTTCCAAGAGGGCGCGATACAGATGATGGGACCCATGCCCGAGCGACATCCCCAAGAAAGCCCCGCGCAATGAACCGTCCATCAGCGGAGTGCGGCAGCCGTTGAACCAGTCGATACAGCGCACCCCTTCCGCGCCCGGAGGCAGGGCGGCTGCCTTTTCAGTGAGCGAGTTGAAGTCCGCTTCGCCGACGGTCCGCCGCAACCAGTCGAACGCGTCTCCCACCGCTGCCTGACCGGTTTCATAACCGAAGTAGCCCGGGAGGATGCCCCCTTCGACTACTCCCGCGACTCCGGGCACCGCTTTTTCATCGACCGCGTTGAGCATGTGACAACTGCTCGTACCCAGCACCATCACGAACGTTCCCGCCTCGGCAGCGCCAGCGCCCGGCACACCGGCGTGCGCGTCGATCGTGGCGGCACTGACGGGAATGTCGGCGGGGAGACCGAGCAGCGTTGCCGCTCGCCGTGAAAGTCCTCCCGCCGCTTCTCCCGGCGCGAGCAATCGGCCGGGCATTTTTTTCTCAACAACGTCGGCCATCTTCGGGTTGAGGGCCGCGAAGAATTCGCGCGAGGGATAGCCGTCGGCGCTGTTCCACATCGCTTTGTATCCCGCCTGGCACGTGGAGCGGGGCAAGTCCTTCGCGCCTCCTCCCACAAGTTGCCAGACAAACCAGTCGCCCGCTTCCAGCCAGACTTCAGCGGCGTCATACACTTTCGGTGCGGCTTCGAGAGTTTCGAGCACTTTGGGGAAGAACCATTCCAGGCCGATGATCCCGCCGTAGCGGTCGAGCCAGGCTTCCTTCCGCGACCGCGCGAGTTGGTTGATCTTCTCGGTCTGCGTGTGGGCGCCGTGATGTTTCCACAATTTCGGCCAGGCGTATTTTTCGGCGCGAAATTCCTCTGTGAGGCAGAGTGGGGTGCCGTCGGCGCGGGTGGGGAGCATCGTGCAGCTGGTGAAATCGACGCCGATGCCGATCACTTCCCGCCCGGTGAGTTTCGCCTTCTGAAGTGCTTCGCGCACCGCCATCCCGGTGCTTTCAATCCAGTCGGCGGGATGCTGCAGTGCGAATTCGGCCGGGAGCTTTTCCCCGGTTCCGGGGAGCGTTTCAGTCAATTGGCCATGTTTGTATTTCGAGACGGCCGAGCCACGTTCGTTTCCGTCGAGGTCGACGAGCAGGGCCCGAACCGATTCGGTTCCGAAATCGAGTCCCAGGGCGATCTTCTGGTTGTTTGTCACGGACAGCTCCACAGGTCGCATTGGCTCAGAAATGGGGGCCGCACGGCGAACATGGCCGGCGGATCAAGTGGTGTGTAACGAATATGCCGAACCTGACGATCCCATGCAACCGGCCGCAAGGGAGGGACTTATGGTCTGATGCTCACGATCGGATCGGCCGTACGCGGAATGTTTCCAAAAAAGAACGTGGGTGAGGACTGCTGTTTGACTCCCCATACGGAGTGATCTAGCTTTCAGTCCAGGATTTAGCGTCGGGATTCCGCGCCGAGAGGTTCGGCGGGAGTCGGGCATTGTTAATGGCCGGTCGATGCGAAGTCCCGGACACGTAGAGACTTGCGGCCCGCGATTTGATTGGTGCCGAAACGGCTGTTTCGGATGGAATCGCATTGGTCGTGGCGTCCATGATGACCCTCGCATAGACACCGTACCGACACCAAGACACCCACATGGCCGATTCGGAATCGAAACTCTCACCCGCGGAGTTTCTTGCGGCACTTAAAGGCCGTGAGGTGACTCTGCATCCGAACGCTGCCGCCGACGGATCTGATCCGCTGGCCGGGCTCGATTTCTCGGATCTCGACGGGCCGACATCCCCGCTGGCCTCGGGAAGTGGCGATGCGAATCTCGATGACGATGCGGACATTCCCCGGACATCCGCCCGCAAGCCGGTGCATTGTGAAGCCGTCAAAAACAACGCACGCCTCACTGAGTTGTTCGACCGAGTCTCGGCTCTGTTGGAGGACGAGTCAGCCGAAGTGAAGGTTGAAGAGTCGTTCCGGCCGAAAGCGCCCGAAACGCTCGCCGATGCCGGGATGAACGCGGAAGAGGTCGAGAAACTCGTTCTGAAGTTCCTGCTGGCAAAGGGGAACGGCTCCGGACGACTGATTTCCAGCCGCATTCGTCTGCCGTTCCAGATTGTCGATCCCATTCTCAAGCAGCTCAAGCAGGAGCAGGTGGTCGTCTTCAAAGGCACCGCCGAGATGGGAGACTACGAGTTCGCGATTACCGATTACGGCAAAGAACGGGCACGCCGGTACGCCGAGGAGTGTGCGTATTTCGGCCCGGCGCCGGTCTCGCTGTCCGAATATCTCGACGCGATGGAGAAGCAGAGCATCTGCAAGCAGGAAGCGTCCGAGGAGGCGCTCCGCGAGGGCTTCTCGGATCTTGTAATCGACGAAAAGATTCTCGAAAAGCTCGGACCGGCGGTGAACTCGGCCCGCGGCATGTTCCTGTTCGGAGAGCCGGGGAACGGCAAGACGAGCATCGCCGAGCGGATCACCCGCTGCTTCGGTTCGACAATCTGGATTCCCCGGGCGATCGGCGTCGATGGAGAGATCATTCGCCTTTACGATCCCGGCATTCATGACGCGATCGACGAAGGGAATGATGACAACATCTTCAATCGGAATCGGAAATCCGACGTCGACAAACGTTGGGTGCAGATTTTGCGGCCCACGGTCATCGCCGGCGGCGAACTGACGATGCAGGAGCTCGAAGTTACGCAGAACCCGCAGACGAAAGTCTGCGAAGCGCCGCTGCAGTTGAAGAGCAACTGCGGCACATTGGTCATCGACGACTTCGGCCGACAGGTGATGCCGGTGGAGGCGCTCCTCAACCGCTGGATCGTGCCTCTGGAAAAGCGATACGACTTCCTGAATCTTCCATCCGGAAAAAAGATTCAGGTGCCGTTCGATCAGTTGATCATCTTCTCGACGAACCTCGACCCGAAGGATCTGGTGGACGGGGCGTTCCTGAGGCGAATTCCATACAAGATTCACGTGGCCGATCCGACCGAGGAGCAGTTCCATCGAATCTTTCAGCTGATCGCGCCGACGATGGGTTTTGCCTACGACAAGTCGGCCGTCGATTATCTGGTTCAAAAACATTACCGCGAGGCGGGGCGCGGTTTCCGGGCCTGCCATCCGCGCGACCTGCTGCTGCAAGTGCGGAATTTCTGCACCTACAAGCGGAAGGCGAAGAAGATGACCGGGGAAGCATTCGACTTCGCGGTCGAGAATTACTTCACGGCGATGTAGGATGAAGGAAGCTGTCAGCGGTCCGCTTGCAGCAATCCGATGAAAGCCGTATCCGCAGTTGACAATCTGCGGGATACCGCGTGAGGAACAGTTCCGTGGAATCTCATCCGCTCCGATTCCTCCGCAATCTCGGCCGCAGCCGTGAAATCGCCACGGTGCTGCTGAAGCATGGATTCGGCGACGTCGTCGAACGGCTGGGGCTGGCCCGCTATTTGCAATGGGGACGCGGAATCTTCTTTCGCCGCGCGAAACCACCCAAACCGGTCGCCACTCGCGCGCAGCGGATTCGCCTCGCCCTCGAAAGCCTGGGAGCCACCTTTATCAAGTTCGGTCAGGTGATCAGCACCCGGCCCGATCTCGTACCGGCCGACGTGATCGACGAGCTATCGTTGTTGCAGGAGCAGGTTCCCCCGTTCCCGTCCGAAGAAGTGGTCAAAGTGATCGAAGACGAGCTGGGGGCCCCGCCGGAACAGCTCTTCGTGGAATTTGATTCAAAACCGCTGGCGGCCGGATCTCTGGGGCAGGTGCACCGCGCAACGTTGCGGGACGGCTCGAAGGTCGCGGTCAAAATTCGCCGCCCGAACGTTGTTCGCGACGTCGAGCGCGATTTGTCGCTGATGTCGGAACTGGCGGTGATGGCCGAGCGGCATATCCCCGAAGCAGAGATCTTTGATCCGGTCGGTCTGGTGAATCATTTCTCGCGGACCATTCGCCGCGAGCTCAATTACACCCGCGAAGCCCGCACGATGGACGAATTCGCGCGGCTGTTCAAGAATGACGCGACCCTCAAAGTTCCCCGCGTGCATTGGGATTTGACCACCGAGGCGGTTCTGACGATGCAGTTCATCGAAGGCTGCCGGATCGACGATCGCGAAGCGCTTCAGGCCATTCGTATCTCGCGGCAGGATCTCGCCGCCAACGGCGCGCGGATCTTCATGAAGCAGGCGTTTCAATTAGGGCTATTTCACGGCGATCCGCACCCCGGAAACATTCGCGTGTTGCGTGACGGCTCGATCTGCCTGCTCGATTACGGCATGATCGGCCTGCTCGATGACGAGAAACGGGAGCAGCTCATCGATCTGTTCCTGGCGGTCACGCAGCGCGACGTGCCGACGGCCGTCGAGGTGATCCTCACCGTCGGGCAGCCGTTTCGCCCCTGCGACGCGCCGCTGTTGCGGGCCGACGTCCGGGATTTCGTCGATAACTATTACGGCTT
Organism: uncultured Planctomycetaceae bacterium; assembly: GCA_964626885.1. GTDB lineage: Bacteria > Planctomycetota > Planctomycetia > Planctomycetales > Planctomycetaceae > CAZVJA01. Next base: position 14,528 of record CAZVJA010000061.1, on the reverse strand, counting down.
ATCGCTCGATAAGATCAACGTCGGCAGCATGCTGACCGACTTCGTGCGGATTCTCGCCAATCATGGCATCCGCTGTCCGGGGGATCTGATGCTCCTGATTCGCGCGCTCGTGACGCTCGAAGGGGTTGGGGCCGGGATTGATCCGGAGTTCAATCTGGCGACACACCTTGCGCCGTTCGTCGAGGAAGTGGTCAAAGAAAGGTACAGTCCCCGCCGCATTTCCGCCCGCATGGTGGCGGAATCGAAGACATTCTTGAAGTTGGCGCACGACCTGCCGCTGCATTTTGGACGCAGCATCGAGAAGCTCAGCAAGGATGAGTTGAAAATGCAGATGGACCATCGCGGACTCGATCATCTGATCACTGAACTCGATCGCTCGAGCAATCGCGTGGTGATTGGGGTCGTGATGTCGTCGCTGATCGTGGCTTCGGCTCTCATCATCCGCACCGGACCGGGGTCTCTCTGGTTCAGTCTGCCGGTCTTTCTGGCATCCAGTTTTCTCGGGATCTGGCTGATCTATGGCGTCTTCCGCAGCGGCCGGCTGTAGGGAAGAGCCACGAGAAAGCTTTCAGCGATCAGCTTTCAGCGGTTAGTAAGGACGGAAGGCGGAGGGAGGAAGATGGAGGAGGACGGCCGTTGATGAAGCCAGAAGCCTGATTGCCCGACCACCCGACGCCTGCTCCCCTCTTGACCTTGTAATGAAATCCGTGCACGATCAGTTCACGGGAATGACAGGATGATTTAGCAGGGGACGGGAGCATGAGACGCTTCGAGGGCAAGAGCGTGATCGTCACCGGCGGCGGTTCCGGGATCGGGCAGGCAACCTGCGAACGATTCGCCTCGGAAGGGGCGCTGGTCGCAGTTGCGGAAATCAACGCCGACACTGGCAAACATGCGGCGGAGAAGATCAACGCCTCCGGTGGACGGGCGCTCTTCGTGCAGACCGATGTGTCGGACGAAAAAAGCGTGATGTCAGCCGTCGCGCGGGTCGCAAAAGAGTTCGGCCAGATCAACGTGCTGGTGAACAACGCCGTGCTGTTCATCCTCAAGGGAATTGACGGCACGGTTGGCGACTGGCGGAAAGCACTCGACGTCAACATCATGGGGCCGGCCCTGATGGCGAAGCACGTCGTCCCTGAACTGCGGAAAGTCGGCGGCGGGGCGATCGTCAATCTTGGCTCGATTTCGAGCTTTATCGCGCAGCCGAACTACTGGACTTACAATTCCACCAAGGCTGCGGTCGCGAACCTCACGCGCTGCATGGCCCTCGATCTAGCGGATGACAACATTCGTGTGAATGCCGTCTGCCCCGGCACCGTCTGGACGCCGATTGTGCAGAAGCTGGTGGCGGAGGACGGTCTAACGCGCGCACAGGCCGATGCTCACGAAAAGTGGGGTGCCAGCCACATGATCAAGCGGATCTGCGAGCCGCGCGAGATTGCTGCGGCGATTGCGTTTCTCGCGTCCGAAGATGCCTCGTTCATCACGGCGGAGTGCCTGATGGTCGATGGGGGGTATGTGGCGAAGTAGCTGCTTTAATGAAAGGTGGACATTGAGTCCGCGTCAATATGCGTGGTTGTTTAGCTTGGAGAAGTTGATCGAATGGAAGCTTTGTCCTATGTCAAAGATCTCGTCACCTTTGAATCGACGAGCAATCTGACGAACGTGCCGGTCACCGATTATGTCGAGGCCGCGCTCCGCAAGCTCGGCTTCGAGACTGAGCGGGTCAATTACAACGATCCGCGCGGCGTGCCGAAGTCGAACGTCGTCGGCAAAAAAGGGAAGGGGACCGGCGGGCTTGCGTACTTTGCCCATACCGATGTCGTCCCGGCCGACCCGTGGTTCTTCGAGGATCATGGGCCGTTTGTGCCGACCGTGAAAGAGGGGAAGCTTTACGGTCGCGGCAGTTGCGACATGAAAGGTTCGATCGGCTGCATACTCACAGCGGCTTCGAAGTTTGCAGCAGGGGAACTCAAGCAGCCGTTGTATGTGACCTGCACGGCCGATGAGGAAGTCGGCTATGGCGGCGCGGCGCAGGTCGCGCAACGATCGGAACTGTTCAAGGAGATGGTGGCCGGAGGGACGCGCGGCATCATCGGCGAGCCGACGCTGCTGGAAGTCGTGCATGCTCACAAGGGGACGTATGGTTTCAAGGCCGTCTCGCGGGGACGGGCGGCGCATTCGAGCACGCGCGACGGCATCAACGCGAATCTCAAGATGATTCCGTTTCTGGCCGAGATGAAAAAACTGCACGACGAGACGGAGAACGATCCGCAATGGCAGAACGCCGAGTTCGACCCGCCGACGGTGAGTTGGAACATCGGCATCAACGACCATACGAAGGCGATCAACATCACGCCGCCGCAGAGCATTTGCACGGTTTATTTTCGTCCCATGCCCAATATGGACCCGGACAAGCTCATTGCCCGGGCTCGTGCGGCCGCCGAGCGGTGCGGCATTGACTTTGAGTTACAGTGGTGTGCCGGCCCGCTCTATACGGACCCAAAGTCGCAATTCGTGCAGGAGATGCTCGAAGTGACAGGCCGCAGCGCACCGAAGATTGTCGCCTACGGTACCGACGGGACGATGTTCACGGCACTGAAGGAACTGGTGGTCTTCGGACCGGGGAGCGTCAAGCAGGCGCACACGCACGATGAATGGATCGACCTGGAACAGATCGACCTCGGCGTTGAGATGTTCACGAGAGCGATCCGGCGGTGGTGCTGCTGAGCAATGCGGCCGGTCCGAGCTTGCGCACGGGAGAGTTGGTTAGAAGTGGTTTCAAAACCTTGTATTTGGGAGGGCGACGCTCCGTCGGAGCCGCCGCAACCAGAGACTTTCGGATGCAGCGGCTCGGCGGACCACCCACCGGGCGGTGCCCCCTCGCCCTCCCGGTTTTGAAACCACTTGTAAGCATTCTGCATCGATGTTCGAATGCGGCCGATTTGGCGGATGTGTTCAATTGCCGTTGAGGGTCTTGCGGTTCCGCCCGGTTCCATGATGACGCTCGTTGAACTCCCGCGGATCGAACATGTCGGGGCGCTGATCGAGCAATGTTTGTTCGAGCAGATCTTCCGAGCGTTGTTGTCTTTTTTCTGCTTTCGGTCCTCTGTTCTCCGTCTTCCCTGCTCCTGAAATAGAAGGCGTTTCGGGGGCGATGAGGATGTCACGCTTGAGCAAGTTGGTCTTAGAGGCCTCTGCCTGTTTGTTTGTTGATTTGTCGCTTGCGACGGTCACCACCCAACTCCTTAACATTTCGAGTTGTTCCGCGCTCCCCGGACCAGAGAAGAGAGAACCGCCGTTTTTTCCGTGGGCACCTCGCGGCCGAATCAGCAGTGGGCTGCGCTCGGGGTTGGAGATATCAATCTGTTCCAGCACCGCCGCCAGGTTCCGTTCGGTGTAGAGCCGGTTGCGGTTTGCGCCACTGACGACGCGCTCCAGCCGAAGCTTGTTCGTCTCGTTCGGTCCATGACATCCGCTGGTCGCGCATTTGTTCATCAGGATCGGTTGGACCTTTGAGACAAACTCCAGACCGATCTCACGGGGGAAGTCTCCGAGCGGGCGCACCTCCGGCACGTCAAATCCGTCAATCGTTCGGGAAGCCGATTGTTCGACCTGCTGATGCCGGGGTTTCTCCGGATTCATGATCGATTCCAGCCGCGCGAGCATCATCCGAGCCTCTTTGTGCCCCGGTTCGATCTGGAGTGCTTCGCGCAGTTCGGCCGCTGCTTCGGCATGGTAGCTGTTGGTCAGACACCAGGTGGCGAGCTTGACGTGGTCGTCCGCCAGCTTGATGTCGATTGTACCGCGTGCCTTCGTAAACGCTTCGGTACGGTCAGCTGCGATAAACAGAACCTGATCATCGTCAATCGACAGGCTCCCGGCCGGCAACTGGACGACATAGCCGGTGGAATTCCGGTTGACGATTCCTTGAAGGGTGCGACCATTCTTGAGAACGAGCACAGTCGCGATACCGGTCGCTGCCTGTGAAGGTGATTGTGCGAACACCGGTTGGCACACCATCAGCAAAGCGAGGGTGATTAACGAGGCAATGCTTGATGTTGGCATGTTGGAACGCTGCAAGGCGACCTCGCGACCGGAGGGAGCGACGCGGAACCTAAGAGAGGGGAGACGAGAGAGGAGCGGGAACGTACCTGAGCCGGAATTTCGGGTCAAGGCGAGCCCCGCAGAAGTCGGATTCCCTGGAGCTCCCCCCATGGATGCTGGAAAAACAGCCGGAATTCCCGGAATCCGCTGTCCCGTAGGGGATTCGGCAACATCCCCGTTGTGTTTTTGATCGGGAGTGGGCACACTCAAAGGGACGGGCCGCTCGATGTCGCACGTCTTTGGAAGGAGTTTGGATGAGCGTCTCCGTGGTCGAAAAACCGGGGCCGAGGAGATTGAGGAAGGGGTCTCCTGTTCCTGTTGACAATGTCTCAACCCAGATAGAGCAGGAGCTTCTCCCCAGCGATCATCGGCAGAGCTTTCGAGAGTGGGGCGTTGCAGCCGGCTCGTCGATCCTGTTTCACCTGCTGCTGGTGCTGGCGCTTGCGGCCGTGCTGATCGCGCTTCCCGGTTCTGGCGGGGATCTGGTAATTCAATCGGCAATCAACACCGGTGATCCCAAGGGGGAACAGCTCGACAACGTCATGTTCGAGGCCCCTGCTTTGGAGGCCAAAGCGCTCGAGGGAGTGGGAACTTCCGATGCCGCGGCTGAGGCGGCGGCACTGGAACCGCGTGAAAATGGAATGAATCCCGCGGAGCTGGCGGGCGCGGCCATGGCTGCGACGGGAACTGACGGCCCCAAGGTCGGCTTTTTCGGCACGCGAGAGTCTGGTGTGTCGTTTGTGTTCGTGGTCGATGCTTCCGGCAGCATGGAAGATCAGGTGTCGCGGGAAGGCCCCCCCCGGACACGGTTCATGCTCGCGTTGAATGAGTTGCAGAAGTCGCTCGCTGATCTGAAGACTTGGCAGAAATTTGCCATCATCTTCTACAACAACGGACCGATTCCCTTGTTCGCACCCGACTCCGAAGCCCGGTTGTATCCGGCGACGGTTTCCATGAGGAAGAAGGCGACAAAATGGATGGGTCAATTGATACCTGGCGGCAGCACCCGTCCCGAAGACGCACTGCGGCAGGCATTGGAACTGCGGCCGGATGTCGTTTTCTTTCTGACCGACGGCGAGATTCCTCCGGAAGCCCGCGATGTCGTGAAGGAATACAACAAGTATAAGACAATCGTCCATACCGTGGCGTTTTCATCGCACGAGGGAGAAGCCATTCTCCAGGCGATTGCGAAAGACAACCGAGGACGGTACCGGTATGTGAAGTGAAATGTCTAATGACAAATGACGAATGTCTAATGAAGCACGAAATCCGAATGTCTAAAGAAGCCCGATGCACGAAGGAATAGCTCTCCGGATCGCGAAGTGAAGTTTCGGGCTTGGAGGCTTCGTGCTTTTATCGTCATTCGCGCTTCGAGCTTTTCTTGGCATTAGATATTCGTCATTCGGACCCCAACCATGACTCGACCCGATAACAATCCAGCTTCCGATGGCATGCTCGCGCCGCTGGTTGGTCGTGAGGTGGTGCTCGATCTGGCGAGCCGGTATGTTTGCATCGGCAAGCTGGCGGCGTGGGACGCGAATTTCTTTTCGCTCGAAAACGCCGACATGCACGACCTCCGCGACACGACGACCACGCGTGAGCTGTATGTGCTCGACGCGAAGCGGCACGGCATCAACTCGAACCGCAGGCAGATCCTCGTCCGGCGGGATGAAGTGGTCAGCTTCTCGGCGCTGGACGATGTGTTGGAATAACTTGGATGCTTAGCGTCCTCAGGTTGCTCCCTACCGCTTGAAGTCTGGCTGATAATAGAGAAGTGAGTTTCTTCGAACTCGTGCCTGGACACAGTCCAGGCGATCAGTTCGTCATGTCTTCGAATAATTATTCTGGCAAATGCGCTGTGATACAGACATCATTGTAGCTGTCGATAGTTGGGAAAATCGGAGAATCTAACACGCAAAATCAAAAGGAGAGTGGAATGGCGGCCGTGCAAGCATGGGGATACGTCAACGCCGATGGGAGCCTCGTTATAGGCGAAGGATTGACTTCCTCCAGAGTGGCCCAGGGTGTCTACCGCATTCATTTCAATGAGGCCGTCGATCAGGAGCCGGCAGTTGTGGCGATGACGCATGCGCTTTATGCGAATTCGATTGCACGGCGATTGTCCTCGCTGAGTCCTGTGCCGAATACCGTCGACATTGTGACATCGCGGATGGCGGCGGACGGACAGGAGCATCTGTTTGATATGAATTTTTCGCTCATCGCATCCTTCAGGGCAGTCCAACGAAAACGCAAGAAGGAAAAACCAGCGAAAAAAAGAGCCGTCTCACGATCCACTCGGTCGAAGAAGCGGCCAGGCAAACGTTCCCGAAAGTCCGCGAAGGCGAAGTAATTCCGCAAGTTCATTGTCAGCCGCCGCTCGGCGGGAAAGTAGCAGGTCCTGCCTTCCGTGGCGTGCCTCTCACCCTAAGTTGTGACTCGTCCCTCGCAACAGGTGTCTAAGCGAATCCATCCGTGACTGATACACAGCGGCTTCTTCCCCCCTCCGGCTGGCGCCGGCGTCTTACGCTGGGCTTTATCTACGCCTGGCTGGCGGTGCAGATCGGTCCCCCTTTGTATCGAAAAATTGAGTTTCCTTCGTTTCGCTATCGCGACAGCCGGTTTGCCTGGGGAATGTATTCCAAGCCGGGTTCCAACCTCGACCTCTCGTTCTACCGAACGAAACCAGGCAGCGATCTTCAGGAGCCAATACCGGACATTCACAAATACGTCGCCGGTTATCGATCTCCGGAACCGATGAATCTCTGGCTTGCCCGCCGGACTGATCATGAGGCCGTGGAGCACTTCGCAAAATTGATCCGCTTCATCGCCGCCGAACGTAACGACGGCTATGCGTATGTGGTTGCCGGGCATTGGAAGCAGAAAAACGACGTCGATCTTCCGGAGCAGTGGGAATTTCGCTCAGAGGGGCGGGACTGAGCGAATGAACGATCGCCTCTGGTTCCAGCCGGTTCCTGCTTGCCGTTTTGCGGCATTTCGGGTCGTGGCGGCTATGATTACGCTGGCATTCCACATTCCCGATTTTGATGCGCTGATCCGCGCGAACGCGCAATCGCGTTTTCATGATCCTCTCTACAATTGGGTTCCGAGTTTGACAGCGCTGACGGCTGTACTGCTCATCGTCGCGCGGCATTTTTGCTCGTGGACATTGCTGTTCGGGATTCTTCCGAGGATGAGTGCGGCGTTTCTAGCTCTCAGCGGTGTTTATGTGATGCTGCTCGACGCCGAGAATTTCGCACACAATACGCACCTGCACCTGCTCCTGCTGATTTTGCTCGCCTGTTCAAACGACTGCGTTTCGTTGTGGCGGCTGATTCGAGACGACGCCGCGGAAGTTTTGACCGTGGCCTGGCCGGAACAGTTGGTCATCATCCAAATGAGCATCATGTTCTTCATCACAACGCTCGACAAAGTGATGAGCCCGGATTGGGGAACGACCGGAGCCTTGCTGGAAACGCTCAAAGTGGTCGACCATGGCGTCACCTTGGAATGGGCGGAGGGACTCGTCCGAACTACCTTGCGCCGAATTCCCGGTCCAATGAGCATTTCGACGATCCTCTTGGAACTGTTTTTCGCGGTTGCCTTTCTGGTCCGGCCGTTGTGGCGGTTTGTCATTCCGTTGACAGTCGCCTTCATGATGTTTCTGGAGTTTCTGTTGCGTCCCAAGCTCTTTCCGTGGGATGTGATGGCGGTTTTGCTGTTGATGATCCCGGCGGGCGATCGATCGCACACGCTGCGCTATGATGGGCGATCGGAGCTCTGGTTCCGGCTCCGATTGATACTGAGCGGTCTCGATTGGCATCGCCGGTTGCGCTGGGAAACTGTCGAGAGGAACGAAGTCGAACCGCACATCGGATTCACACTCAGCAATGCGGACGGAAAGACACGCGTCGGTTTTGACGCGCTGCGCTCGCTGCTGTTACTCTTCCCCGCGCCGATGTTGGCTATGCTGGTGATTGTTCGCTTCGGTGGGTTCGGCGAGCGGATTCTCGGCCTGATTCCCGCTTATGACGCGGCGCTCCTGAGCTTCGCGGGCCTACTGCTGCTCTGGGCTCCGGGCTTCTCACAATTCGTTGGCCAACCGCTGTATGCTGGTTGCTCCAAGCGACTCGCATAGCGACATGGCGAGGATGAGCGGCGAACTGTGCACCGAGCACACTGAGGCATCTCGCCGCGCGGCAGACAATTACCAGTCCATCCACCACGGATTCGGCTTGCTGCCGTCGAAGTTCAGCGGCTCTTTGCCCTGCTGGATTCGTTCGGGATTCGGGTTGTTGAATCCGTAGCCTCCGCGCCAGAGATCATCCAGCTCCCGTTCCATTTCGCTCTTCGATGATGCGCAGCCTGCGATCTTGGTGAACGCGAATAAGGCAACGACGATGAAGAGCGTGCGAGACATGGCAAACTCTCTGTGCAACGTGGGAACAAGCGGCGGATGTTATCGGCTTTGCCTGAGTTTGCCTGCGCCATTTGTCAGTGCTCTTAGGAACGGAGTCTATCTTTCGCATAAGATTCCGTTTATATTATCCGCTGGTGAGCTTCTGTCCGCCACGAGCGCGTTCCTCTTTGATTGAGGAGTCTCCGATGCACCACGGCAACCCTCCCCACAAGGCCGGTTTCTCGGCGAACAGGTCGCGCCGCGGGTTTCTTCAGGCGGGAGTGCTAGCAATCGGTGGACTCTCCCTCACCGATGTGCTTCGGCTGCGGGCCGAATCTCCGGCTCCTGGTAAGCCGCGGCAAAAGTCGGTCATCATGATCCATCTCAGCGGCGGGCCGTCGCACCTCGACATGTATGACATGAAGCCCGACGCCCCGCGCGAATATCGGGGGGAGTTCAACCCCATCCGCACCAATGTGCCGGGGATGGAAATCTGCGAACTGATGCCGATGCAGGCACAAATTGCTGACCGGTTCACGATTCTGCGCGGCGTTCAGTTGGCCCACCTGCACACCGCGAATGAGTTCTACAGCGGATACCCGTGGCAGGAATCTCCTCGTGCCTCGGTGCCTGGGGAAGCACGGCGGCCGGCGCTCGGTTCGGTCGTCAGCCGATTGCGCGGCGGCTCGGCCATTCCGCCGTATGTCAGCCTCGACAATCAGGTCGACTGGGAGCGGGCGTACTATCTGGGGCCGGAGCATGAACCATTTCGCATCGGCGGGAACAGTCCGCGCGAATCGTTCCAGAACATGAACCGACTGCAACAGGTGAGCGACGGGCGATCGCAATCTCGTGCGGATCTGCTCCACACCCTTGATGCACTGCCGCGCTCCCTGGATAGCACGCGGACGATGAGCGCCGTCGATGCGTTCCAGTCGCGGGCGCTCGACATTGTCACCTCCGGCAAAGTACGCGAAGCATTCGAGGTCGAGCGCGAGCCGGAGAAGGTCCGCGCACGCTACGGAGAAAAACCGTTTCGCGTCATCCGGCAGGAATGCGTCAAGAATTATCATGACCAGGGGCATCCGGGACCGTCTCTTTTGAAGGCGCGGCGGCTCATCGAGGCGGGGGTCTCGGTGGTGACCTACTGCATGGGGGGCTGGGACACGCACCGCTTCAACTTCGAGTCGCTGCGGGCAATGCTGCCGCCGCTCGACCAGGCATTGAGCGCGCTCGTTCTGGATCTGGAAGAGCGCGGGATGCTCAACGACGTGGCGATTGTGATGGGGGGCGAATTCGGCCGCACGCCGCGCATCGGCGACATCACTCCCGACGGTCGCAGTCACTGGCCCGAAGCGGGTTTTCTGTGGGTGGCGGGAGGGGGACTCAAGACCGGTCAGGTGATCGGCGCGACCGACGCACACGGCGAGCGGGTGATCAGCACGCCGATCCGCATGCAGAACGTGCTTACAAACATCTACCAGTTGCTGGGGATTGACCCGGGGACTACTTTCCACGACCACAACGGCCGCCCGCAATACGTGCTCGAACACCGCGAGCCAGTGAGCGGACTAGCATAGTCATCGGTGAATTTGTCTCCGAAGTACTGCTCGAATCACTGCTCGAATCTCTTGTTTTCCATCCTGCTCGATTGCCCCGCCTTCGAACCACCGCACTTTGTGCTTACTCGAAAACTCGCACCTGGATGATTCATACGATGAAAATCTGGTCCAGATTCAGCCATGTAGTTCTCATCAGCATGTTGGTACTGCCTGCGGTGATCGCGCCACGGAATTGCCGCGCCGAGGAACAGGCCGCACTGACGCTCATCGATCCGCACGGTGTTGTTCCGGACATTTTTATCGATTCCCGCGCTACGTCCCCCGAGAAGTTCGCCGCTCAGGAACTGCGTCAGTATCTCCAGAAAATCACCGGTCGTGAGATCGTGCTCCGCACCGACTTGTGGATCAAGGAGAGGCCGGTCGGGAAGTTCATCGCCGTGGGGAAGAACCGATTTACTGATGACATCGATACTTCGAGCCTGGCAACGGAGCAGTACCTCGTCGACGTGTCTAACGATCGGCTGGCGATTGTCGGCGGACGAGATCGGCAGCGCGGCGTGTTGTACGGCGTGTATGACTTGCTGGAACAGTTGGGAGTGCGATGGTATCGCCCTGAGCCGTGGGGAGAGCATGTCCCCAAACGGGACACGATCGCATTTCCGTTGGGCCGCAAAGTGTCGAAGGTGCCGGATTATGCTTATCGCAGTACATTGGCCGGCGGATTTACGCGCAACGCGGAAGCGACGGTTGATCAAAACGAGTGGGCCGCTCTGTGGGCACTGCGTCACCGGCTCAACGGCCCCGATCCTGGTTCGGACCCGCGCACAGGTGGGAATGTTTCGCTGCATTTCGACCACATTTATTATCAGTATGTTCCGGTCGAGGAATACTTCGACAAGCACCCGGAGTATTTTTGTTTGTACAAAGGGGAACGGCGCAGGCAGATGCCCGGTGCGGCCACTCGTCCCGACAACCCGACCGGGTTGCAGTTGTGCTTGAGCAACCCGGGATTGCAGGAGTTGTTCGCGCAAAAAATTATCGCGTTGGCTCGTTCACAAAGCGATCTGGCGAGCGTCAGCTTTTCAGCCACACCGAACGATGCTTGTCCCTTCTGCGAATGCGATGCCTGCAAGGCGATGGACGATCCCAAAGATCCGGAGTCGATGACGAATCGCGTTTGTGCGTTCACGAACATCGTGGCCCGCAAACTGGCGCAGGCCGTGCCGGGTGCCCGAATTTCACTGAATGCGTACAGCACCTGGACATCACCTCCCACCATAATCGATCGCATGGAGCCGAATGTTTTGATTCATATCGCGCTTATCAATGGATGGTCAGATTACACAAAATCTTTTCTCTCGCGCGAGGCGAACTGGAACCAACCCGCCAGGGAGAGTTTTCGCCGTTGGAAGGAACTCGGCGTGTCGGAGATTTACACCTACGAGTATTGGTCCGGCTATGGTTGGCCGGGGCCGTTGCCCCTCGCTCATACGATGGCCGACCGCCTCCGCGCCTACCGGCAGTTCAATGTGCGCGGCGTTTACAACGAAGCGCACCCCTCCTGGGGACCGCAAGGGCTGGACCTCTACCTGTGCGCCCAACTGCTCTGGAACCCGGATCTCGATGTCGCGCGGGAGCTGGAACTTTACTACACGAATTACTACGGTCCGGCTGCCAAGCCGATGCGGGCGTATCATGAAGCGCTGATGCGCGCTCTCGCGGAAAGTCCAACTCCCGTTTACAGCGGCGGCCGCGGCATGTATCTGGTGATGAAGCCCGCTTTGCTTGACGAAACGGCTGCGTCGCTGCAGCAGGCGCGGGAATTAGTTCGCGGAAACGCATTGTACGAGCGGCGTCTGGCAGGGGTGGTTGCAGGCCACGAATTCGCATCGCGGGTCCGAAATATTCTGCGGATAAAAAAGCAGGAAGGAGCGAGCACGCCGATCGTGGGAAACCGGGGAACGTATCTCGATGCACCAAAGGCTAAGCGTGCCTATACGGATCTGCTGACCTTTTTTAAGAATTCCACAGGAAAGGACGCTATCTTCGACGTCGGTGCCGTGCCGTATTATGTTGAGGGAGATATTCTGCGGAATGATGCCTTGGGTTTCCTACGGGAAGAAGACGCGCTGTCGGAGTTTTGAACCAATGACACAGAACTTGAAGAATCAATTGAGTCGCAGAGAGTTCGTTACCCATGCAGCGGGTACAGTGGGAGCGGGCGCGGCGATGTCACTCTTCGGCAGCGCCAGTCCGCGCGCGGTGGCCGCGCCGACGGCAAAGAAGATCGAAAAGAAATCGATTGCGGCCATCATCACCGTCTACTTCCCGGGGTCGCACGCCGACGTGCTCATCGGCAAGATCCTCGAAGGGTGGAAGCAGGACGGCGGGCCGGGGCCGGCGCTGTCGCTGTCGTCGATGTACGTCGAGCAGTATCCGGAGTCCGACCTCTCCCGCGGCATGTCCAAAAAACATGGCGTGCCGATGTTCGATTCGATCGAGAAGGCGATCACCGTCGGCGGCAACGGAATACCGGTCGACGGCGTGCTCCTCATCGGCGAGCATGGGGATTATCCCTGGAACGAGAAGGAGCAGCACCTCTATCCCCGCCGAAGGTTGTTCACCGAGATCACGAACACGTTCGAAAAGCATGGCCGGGTCGTGCCGCTCTTCAACGACAAGAACCTCGGCCCGATGTGGGACGATGCCAAGTGGATGTATGACCGCGCCCGCGCGATGAAGATCCCATTCATGGCGGGTTCATCGCTGCCGTTGAGCTTCCGCATCCCGGAAATCGATGTGCCGATGGGCTGCGAGATCGAAGCGGTCGTCGGCATCGGCTATTCGGGGCTCGACATCTACGGAATCCACGCGCTCGAATGCCTGCAATCGCTCGTCGAGCGGCGTCGCGGGGCCGAAACCGGCGTGAAGTGGGTGCAGTGCCTTGACGGGAAGAAGATGTGGCAGGCGCTCGATGACGGCGTCGTTCGCCGTGATCTCTTTGACGCGGCGTATGCGGCAGTGCCGAAATCGAGCGATGCTGACCCGCGCAACGATCCGAATTCCGCGTTGTTCTTGTTTGAATACGTTGACGGGCTGCCTGGCGCGCTCTTCATGCTGCCGACGGCCAACCGCACTGGGATTGCACTGCAACTGAAAGGGAAGAAAGAGCCGCTGGCGACGCGGATCGAGGAATACACGCAGCCGCGGCATCCGCACTTTGCCTACCTGTTGAAGGGGATCGAGCGGATGATGCACACCGGTAAGCCGACCTATCCGGTCGAACGGACGCTGCTGACGGGTGGAATTCTCGACCGGGCACTCACGTCGCGGTTCGAGGGGCACAAGAAGATCGACACACCCGAACTGGCGATCAAATACGAGCCGGTCGATTACCCGCACGCCCCGCAGCCGGAGTTGACTAGCCCGCCGGTGTAATTAGGCGAGTGTTAAGAATTAAATGGCGTGCCTAGGAATCCTGTCAGAGTTGCACCGCGTATGTATCGAGAATTGTTATGCCAAGGAAATGGAGTGTTGAGTACATTGACAAACTTCTCGGGGGAAACGAATACGGCGACCTTGTAGATCTATCGTCTGCAATCTGCAGCTCGCACAAATTCTCACTTGAACTCCCCGATTACGGGTTGCCATTATCTGCATTCGTCTTTGTTGAAGCGCTCTGTTGGTTTGCACAATCGATTCGATCGGCTGCGTGGACTTACTATGAAGCAACACCTGCGGCAAGGCAACATATGATGCATACGGCATTGCAGCAGTTTGCACCAACAGGCTTCGCAGATGCGTATGCAGAGGGAATGCGAAACTGGGAAGACGAATCGTTAATGGAAGCTGTGGACGAATGGATAAATGCAAACGATGCGACCGCGAATGATTGGCTCCGTTCACATGCCAATAGCAATCGGGCCATTATGCTTGAATTAACGGCATGACGGCTAAACCGCTTACAAGTCGGTCTCACTTCATCAGTTCGCAGTCGAAATCGAAGTTCACTGCGCTGTCGCGTACGCACCACCCCCTGCGATCGTGCCGCCGCCGACGACAATGCGGCTGCTGTAGGCGAAGTTCGATCCCGAACGATATTGAGTGCGCGTGGTGCTTCCAACACGGGCCGCGCTGAAGGTGAAGACATGTGACTGGCCGCGGACCAACGCACCGTCCGTGTCGGAAAGTGTTCGCAGTCCGCCCAGTCCCATTTTCGCCAGCGAATCGCTGGGAATCTGGCCGTCGTTTGCGAATGAGGGGGCAGCCACCAGAGAGAACAGGATAACGAGGGGGAACAGAGCTTTCATCGCGGCATCTCCTGAGTTGATGTTTCATTGCGAGCCACGACAAAGAAAATGTCCGGCTTCAGCGCAGAATGGTACATCGACCGGTTCGGTTATTCCACAACTCCTTCGCTCGATGCGTTCGCGCGCACGGAGCGTGCAACAGCCAGACATCGA